>CAIQPO010000097.1 GCA_903873735.1 Candidatus Collierbacteria bacterium | reverse complement strand
TGATATAAGAAATTTACAAAGGGAACAATAGCCAGAGCATGGACGATAAAGGAAAAGATCAAGACTCCTAAAAAAAGTGACATTTTAACTGATACTTAATAATATCTTGGGGAGAAAGATGTAGATGCCGATGGCAATGGCGCAAACTGCGGAAACCAGCACCATACCTGCTGCTACGTCTTTGGCAATCTTTGCCTCAACTCTAATCTCTTTGGTAACTAGATCAACTACAGATTCAATGGCAGTATTGACCATCTCACTAACCAGCACCATATTGAAGGTAAAGATGAGGGCTAGCCATTCAAAATAAGAAATCTCAAAATAAATTCCAGCCAAAATTACACAGATCATGGCAATTGTGTGAAAACGAAAATTGGGCTGGGATTTGAAAGTGTAGATTATCCCTTCAGCTGCGTGTTTGAAAGAGACTGTATGACGTCGAATTCTTGCTAGCATTGTGTCTATTGTAAATCTTTAAGTATTTTATAGCAAAAGACTCTTAGCAATCGTAAACCAAAGAGGAGCGGCTGTTTCCGATCCCCAAGGTGAAGTTTTTGGCTCTCTTAAGGTGACAAGCATCGTGTACTTTGGATTATATGCTGGATAGAAACCAACAAAGCTGGCGATAGTCTTTTCTGGATCATAATGTCCTTCGATTGGGATTTGAGCGGTTCCTGTTTTTCCAGCTACAACCAGACCCTTAGGCTTAGCCCATTTTGCCTCACCTTGCTCTACCGCTTTTACCATTACTTCCGTAATTTGATTTACAGCTTCGGGAGAAAGAACTGAAAGAAAGTCTTTTGGTTCAGGCATGTTTTCTTCTAAAAGCGTCGGTCTAATTCTATTACCTTTGTTTGCGATAGTATTTACTG
The DNA here is from genome assembly GCA_903873735.1 of Candidatus Collierbacteria bacterium. Classification (GTDB taxonomy): domain Bacteria; phylum Patescibacteriota; class Microgenomatia; order UBA1400; family MFAQ01; genus CAIQPO01. The sequence continues at coordinate 7,284 of CAIQPO010000097.1, read as the reverse complement.
CTGTTATCATTTGAATTGGCGTAACTGCAATTCCTTGACCAAAAGATTCGGTGGCAATGTCGATATCACCCAAATCCTTAGCCTCTTTTATTTGCCCTGACACTTCCTCTTGAAGCTCAATACCAGTGTGTTTTCCAAATCCAAATTTAGATAGATAGTCTGCGAATTTATCTCTTCCCAGTTTCCTCGCCACAAACACCATACCAGTATTATCCGAATGAATAATCACATCACTCATAGTGGAACCGGCGCGGTAAGTTTCATCCCACGTTTTTATCGCGTATTTTCCAATTACCACTGGACCAGCGCAGATATCACAAGCGGTGTCTGGAGAAACAACTTTTTCATTAAAGCCTGCAGCCATAATAAGCACTTTAAAAATTGATCCTGGCTCAAAGAGATCTGCAGCGTTGGGGTTTTTGTAGACATTTGAAGGAAATGCGGAGAAGTCTTGCGGGTCGTAATTAGGAAATGAAGCCATGGCTCTTATTTTTCCTGTTTTTGATTCCATTACAATCACATTTCCTGCTGACGCCTGATACTTTGCTAAGCCATCTTTGAGCTTGTTCTCGACAATAAACTGGACTTTTTTATCAATAGTAGTTCTGATGGTATTACCTTCTTGGGAATGAAGCAATTGGTAGTCACCTACCAAAATTGGATTACCTCTTACGTCCTTTTCTGTCCTAATCTTTCCACCTCTTCCGCGTAGGGTGCGGTCAAGAAATCCTTCAATTCCAAAATAACCTTGTTCCTCGCCTGCCATATCCTGGCCAACAAAGCCAAGGACATGTGCCGACATACTAGCTTCAGGATAGTAGCGAACAAATTCATCTTCAAAACCAACTCCTTTTATCTCTAGTTTGGAAATTTTATCTTTGTCTTCAGGTTTGACGTAGTGTTTTAGTGAAACCCAGTTTGAGGAGAGTGATAGGCGCTTGAGAAAGAGGTCTTTGTAATCAGCTGGAGCTGTACCCACTGAATCAGGCGTAAGGTTTTCGGTAAGTCTGGTAATTAGTTCTGATTGAGAGATTTCCAACTGTGGCTTGTAGACAAACAAGTGATACAAGTTTTTGGTACCTGCCAGCACTCCCCCTTCGGAGTCCAGAATGTCTCCACGTCTAGCCTTTAGATATGAAATAGCTGAATGCTGTTTTATTGCCTTTGATTGAAGCTCTGGGCCTTTGATGATCTGCCAGTAAAAGAGGCGAGTAAAGATTAGAAGAGTAAAAATTGGAGCCAGATAAAAGATTATCTTAAGTCGTTTTTGGGTGACGCTAAAAGAAGGATGACTAACCATGTCTTACCTTTATTCTACTAGCGTAAGGCTGTGGTAGGGGGAGTTGGTACAAAGACAATATTGGAAGCGCTAATGAAACCTCGATATTCAGCTTGAGCAGACATCCCCTGAAGATTCGACTTCTCCTCAATATTTACTCGAAGATTGCGATTTTGCTTTTCAATTAAAAGTATCTTTGATTCTGACTCTGATACCGCAAAGCCTTTGGTGGCTAATGCATTAGTACCCACGAAATTGGCCACTATGGCTACCACTAAGGCAGAGACGGACACCAGTAAGGTGAGTCTGTGGTTAATTATTTTTTCTAGCGAGTCTAAGCTTGGCACTTCTAGTACGATTACTAATTTCTAATTCTTCTTGCTTTGGTAAGCAGGGTTTTTGATAGATAGCACTTAAGGTTCCTTTTTGTTCTTCTTCTTTGAGAAAGTTTTTAACGATCCGATCTTCACCAGAGTGGAAACTGATTACACCGAGTATTCCGTTTGGGGAAAGGAGCTTTGGAAGCTGAGGTAGAAGTTCGTTTATAACTTCTCGCTCCAGATTTACTGCCATTCTCAAAGCCATGAATACTTGAGTGGCTGGATTAGTTTTGCCTCTTGGGGATCTCTTTACTCTCTTCACCAAATCAGCTAACTGAAGGGTGGTTTTTATTGGCGATATCTGGCGCCTCTTAACCACTGCTCGAGCGATTGGCTTAGCGAAAGGCTCATCGCCGAGGCTAAAAAGATTGGAGAGTTCTCCTTCGTTTAGACAACCTAATAAATCGGCGGCGGTAACACCTAGCTCTGGGCTTAATCTCATGTCTAGAGGTTCGTCTACCAGAAAGCTAAAGCCTCGTTGAGGCGACAAAACTTGGAACTGACTTGGTCCAAGATCGACCATGATGGCATCTGCTAAAGGTAGTTTGAGCTTTTCTACCACTTCACTAATTTTGGTGAAGTTTGCATTTACAATTACCCACTTTTCATCCCCTACCTTGTCAAGATTTATATCGGTGATTATTAGAGGTGTGTGTTTTGACTTGAGAAAGTCGGTAGCCCTTCTGATTGCCTCAGGGTCTACATCAAAGGAAATCACTCGACAACCTGAATCTAGTGCGGTTTCGGTGTGACCACCATCACCCAAAGTAAGATCGTAAAAAACTATACCTTTTGATAACTCAAAATACTTAACAATTTCCTTACCGAAGGCAGAGTAGTGTCTGGTTATTGCCTGACTCATATTCCAAGATCAGAGATTGCTAACTCGGTGTTGTTTACCTGTTGTGCTATTGAATCAAGGTGCTGGTGATACGCATCTCTATCCCAGATTTCGATTCTGGTAAGAGCTCCTGCTACTACCACCTGTTTTTTTAGCTGAACCTGCTCTCTAAGATGATCTGGAATTAGGGTTCGACCCTGGGTGTCCAGATTTAACTGAGAGGCTGATTGAACTAAAAGTCTGGTTAGATTTCTGGCTTGAGGATTGGTCATTGGAAGTGTAGCCAACTTCTCTGAGAGCTTCTGCCAATATGATTCCGGAAAAAGAAAAAGACAGCCATCCAGACCCCATGTTACGACGCCACCTGAAGCCAGTTCCTCCCTGAAAGATTGTGGAATAGCTAATCTCCCCTTCTGTTCGATTGTGTGGTAGTAGCGTCCAATAAACATAATTCATATAGGCAGGCTTAAGTGTGAGTATCTTAATTATTTATACAGGATACTTCACCACTTGTCACCACTTTCTAGTATTAACCATATTATATGTGGTGTCAACAGATAACTTGAGGCAAAAAAAGCCCTCACTGATGAGGGCTTGGAGAAAATTTCTAGCTAATTTTCTTTGGTAAGACTACCGAAGGAGCAAAGGCTACCCGGTCGATGCTGATGCCAATCAGACAAAACTAACTGTTTGTCTTTGTAGATTTTTATGTTGGTGTCACGATCGGCAACAATCGAACCGCGATCTCCTGCCATCGAGACCCAGACATGCATCGCACCACTCCAGTAAATTTTGTATCCGTAGTCTTCAACCGATATTCTGGGGTTACCCCAAGACTCGGGGAAGATGACGGTGAGACGCCCAATTTTAACTTCTGAAAATTCAATTTCTGACATTTTGGCCTCCAACTAAAAGGCCGTGTAAGGTGCTAGTTGTACACGGTTAACCAACCCGTTTGTGGTTGGATACTAACACAATTGAGGCTAAAAGTCAATATTACAGGCTATTTTGTCAGCACAATTGGACCCACTAGATAGAGCTTGACGGACTCGGTAGCACCTTTCTGGTCATCTCTTACAATGGTCGCTTCTTTTACCCAAGGCTTCTCATTGAGAGCTATGGTAATAAGCCCGTCTTTTTCAGTGTATTTTATTGGTTTGAAAGAAGTACCATCATATATCTCCACTGATTGAGCTGCCGACTGAATCTTTAAGCTCCCGACTACTGCCTTTTCAGAGGTTGAAGAGATAACTACCGGGTAAAGAGCGATTTCTTTTGATGTAGGTGTAGGTGTGCCGAAGGAGTTGGCAAGAATTAGATTGTCTTTGAGTGAAGCTTTGGTTGGCTCGAATGTAACTCTTCCATCTGGTAGATTCTTTTGACCCAAGACGAAGGTAAAGTCGCCCTTTAATACATGGATTGCCTCTTCTCCTGCAAAACTTAATTTGAACTTCATGGTGCCGGACTTAAGATCGGTATCAAAAGTACACTTACCACCAGTAGAGCAGCTACCAAGTAAGATGGCTTTAATGTAGGGGTTGGCTATCGGAGACTCAATGCTAGCTCTAGCTGCTTTTAATAGTTCACCTGATTGATATTCCAAATCTAGTGAGGCTGACTGGGCTGTGTTTGCGTTTTGAGTGTAAAAAGTAAAGAGACGGTTACTGGCATGAGGAATCAAGACAGTGAATGGTCGCTTGTCTTGTGCAAGTTCGTTTATGAGTAGTTTTTGAGCTGCGCTTGGTTTTGAGGGCTGTGGAGCGTTAGTGGTTTTCTTAGTACAACCTCCGAGCATAACCGCGGCCAAAAGTAGAGGAAGCAAATAGATTTTTTTCATATTTTCTCAATTAATATTGGAGGTAATCTAAAATCTTGTCAAGGCTAACACGTTCTTGAGTGGCTGTATCCCTGTCTCTAACTGTCACGGTGTTGTCTTCTAGGGTTTGGTAATCGACAGTAATACAGTAGGGAGTGCCAATTTCGTCTTGAGCATAGTAGCGTTTACCGATATTTCCCCTGTCATCCCACTCAACTGATAAAGTAGCTGAAAGTTTGTCGTACACTTCCCTCGCTTTGTCGGATAGCTCCTTTTTGTTGCCCACTAGAGGAAATACTGCAGCCTTAACTGGAGCAAGTTTTTTGGGGAACTTCATTACTATTCTGTTTTTTTCAGTGTCTTCAAAGTAAGAATTCATCATAATAATTGTGAGCAATCGGGAAAGACCAAAGGTGGGCTCAATTACATGCGGAATGAATTTCTCTTGGGTATAAGGGTCGGTGTAGCGGAGGTCTACGCCTGATTTTTCCATATGGTTTCTCAAGTCAAAGTCAGTTCTGTATGCCAAACCCCACATCTCTTTGTATCCCCAAGGAAACTTGTATTCCAGATCTTCAGTGCGAGATGAATAGTGGGATAGCTCTTCTTTTTTGTGCTCTCTCCAACGAAGGTTTTCGGGATTAAGACCTACAAGCAGGGCAAATTCATACATTTCTTTCTTCCAGTACTCAAACCACTTTTCCCATTCTTTGGGGTCGACAAAGTACTCAAACTCAGCTAAATCAAACTCGAGTGTGCGGAAGGTGAATTTACCCATGGTAATTTCGTTTCTGAAGGCTTTGCCAGACTGGGCTAGACCAAAGGGAAGTCTGGGGTGAATGCTATCGAGGACTTGCTTGAAGTCTACAAACATTCCTTGGGCTAGCTCTCCTCTAAGATAGGCAGTGTTTTTGTCGCCAGTGATGATTCCAACCTTGGTTTCAAAAAGTTGATTAAACTGGCGGGTTTTGGTCCAGTTTGATTTTCCACATTTGGGACACTTGATTTTGTTGTCTTTTATTAGCTCATCTAACTCTTCTATTGGCCTACCTTCTACATTACCTATTCCCTCAATGTTGTCTTCAATTAAGTGGTCGGTGCGAGTGCGATATCGGCAATCAACACAGTCGATCATGAGATTGGTAAAAGAAGCTGTGTGACCCGAAGCCTCCCAGACAGACGGAGACATCAGCACACTAGTATCCAAACCGTACATTTCACTCCTTTTGGTGACGAAGTATTGCCACCACAGATTCATGAGATTACGCTTTAACTCTGTGCCTCTTGGACCGAAGTCGTAGGTGTTGGCTAAGCCTCCGTAGATTTCAGATCCAGGAAAAACAAATCCCCTTCTCTTGCTAAGTGAAATTACTTTTTCCAATGTTTGAGATTCTGACATGACTGTATTTTACTATTTTAATCCTTGGCTTATTAGCCTTTTGTTTATTATAGTCTCGAAATAGTCGGGTAGAGAAACCGCCTCTAGCATTTTTGGTGCTGGATAGCCTAGATGGCGGAGCAGATAAAGGGAAAATTGATTGATTAAATCATCGTTATTTTTGGAATTTGTGCTGTTGTTTATGGCAGAGAGAAAGTTCGTAAGAGAAAGGTAAGTCTCCTTGTCATCTTCTTCTTTGGGTAGAAGTGAGTTTAAAATTTCGCAAAATAGCATGGCTGACCTAGTTTTTTCAAAATTGGCTTTTATTTGCGGATAGTACTGAACTGTCTCTGCTTGTAGTAGCAACTGTGGCGTATATCCCCTGCCGATTTGAAACTTCACTTGATTAAAGATATCCAGATGTGGTGCTTTTTTCGAGTTTAAGCGTCTGGCGCCTTTGGCGATAAAGTCTTGCATCCCATGGTGATGGGAGATGATGGTAATCAGTTTGTCTGCTTCACCAAAATCCACAGTCCTCAAGACAATACCGATATCGGAGAAAGCCGGCTTCATCTGTCTTTAGTTTAGTGTGACCTCTTTGTCTGAATCAAGATCAACAACAGTCTGGGAGCCGTTGAAAAGAATAGTGTGTTTGATGGTGGGCATACCTGGCTGTTTTTGAATCAACATTTTGTAGGTTGATAGATTAAGCTCTGGAAGCTCGTATTTAAAGACAATCTTGCTACTAGATTGAGGTCTCATAGTGAAGAATGCTTCAATAACTGTTTTTCCTAGCTCTTCCCCAACCACTTCCTTGACCTCTGATCCCACAACTGAAATAATCTTGCTACCTTTGGGAACAAATAGCCTAACCCAGTCGCGGTAGGTGCCGTTTAGACAAAGCTGACCTGCCTCAAGATTGCAGTTGCTTCCTTTGGTGGGATTGTTGTAGTTGATCTTAACTGTCTTTACTACTTTACCTCCAACCACCTCTATCTCCTGCTCAACATCTCGAGTGATAAACATGTCTGTTTTGGCACCACCAAAGTTTGAGTCGTTTATGTGAAGGTAGTCGTACTGATAGTCTTTGATTCTGCCAGCTGCATTGAAGTCCTCAGCAATTAGTTGTGACTTGGGATCGTAGAAATAGAAGATTAGGTGTTTTTCTTTGATAGAATTCAAAACAACATTTACAAGTTTTGGCCAGGTAGACTTGGGACTACCCATAGCGTTGGCCATCATCGAGTGCATCAAAGGTCCAAGTACTGCTTTTCTGCCGGTTCGGATTGTGTTTGTAGGTCTATCGGCAATTTCTTCTAGGGCATAAACCACTTGAGGGCAGTTGCATCTTGGATCTAGCTCTGGCCCGAAGTTACCCCAACCGCCAACACCAATTTTTCCGATAACTTTTAGGATTTCCACTGGGAATTTTGTGTCGATAGCTACTATTGCATCTGGCTTTGGAAGGCCGTTTATATCACGATAGTACTTCACGAATTCATCCATAGACACTTTGAAATCAGGAGAAATGTTTACGTTGCGCAAATTTAACGTTTTTTCGTTTAGATATTTTTGAATTGGAGCTGGGGC
>CAIQPO010000096.1 GCA_903873735.1 Candidatus Collierbacteria bacterium | reverse complement strand
GTTCTCATCCCTTTATCGACTTAAATCAAAAAATCTCTGGACAAGCCAGAGACTTTTGATTTAGGGTGGGTGACGGGATTCGCCTTCGGTCGCTTTGCGCCTCAGGGCCGGGCTCGCTGGGTTCGTTACGAAACCAGCTCCGCCAAGTTCTCATCCCTTTATCGACTTAAATCAAAAAATCTCTGGACAAGCCAGAGACTTTTGATTTAGGGTGGGTGACGGGATTCGAACCCGCGATCTCCTCCTCCACAGGGAGGCGCTTTAGCCAGCTAAGCTACACCCACCATATCAATTTTCATTTTGCTTTGAGGCTATTCCAGCCTAGGCGCTTTAAGAGCTTGCTCGTCATCTTCTCAATAATAAGATTATTGAGGTATTTTCCTGCGCTTCCTCTTATATCTTCGCCCATAAAAGCTTTGCTTCTATGGTCTGGATATAGCCTACTAAGCTACACCCACCAAGATAATTGAAACAGGTGAAGTTCCAACCTGTATATTTTACAATAGAAAACATTCATGGTCACTTTTTGGAGAAATTCACTGAAGATAGAGCAAAGAGAATTTGAAGAGATTCTTGATAGAAACGGAATTGATTTTGAGATTTGGGATCAATTTGAGTTAGCATATATATCAAAAGATGGCACATCTGACTTGCTAATGTCTTTGCCTGAATACGAAAAGGGATTTTTTTACATTATGAATCTTTCAAGCATGCTAGGGGTAATTGCTCTAGAACCCAAATCAGGAGAAAAGGTCTTAGATATTGCTGCAGCCCCAGGAGGGAAAACTGCGTTAATGGCAGTGATGATGAGCAATGCAGGGGTTATTGTGGCAAACGATTTGAGTAAGGAAAGAATATACAAAATGAAGGCAAATTTTAAGAGATTGGGTATTTCAAACGTAAAGATTCAAAACAAACCTGGTGAAATGATGTGGAGATTGTATCCAAATTATTTTGATAAAGTGCTGGCTGACGTTCCCTGCAGTATGGATGAACGAGTGGATTCCGATCAAAAGAGAATAAAGGGTTTAGCACAGCGGCAAAAGAGATTAATCTGGTCTGCTTTTACTGCCACAAGAGTGGGCGGAAGAATGGTGTATTCTACTTGCACCTCATCTGTCGAGGAAAATCAAGAAATTGTGCAAGGGCTCTTGGAGTCGGAGCCGATACTGGCTCAAAGAATTGAGGATAAATTTATTAAGCCAGATGGATTGATGGGGACTTTTTATTACGCTCTTGTTGAGAAAGACACTGTTCCTACTGTATGATTATGGTGCCGGTCATGTAAAGATGCTTGTCACAATGAAATTTGTAAGTTCCTGGGCTAATGGGGGCGTTCATTTCAGTCTTTGATTTAGGGTCTATGAAGGTAGGGTCAAATTCTGTTGAGTCGTACACAATTGAATGTGCCTCATCGTCCTCATTGGTAATTGTGATTTTTGTTCCTGGTTTGACTTTGATTTCTGATGGATTGTATGCAAAGTTTTTTATTTGAATTGAATTTTCTTCAATGTTAGTGGTTACAGGGTTGGAGAGTATTCTACCTGTTTGGCTGGGAAGACATCCTGAAAGTAAAATTGTACTGGAAATAAGCAGGAGAAATGTAGTGATTTTCATGGTGATTAAATTATGACACAAAAGAAAACAATGAGCATGATAAAATATGAGAGTTCGGGGTGTAGCTCAGATGGCTAGAGTACTGCGTTTGGGACGCAGGGGTCGTGAGTTCGAGTCTCACCACCCCGACAATTTTAGTTTGATTTATCTGAATGGTATAATATATAGGTTCCTTAACTGATCGGAGGTCTATATGTGGTTACCTTCTTTTCTCAAGCGTTTGTGGCAGGTTTTGTTCTTAGATCTGTCCAAAGAGATTGTCTTTATCACGGATAGCTCCGCATCTTATGAGCTTGGTGTTCCTGACGAAGACGGCTATCGAGATGTCTATCGAAACGGTAGCTTTCACTCACGAGGTCGCATCGCTGGATCTGGCTTTGTCACCTGGTTTGGTGCCCCTGTGGTTGAACGGCGTGGGGCCATTATGCCAGGTTACAGGCTCATTATTGTAAAACAGGATAATGAGCCACACAAATATTGGGTGACGACCAAGGTTGTTTCAGTAAAAAATAAGTAGTCCATGATCCTCCCCTTTTAGGGGAGGTTTTTTTGTATGAATGAGTTTATCCTATTTGTGAGTCTGGTTGTGTAGTCGTTTATGTTCTTATCTAAATGGTGAGTATTCCAACCCTGATTGTTTGCTTCTGTAATGTTTATTAGAGTATCGTCGATTAGCAGTATTTCATTTGGTTTGAAACCAAAGATCTCGCTGTATTTGAGGAATATTTGGGGGTTTGGTTTGGTAAGTCCGTATTTGTGTGATTCAAGTAACCGACAGTTTGTAATATAGGGGATTTTTCCTGATTCAACTGATTTGTCAAAAATTCCAGGAAAGATATTTGTGAGCATGCCTATGTTTGTGGTTTTGGATAGAGAAAGTGCTAGATTGATTATTTGATGATCCGGCACAAATGCTTCGGTCCAGTAGCTAGTGAAATCATCAATCTTTAATTTTTTGGGTGCTTTTTGATTTATTTCATTGATAAACACGTCGGTACTGATTTTTCCTTGGCAGATTTGATCGTCGAGCTTAATCCAGATGTCTTTGACCGTCTCGAAGCCTAGACCGGAGTCATCGCTTACTTTTTGAAAACATGGCTTGAAGTCAAAAAACACTCCCCCTACATCAAAAACCACGATTTTGTTATCTGCCATAAGTGTATTTTATATTCTTTTTGAATTTGCCAAAAGGCATGAATATGTTAGAATATTGTTTGTTAGCGG
>CAIQPO010000095.1 GCA_903873735.1 Candidatus Collierbacteria bacterium | reverse complement strand
GGTTAGAGCGCTGCATTCACATTGCAGAGGTCAAAGGTTCGAATCCTTTCGGGTCCACTAGTAAAAGTCTCGGCCTTGTGTCGAGACTTTTAGTATATTTATAAAAAGGATTCGAAAAGTTTAGAAAATATCAAACTAATTTTCTAAGTTCAGTCACAATATCTTCGATATTGTCGTACTCAATTACCGCTTCACTAATTCCTCTTGTGGTATCTTTGATGATTGTTCCTCTTTTCATAATCACCACAATCTTTTTCCCAAGAGCATAAGCCATACCTGCCTCAATTGCTCTTCCTGTAGGCTTGTCGGTCATGTCTAAAAGAAGCCAGTCTGATTTTTCAATCTCCTCACAAGCCCTTCGCATTAGCTCCCTTGAGTCATAAAACATCTTTTGATAATTTTCCACATCTCGTATAAAACAAAAGTCCTGAAAATTTGATTGTTTTACTAGCTCACATAGCTGCTCTATCTCTTGTTTGTTCTCTCCGTTTTTAAATGTTGCAGTAACAAACATTCTGTTCATATCTAAATTTTATCAGCTTAAAGTGATAAATAGATCCATTATTTGAGTCCAATCACCCTATAAGGTATAATCTACCCATCGTCTTTTGCACCTTAAAGGAGAATGCATGAGGAAACTCTACTTGGTCGTATTTCTTACTTCAATTCTTGCCTTAGCTGTTGCCGCCTGTGCCGCCTCCACTGCCAGCCCTTACGCTCCACAAATGGCAGCTCCTGAAGCAACGGCTACCATTCAGCCCACCGAACCCGCTATTCCAACGAGTACGGTATCAGTATCAGAAGAAGTCATTGTGCCAACATCTATCGCAGTGATAGAAGTGACACCCACCTCTGTACCAAAGTCATATTCATATGGGTGCATGCACACTGGCTTTACCTTTTCCGGGCAGCAAGTGGCCTCATACGACTGCGATCTTGAATCACAGATGATGACCTTTACCTTTGACGATGGTCTAACCATCAAAGCTCGGCTTTACACTGAGCCTGCCATTATTTATCCAGGCGAAACAGTAACCCCCAAAATTACCGCCATTGAGAGCTCCAAATCAGACGGTGAGCAGGCAATCTGTGTCATCAAAGATTCATCAACCATGGCTGTCATTGACCTCACCCAGCCTCTCCAAAAAAACACCAACCTCTGGGTCGAGTGTAGTTTTCCCAGTGGTCGCAACATGGTCATGAGCTATGGAATCCAGGTTTCTAGGTCATCATGCCGTCCTGAAATCGTTTGGGAAAGCAAAACCGCAGCAGATATCACCATCTCTCCTGACGGCGGTATCTACGTTGCCAACTTGGCCTTCCCCAACTACAAAGGAATCTATGCTGACTTCATCAATCCGGTGAGCTGGACAGAGCTCAAAAATTTGCCACAATACAGCTTCACTGAGGCCGTGGGTATCATCTATCGCTTCGACCAAACCTGTGACTCCGGCGACCTACTCAGATGGGAAACCTCATCCCTTGAGGGCTATCCCACAGTGATCGACAACTGGATCACTGCAGGCGTGCTGAAATAAACAAACCAACCCCGCATCTTGCGGGGTTTTTATTTGCACACAGCCAACCTAGCGTTTATCAGATTGTGCAAATTAATAATTAGAGTCATTATCTCCTGATTCTTAATATATTTACTTGATAGCCATCCCACATGATTTTTAGCCACTCGATACTTAGCACATTTTGCATCGATTTTTAAATTTTTCAAATATTCTCTAATATTAAATTTTTCTCCCCAGCTCTTCTCGTATTTATCCAGTGATTCAATTAGAAAGTCAAAGTTCTCCTTCCAGGTAGTATCATCTGGAGCGAAACGCTTCTTGCTACCTCCTGTCCAAAAATAGATATCCTCGTCATTGCCAATGAGATTTCCATTGAATTTATACCAATTTATTTCTTCCTGAATATCAGCGAAGCTAAGTAAATATTCACCTGTTTCTGTGTCTCCACCAACAACCTTGATTTTCAATTCACTGAAAGTTCTATCAGACAGAAACAGTTTGTCATTTGCCACCAACCAGCCAATAGAATTGTCACATTTTCCATCTGTGTCACATACATTAAGCTGTCCGGGTGATTGGAGCATTACCACAGTAGCGCTCTCGCTATTGTTGATTGAGTCAGAAGCAGAGATATCACCATTTACACCAACAGTACTAAATATCTTGGAGATAGAATCTTTTTTATAAATTAATGCCAGATGATCTTCTTCGATACTTTGTGACTTTCCCAGGCTAGCACTTGATGATAAAACTGTACCATCTCCTTGCCAGGAAAACTCAAAAGGGTTAATGCTGGCTGGTTTTCCATCAGCCCACAAACCCCTAAGTTTATCTAAAATATTTCTACCTGTTACATTGATAGCAGATTTTGTCTGCACGCCACTTCCAGTCAAACTAAGATAGCTACTTTGATCAGCTGGCTTATTGCGTAACTCCTGAAGTGTTGAGTTTCTTTCAATCATTTTATCCAGACTAATCATTAATCCATCTCTCCTAATAAACGGGAAGATTGGAAGTAAATCTTTAAAAATTGGTGCTTGATTCCGCAAAGTTGTCAGCCTATTTTCAAAAGGATTTTTCTCATTTTGGGTAATAATTTCAAAAGCCGCCTTTTCCCACCATTTACCTGCGGGTAAATATCCACCCTCCCAAACCAAGTACGCGTCTATTGCCCCGTCATGTGGAGATCCAACAGTCAGTAGTTTATCGATTAAGCCATCACCATATTTTCTTGCATACGACTTTACTACCAAGCCTCCCAAGCTATGCCCAATGACAGTAATATTGTCAGCTTGTGATATTCCCACGGAATTCAAATACTCATTGAAATCATCAGCCTGAGTCACCAAATCTTTTCTCCAGTCATATGTATATATATAGAAGTTTTTGCCCTTCTCGTATCCAGCTTTTTCTAGATTATCAATTATTGGTTTGTATACATCCACAAAATCAGGTATGGTCCAGTTGTCTGAAGTAGTATATCCAAGCATGTTAGCAAAATCCCAACTAGCCCCAAGTCCAGGAATAAATATAACCTTTCCTTTGTTTATTGGAGTAACAGAAATATAGTTGATGCTAAAACTCTGCCACAATTCATCTGTATATGTGTGTATGGGCTGACCAATCCAAATATTTTTAGGTTTCACCTGTGTATTATTGGAGACAAAAACAATATCACTGTCGAAATAAACAGTATATATTCCAGAAACGTATTGAAACTTAAATGTATGTTTTTCAAGAGGATTGCTAGACGGTTTAGTTAAAGGTTTGAAAGTTCTGCATAACCTTGAATTGTCATCACAAAACCATGAATATAAAATCAATCCCGCGCCGTCATACCACACATTAAAAATCGTATTGTATTCAATTACAGATGAAGTTCCGTTCGGGGGTGTTATTTCTTGTGAAATAATGGCTATTCCATTACCAAAAGTTTGAGGTCTATCTATATAAAGAAATTCGACTGAGAACTCAAAATCTTCATAGTCATTAAACAAATTTTCTTTTGGAAATAAATAAGGAAAGGAATAGCTAGATGTATTCGCCCCTTTCAGATACAAGCCCCCATCTTTTGTAAATACACTGCCAGAGTTACTTGAAATATTCCAATAATTTAGATCTAAAAACGGCTCTTCAAAATTTAATTCAATTGCGTATGTATAATCAAAATTGAAGAAATATATGAGGAATACCAAAATAAATGAAAACATTCTTAAACAGTGAAAAGAATCCTTCATACTTATATTTAATCAGATGAAAGTAGTAATTTTCGATAACCTCCCTTCTGGAGGAGCAAAAAGAGTAATGGAGTTACTATCTTACGAGTTGGCTAAGAAAAAAATCACTGTTGATAATTATAGGATCTCTGATTTACCGGAGGATAATAACTTAGGTCTTAAGTATTGTAAAAGCATACTAATTAAACCTTGGAAAGGATTTCTTCCAAGGCTAGTATGGATTGTGTTAATTCTGCCAATTATTCATAAAAAGCTTGCGATTTACATAAACAATCAGGGCTACGATTTTGCAATTATTAATCACGATTATCTTACAAAATCTCCTTATATTTTAAGATACATAAACTGTAGGAAAATTTATATATGTCACGAGCCTCAGAGAGAATTTTACGAAGACTCCAAATATCATGCAGAATCGTTTAAGAAAAAGTTAGCAAATATTATAAGATTGCCCATCAAGATTATTGACGAATCTAATTATAAATTTGCTGATCAAGTCATCTCAAATTCAAAATATTCAATGGAGGTTATTAGGAAAGTATATAAAAGTAACTCAATAATTATTACACCTCCAGTGAATAGTGCTATTTTCCGAAAACAGCACAGTGAAAGTCAGATAAAAAAATATTTTTTATGTATTGGATCATTAAATAAAATAAAGGGACATGATTTCATAGTTTCATCAATAAAACCAATTCTTAATAAAT
>CAIQPO010000094.1 GCA_903873735.1 Candidatus Collierbacteria bacterium | reverse complement strand
TGGGCAATCACTAGGCACTACTCCCAAATCAAACAAAAACTGATAGATGAATCTGCTGTAGAGCAAGTGCAGGGTGTTATGCTCATCTCCACCCACATACACATCAACCGGCATCCAATACTTCATCTCATCAAATCCCGCAAACGCCCTTTCATTTTTCGGATCACAATATCTTAAAAAATACCAGTCAGATCCCGCCCAATTTGGCATCGTATCTGTCTCCCTACTTGCCAAGCCGCCACACTTCGGACACACTGTTTTCACCCAGTCAGTAAGATTAGCAAGAGGTGACTCACCGGTATCTGTCGGCTGATATTTTTCCACCTCCGGCAGCATCACCGGTAACTGCTCTTCAGGTACACTCACCCAACCACACTTCGCACAATTCACCATCGGAATAGGCTCACCCCAATAATGTTGTCTACTAAAAATCCAGTCTCTTAAATGGTATGTCTCTGCTCTTTCCCCAATTCCCTTTTCCACAACTAAATCAATCGCACTGTCATCAGGTTTAAACTCCCAATCCACACTCAATCCATACTTCTTTGCCATCTCTCCATCCCGCTCATCAATATTCGGCACAGCCATTATCGCCCCAGTACCATATCCAGAAAGTACATAATCAGCAATCCACACCGGTATCTCTCTACCAGTCAATGGATTTATCGCCATCTTGCCGGAAAACACTCCTGTCTTTTCTCTATCCGCCCTTGCTCTTTCAATATCACTCTTTTTTTCAGCTTGTCTCACATAGTCAGACACCTCACCTCTATCCATTAGCTCTTCCACCAAATTATGTTCTGGAGAAATCACTAAAAAAGTCGCTCCACCCAAAGTGTCAGGTCTAGTGGTGAATACCTCAATCTGCCCGCCACCTACCACCTCAAATCTAATTTTTGCTCCCACTTTTTTATCAATCCAATTTATCTGAGCCGCTTTTACTTTCTCTATAAAATCAGTACTTTTCAAACCCTCAATCAATCTATCGGCGTACTTGGTTATCTTTACAACCCATTGAGATAGTTTCTTCTCTCCAGCCACAGTCCCACATCTCTCACACTTACCATCCACTACTTCTTCATTTGCCAGGCCAATCTTACAGCTAGGGCACCAATTAATTGGCATCTCCTGCTTTTCCGCCAATCCCTTCTCAAACAGCTTAATAAATATCCACTGTGTCCAGTGATAATAATCAGGTAGGGTAGTGTTTATTTCTCTATCCCAGTCGAAAGAAAATCCCAAAGCCTTCATTTGTTTCTTGAAGTTCTCAGTATTTTCTCTGGTTGCTTCTTGAGGTTTCTTTCCTGTTTTTATTGCATAGTTTTCAGTCGGCAAGCCAAAAGCATCCCAACCCATCGGAAACATCACATTCTTTCCCTTCATTCTCATAAATCTTGCATACACATCAGCACCAGTCATTGAAAAGGCGTGACCCACATGTAGACCAGATCCCGAAGGATAAGGGAACTCGGTTAGCATATAAAACTTTTCTCTCTCCGAAAAAGTCTTACCTTTGTAAGGCTCGAAATCATCGTATCTGTTTATCCATTTATCCTCAACTTTCTTAAAATCATATCCCGCCATATATCGTGATTTTACACCACAAATAGGCTTAAAATATCCCCCCTGTTAAAATAAACCATGCAACTTGTTGTATCAGGACTCCTCACCCATTTCCTCAAAAAAGACACCACCTCAAACAAAACTCTTCTCCTACTTCACGGTTGGGGACACAATTCACAGCTCTGGCAGCCAGTCATAAACCAAATAGAAAACGCCACTGTTATTGCCCTCGACCTTCCCTCATTTGGCAATACACCAGCTCTTCCCACCCTTCACACTCCAGGAGTCACAGACTACGCCAACTTTGTCCTTGATTTCATCAAAAAATCAAACACAAAAACTCCTCTTATCATCCTCGGACACTCCTTTGGAGGTCAAATTGCAGCCGAGATTGCTATTACTCACCCCAAGATTATCTCCCAATTAATATTTGTGTCACCTGCCCTCATTAGATCCCCCAAGCTCTCTCTAAAATCCAAGATTCTAAAAGGGCTAAAGCCACTAAACCACCTTCTCCCCAAAGCCATCTACCAAAAGCTAGTCTCATACATCTCCTCCAAAGACTACGCTGCCTCAAGTCCTATCCAAAAAAAGATACTCTCCAAAATCATTACCGAAGACTATAGTCAAAAGCTACACAAAATCACCCAAACTACCACCATCATCTGGGGTAGTGAAGATAAAGCCATTCCATATCACGGTAACCTGCTCGCCGAAAAAATCCCCAACTCCACTCTTACTGTTATGTATGGCGCTGGTCACAACCCCCATCTTACCCACATTCAAGACTTGGCCAAAATCATCACCCAGGCTATCAAATGAATATTTTTTCCCTCCTTATCACCCACCTCACCATTCTCCAACAAGAAGGTTACGAGCCAGGAAGGTTCCTTTCCTGGTGGGTGACTCACCCCTTCAAATATCAGATTAGTCACAAAAAACCTTTAGTCTACACTTCCAAAGTCAAAAAAATCATCTTTCTCTCACTCACCCTTGCCTTAATTCAATCGATAATCTTGTTACCCAACTTCTTCAATACCTTAATCCCAGGGTTTCTTCTTCTATTGCTCCCCCCTCCTTTTCTTATAGCTTCCCTTTTTCTTCTCTGGCCATACGAAGCCATCAATCGCCGTCACACAATTAATACCACCAGACAAACACTCCTCTCTCATCCCCACCTAAAAACCATCGGAATTACCGGATCTTTTGGCAAAACTAGTGTCAAAGACTATCTCTACCAAATTCTCGCGAGTTACACTCTCACCCTAAAAACTCCTCAAAGTTACAACACTATCTTTGGAATTGCCAAAGTAGTAAAGCTTGAGCTCCTCTCCAAACACCACTTCTTTATCTCTGAAATGGGAGCATACAAAAGGGGAGAGATAAAAGAACTATGCTTCATGACTCCACCTCAATTCTCTATTCTTACTGCCATAGGTACCCAACATCTCGAGCGTTTCAAAACCTTAGAAAACACTACCCTAGCCAAGTTCGAAATCATCGATTCAAACCCCAACAAAGAAAACTGCCTCGTCAATCTCGACAATCCCTACATAAAAAACACCTTCTCGCAAGCCAAATACAAGAACATCAAAACCTACTCGCTCCACGACCCAAAAGCAGACTTCCGTGTCTCCCATTACACTCTCAAACCTTCAGGAACAACTTTCACAATTTCCTACAAAAATAATCACTACTCTTTTACCTCACCACTTTTCGGCACTTCAAACCTTGAAAATCTAACAGCGGCAATCTCCATGAGCCTCATGCTAAAGCTCCCCATCACCACTATCAAAAAGGCAGTCTCCTCCATTACCCCAGCCCCACATCGACTTGAGTTAAAAAAAATTGGAAACTGCACCCTCATCGATAACTCATTTAGTTCAAACGAAACTGGTTTTCATCGCATTTTAGACGATCTATCTGACATCCCTGGCAAAAAGGCACTTATCACCCCAGGCATCATTGAGCTAGGAGACAAAACTGCTACAGTTCATCAAGAAATAGGGGAAAAAGCTAGTAAAATTTTCGAAAAAATAATTTTGGTAGGCGAATCCGAGCGCACCAAAAATCTACAAATAGGGCTCGGCGGAAAAAATTCCACCCATATCCCAAACAACACCAACCTCTGGCCAATTATTCATGAGCTTGCAGAGTCATACGACTGGATTCTCTTAGAAAACGATCTTCCTGATACTTTTTAACGCACAAAAAAGCCGCCTCTAGGGCGGCAAACGAATTCATTGAAGTGAAGCCATCTTCGCAGTCACAACCACTTCCATATCACTCATCCATTCCTTGACTTTCTCTTCAGCCTCTTGTCTTGATGGATAAGCGTATCCTTCCAGAAAGTGTTTGCAGCCGTCAATGTAAATCACATCGACTCCATTTTCAAACCCCCTCTGAAATATCTGTGACAGGCGCCGGTCTTGCATCATCTCCGGGCAAGAAAACATCTCCTCCGTGAGCGACACCACACCATCCGTGCCGATATTTGCGCCCTGAATAAACTCCACGACACTCATACCACCCTGACGCAACGGTCCCATGTAAGTCCTGCTGGCAAAACCATAAAGACTAGGACCAAACTTGCCGGCAATGCGCTGCAGCACCAACACCTTGGCTACCCGCACACCGGTAAGCATTCCCGCCATATAGGCTTTCTGCTCATCAGGATCACGCAGCCACCGAATCTGGTCAGCCATCACTGTGAGAATATCTCGAACGGCCATAGCATCCTCCTCCATATTAAAGATCTTGTCAGTATTATAGGACAATAGACTTCCTCTGTCAAACTAAGCTTTTCCCTTTACTCCCAATCTACCCAGTCCAGACAAAATATTACTTTCAAACACCGTCACTCTTTGCTGTTTCCGCTTCCAAGACTCGAGCGCCAATTCCACCAACTTGCTTACCAGCTTGGGAAATGGATAACCACTTCGCTCCCATAAATAAAAGGCCAGTGACCCAGGGATTGTATTTATCTCATTAAAATAAATCTCACCCTTCTTATCAATCATAAAGTCTACTCTTGCCAAGCCTCTTCCACCCATTGCCCAAAATATCTGCCTAGCCCAGTCTTCAATTGTTTTTAGCTGCTTACTAGAAATATTTGCCGGTATCACTCGCTTAGCGCTCGCCATCCCCTGCTGCTTCCCTGCCGAAGAAATATATTTATCCTCAAAAGATAGTACCTTACTACTAGCCACTGGCTGTTCAGTTACGCTCACCTCATACGGTCCATTACCCAGCACTGATATGTTTACTTCCGTCTCCATGTCCACCGCATCTTCCACCAACACTCTTTCGTCATAGCAAAAAGCCACTTCCAGAGCATTATCTAAATCACCTGATCTCTCTACCCTGGAAATCCCAATACTCGACCCCAGAGTTGCTGGTTTTACAAACACCGGGTATTTCAAATCTCTTTTAAGTAGCGCCAGCTTCTCTTTACTCCACATTCCCTTAACCACCAATCTATCACCAGCCACTCTCACCCCCAAACTCTCTGCAATTCTCTTTGTCACAAACTTATCCATTCCTGAAGACCCCTCGAGCACTCCACCTCCCACATAAGGCAGGTTGGCCATCTCCAATAATCCCTGTATCGTTCCATCCTCTCCATTCGCTCCATGAAAAATTGGAAAAAACACATCAATATTCTTCTCATAAGGCCCAAATCCCAACCAACTACTGATAAGAAGATTCAAATTACGATTTGCTGGTAAGAGTACCATCTTCCCTGCCTTCTTCACCTTATTCAAATCTTGATAAAAAGTAGGGTTCAAAAATTTATCATCTCCCAAATACCATTCTCCTTCTTTACTAATATACACAGGCACCACTGTATATCCCTCACCTTTAAGCGCATTCATTGCTTGAACCGCCGAGATTATCGCCACCTCATGCTCTGGACTAACTCCTCCGTAAAGCACTGCTACAGTCTCTTTCATACTCACCATTTTACCCTACCCTAGCTACTCACATCTGTCAGGATTATTTTTCACCTTCTTTTCAAACAGTTTACAGCCGGTCACTGGAGGATATCTTACTCCCGCCCAATCACAAAAATATGGCCTATCATCAGGATAATCCCTACAAGCACCATCTTCCATAAGTCTTGCGCACTCCATCACCCAAGCCGTTTCTTCATCACCCCTCTCGTTCTCACCCACCCACTGTTCATATACCGACAAAAATGGATATTTTTCCTTCAGCTCATCAATCTTCCACTTAGGCCAATTAGACAACACAAAATGATCACAACAATTTGTTTCGCATCCTCTACACCAATTTGGGGCTTCAATCATAATTTCCCAGATGATATCACCTCTTCAATCTTTGCGCCAAGTTTTGTATATGTTTCAATCACACTTGGATATCTTCTCTTCAGTATTTCTACGCCAGCAATTGTTGTTACCGCCTTATCCGCTAAGGCTGCCAAGAAAATTGCCTTACACGCTTGAATTACACTTGGCGTAGTCACGTTTCCACCCTTAAACTTCACCGGTCCATTAATGATAATTTTCGCCGGGTCCATCATCAAAATATCCGCTCCCATCTGGTTCATCTCCCTCACGAAATCCAAACCACTCTCATACATCCAGTTCATGAGTAGCAATCTTCCTCTAGATTTGCTGGCAAGCACCGCCATTGGGGGTATTGCATCCACCGGAAACCCTGGCCATGGTCTAGGGTAAAGCTTGGGTAAATTTGCTCCAGCCAAAGGGAATCCTTGCTTTCGCACATCCACTTCCAGACCACCCTTACCTACCGATACCACCAGGTCTTTTCCTATCCTATCAATCTTCACATTAAACATCTCATACCAATTGATAAGTCCATCCACAATATCAGGAATATTTGCCCCCAAAATTTTTATCTTTCCATCAGTTACTGCCGCTGCCACAATCAATCCACAAATATCAATAAAATCAGGTCTTGGAGTAAATATTGCCTGTTTGTGCTTCTTCACTCCGCCAATAATCAGATGGTTAGAACCAACACCTGAAATCTTTGCACCCATGTCCGACAATAAGTTCAGCACATCTGTCACATGAGGCTCCGAAGCAGCATCTATTAGTTCAAACTCAGCCTCTACTCCAGCAGCATATATTGCAAAATTTTCAGTCGCGGTCACCGAGGCTTCAATCTGCCACACTTTATACCTTTTTTCAAGTTTCCTTGGAGCAGTAAACCTCACCATTGCTCCTACCCTCTCCACCTTTACCCCCACCTTCTCAAACACATCCACGTGAGCTTCAATCGACCTCATTCCCAGTTCGCACCCTCCAGGCATCGGCACTTCTGCCTTACCAAAACGGGCAAGAAGTGGACCAACAAACATTAGCGATCCCCTAAACTGACCACCAATCTTTTCATCCACTTTATAAGTATTAAGATTCTTACAGCAAACCTTCACTTCGCCCTTACCATCAGCCTCTACTTCAGCCCCCATTAAACGCATCAGCTCCAAAATCTTTGCCACGTCACTCGTGTTCGGTGTTTCTTTAAAAACTACCGGCATTTCTGAAAGCAAAGCCGCAGGCAAAGCTGCCACAATCGAATTCTTATTTGGTATTGGCCTTACCTCACCTCTAAGTTTTACTCCTCCAGTTACTCTAATTACTTCTTGCATGACTCTGATTTTACTCCCCTTATCTATTTAATATCTTCTCCACTTCTCCCTTTTCGTCCCAAGGTTTCTCCACCCCTCCGATATTCATGCTTTTTTCATGTCCCTTACCCAAAAACACTACCCAATCTCCCTTCTTTGCCAATTTCCTGATACTAATCTGGAGTGCTTTTTTTCTATCATCTTCTCTGTATACATTCTTTCCCAGTTCACCCCCACCCATCAAACAGCCTTTATAAATATCCTTAAAAATCTGTTCTACCGGTTCATTTCTTGGATCTTCTGAAGTCACCACCACTCTGTCAGCCAAGCCACAAGCCACTCTCCCCATCGGCGCTCTCTTACTTCTATCCCTCTCTCCATTACATCCAAAACACACCACCATCTGTTCACCTTCCTGCATCAATTTTTCTCTTATCATTGTCAACACTCCCCTCATTCCCTGTTCTGTATGCGCAAAATCCACTACTACTTTCATACCTCTTTTGTTCTTTATCATCTCAAACCTGCCAGGTAGCTGTGGAAGCACCACCAATGATTCTCTAATTACTCTGATATCTACCCCCAAACTCAATGCTGTTCTCATTGCTGCCAGGATATTTTCTTGATTATAGTCACCCAGTAGATCTGACTTCAGCTCATACCAATCTCCGTAAATCATCACTTCAAAACTCTGTACTACTTTCTCTCCAGTATCAATGTATTTTTCCTTTCTTACCTCACTTTTTCGATCGTAATACACTACTCTATCCAAAGCCGACCTTACAAATAAGCTTAGTTTCTCTACTTGCTTATTAATTACTGATATCCGTGACTTATTCATTAGTTTTGCCTTGGCTTTAGCATACTCATCTATTGTCTTGTGATACTCCAAATGATCACTCGCCAAATTCGTCAGCACTCCCACCTCAAACTCAATATTTCCAAATCTGTCTTGATCCAAACCATGTGAAGTTGTCTCAAGCACCACATACTCACATCGCTTACTTGCCATAATCGCTAATATCTTCCACAAATCATCAGGGTCAGGTGAACTAGTATGTAGCCCAGTTTCCATCATTTCTCCATCTACCAAGGCAAACACCGTTGACACCATACCCACCTTCTTGCCATCTGCCTTCAAAAAATGGTAAATCAAATTACAGGTGGTAGTCTTTCCATCAGTACCCGTCACACCAATAAACTTCATCAGCTTCTCCGGATTACCATACCAATTTGAAATCATCCTAGCCCATGCTAACCTACCATTATCAACTCGAAAATAAGGTACCGAAAACCTCAATCCTGCAGCCTCTCCCACTATCGCCACCGCTCCCTTTTCAATTGCTTGATCAATGAAATCATGTCCATCTACCTCCACTCCCTTATACGCCACAAAGATATTTCCCCTCTTTATCTTTCTTGAGTCAGCCTGGATTCCAGTAATCTCAAGCTCACTATCCACCTCAAAACCAAAACCAAAAAGTACTTTTGTCAACACCATATCTTATAATTATAACCTAGCCCGTTATCAATATTTTTACTCCTTATGATCAAGGCTACTATTTCATCATCCCGCCTCCACCACAACTTAAATATCGTTCGCAAACATCTAAAGCCAAACACACGCATTATGGCTATCCTCAAGGCCAACGCCTACGGACATGGAGCCCGCCACCTCTGTGATTTCTACCTCAAAGAAGGTATTAGTCATTTTGGTGTCGCCAGACTAAACGAGGCTCTTAATCTTCGCCAAATTTCAGCTTCTCCTGAAATTCTCATCTTAAGCCCAATAAACCCCCACCTTTTTCCTCAAGCCATTAAGGAAAATATTTCTCTCACCATCACCAATCCAAAAGACCTTCTCTCTCTAAACAACATCGCCTCAAAAATCCAAACCAAGGCCAATATTCACATTAAGGTTGATACTGGCATGCACCGAACCGGCGCCACCGCTCAAGAATTTCAAGAAATATTATCTCTTCTTCCAAAACAAGGTCATATAAATCTAGTTGGAATATTTACCCACTTTGCCGACGCGGACATGATCAACTCAAATTACACCCACATCCAATTTGATCTCTTTTCAAAACTTACCCAACAAGTTAAATCCATCTACCCACATGTAGTCCTTCATGCAGCAAATTCAGCTGCTATTCTCAAACACCCGGAGACACATCTGGACATGGTTCGCCCAGGATTAGCTCTTCACGGTATCAATCCTTTCCAAGAAGATGGCATCGACTTCGGGCTTATGCCAACCATGTCTCTTACCACCGAAATTTCCAGAATCCACACCCTCAAGTCAGGGGAAAGTATTGGCTACAACCTCACATATAAAGCCAAGAAAGATTTGTTGTGTGCCACCATTGCTGGAGGGTATGCTGATGGTTTACGCCGAGGACCAAATCCTTGGCCACACGCTCTTATTGGAAAACATCTTTGCCCGGTAATTGGACGAGTTTCAATGGATCAGATTTCCCTTGATATATCCCAAACATCTCCAGTTCCAAAACTCTACCAACCTGTCTGTCTTATCAGCGATGATACTACCAGCCCCAGCTCAATTTACTCAATCAGTCAAATACTTGGCACCACCCCATACGAAATTTTCACTTCAATTTCAGAGAGGGTTGAAAGAGAAATTATCTAAAACTCTCCCATCAAAATAATCTCTGACTCTAAGTCAATACCGCACTTTTCCTTCGCCCTCATCACAATCTCATTCCTTACCCCCACAAAGTCAGAGGCAGTCGCTGATCCCACATTTACTATAAAGTTTTTATGGGCATCAGACACGGCAGCGTCCCCCACCCGAAATCCACTCAACTTCAAAACATGTTCAACCAAATAACCCACCGAACCAGTCGGCAGACCCAGTCTCTCCTTATCGGCATCGGCAATATTTTTGAATACACATCCAGCAGATCTACCAGGCTGAATTGATTTTCTTTTAGCCCACTCTCCAATCACCCATCTACTTTTATCTACATCACCCCTAAACAGGTTAAACTTTACCTCTAAAATGATCTCACCGGAATTGTGGAATCGAGACACATCATAACCCATACCCAAAGCCTCACTTGATATTTCTCGAATTTCCCCATTTCTGTCAATGAGCTTCACACCTTCTACCACCTCACCTATCGTATGAGTCCCTCCGTGAATATTATTAAAAATTGCCCCGCCCACTGTCCCCGGAATCCTTGAATACCATTGCAATCCAGTAACTCCCGCGTCAGCCATACTCATCATCAGTACCGATAGTGGCACACCCGAATCAACTACCACCTCCACTCGTTTCTCGTCCCACTCATCATAATCCAAATCAGCAAAATCATATTTAAAACTTCCCACTGTTGAGTCAGCCTGCCATCTCGCTCCCACCTCTTCAGGAAGTGCTCCGATTGGCTCTTTGTCCTTCCCAATTTTAATTACTCCACCAACATTCTTTACCACCAGTCCCCTGACACCTTTATCACCGACCAATATATTACTTCCACCGCCAATTATTGTTACAGGAATTCCCAAACTCTTAGAAAGTCTCACCGCCTTAACGAGCTCCAAACTATCTCTTGCTTCATAAAACAAATCTGCCTTCCCTCCAATTCCCAAAGTAGTGTGCAAACCGAGTGGCACATCTGCCTTCACCCTTTCCTCTCCCAGTGTCTTGATTAAAGTATCTATAGTTTAATTTTACTAATAATTCTTTACACTACCACCACCTGACTATACTTTTCTCTCAATCTTTTTTCCAGTTCGCCTTTTTTATCTCCAGACAGCCTCAGAAGCATCCTCACCACAAATCTTTCTTCATAGTCCACTCTCTCATTTTTATTTCTCACATCCCCTCCCAAATCTGTTACCACTGACGCAATCTCCACTGACACTCCCACCTGATTCTCACCCCTAATCTCCACCGATACAAACTTCCCCCTAACTACCCCCAACATATCAAGTTTTTTCTCCACCATTCCCAAGTCCATTCCATAAGCCACTTTAAAATACAAATCATCCACACCCCCCCAACAACCCAAATCCATAAGTAATTTATCCACTACTTCCTCACCTAAATCCGTAAGCTCCAACAAACCCCTTCCTTTTAATACTATTTCTCTCAAACGCTCCTTTCCGGTATCAATTTCTGTCATTCTCTCAGACCACGCTATCTGTCTTTCAATTGCCTCCCTTGTTTCCTCATTGCAGCTCCTCAGCCACTCTCTATTAGGCACTCTTCTTCTCTGATCCGTTAGTATTTCCACCACCGCTGAATTAGGCACCACCACCTCCAAACCACATTCCTCACCGTCAATCCTCATCGTCCTTGCCCTTAGCCCTAAAAGCGGATTCAACTTGTAGGCCACATCTATTCCCTTAGCCTGTGGATCCATGAAAATCAATTCCTCTTTAGGCGTAAACACTAGTTTTCTTAAGTATAGTTCCGGCTGACGTGCAATCTCTTCTTTGGGCAACGCCATCACCCCCCAGTTATTAAAATTTTCCTTTTTCCTGGTAGTAAACGCCACCTCCACCCAACCCTCTCTAAGTCTGTATGTATCATGTATTGCACTATACCCATTCACGCTGGGAGAAATCAGATAATCATCATGCTGATACACGTCCAGTTGGCCAGAAAGAGCCTGTCGCACCACTCCCATTGCCCGATAACACGTAGCCAAATCATCACCATCAACAATCACTCTAAAACTCACTAAGTCAGCTATCTGATAAAAACTCCCAGGACGCACTTCACCCGACATCCCAGCTCTCCTCTGTTTATCCACCATCTCCCAATATCCACCAACCTGATGCTCCACCACAGCTGTTACCCCTCCATCCCGCAGAATTCTTGCAAGTCCCATCTCCATATTTTCAATAAACTCCCGTCCCAATCTCGGGTCCTCATCAATCACCCTTCTATATCTCCAGTATCTTTTCTCCTCCAAATTCATAAACGACAAATCAGCTAAGGCATTTTTTATCTGCCACAAACCAAACGACTCCGCCAGTGGTGTATAAACAGCCAACGTCTCCTTTGCCTTAGCTATTCTCTTCAGCTCTGGCATTCCCTCCAAAGTCATCATGTTGTGAAGCCTATCAGCCAGCTTAATAATTGCCACCCCATAATCAATCAAGCTTTCTTTGGTTACTTTTCTTAAGGTTTCAAAATCACTTTCTTTTCCCTCTCTCGACTTAAATTTTGTTACTCCCCAGACGAGTGCTGCTACACGCTTCCCAAAGAGCCTCTCCACATCCTCAAAATCTATTAAATCAGGATGATCTTCCACGGTATCATGAAGCAATCCCGCTACCACTAAATCTTCATCAGCCCCCCAGCTTTCTAAAATACTCGCCACCGCAACGCAGTGATGTAGATACGGCTCCTTACTAATCTTTCTTCTGTCTCCTTCATGTATTTGAGCTGCCACAAATAGTGCCGACTCCACCCTATCATTACTTGCTTCCGCAAAAACCACTGGGTTTGATTCAAAATCAATTCTAGGCCTAATTTCTTTTACCGCTGCCATCGATTGGCCTAATTCTATCCCCTAGGTGGCACAGTCTTCAAGTCAGATCACAGATCCTTCCTCTTTTTTTACCTCTCTTAGTTTTATCCCTATCTTCTCCAGGGCTACCTCAATTTCTTGCCACGAAGCTCCTAAATCTCTACCAGCTCCAGCCAGTTGAGCCACAACCCCCACCTCACCTTCTTCCGCCATTCTCACCCCCCCATCATCTACTACCATCATCTCCCAACCAATTTTTTCTAATACCCCTACTGCTTCTTGCGTTCTTTTTTCCATTTTTTTCATAAAATTGATAACAAAAAAACCTCCCCTAGGGAGGTCCTCTGGCTTGTGTTTACTTTTAGCTACAGCCTAGAGCCTCCCCGGTTAGGGAAGCTAAAAAAGAAGCTAAAAGATAAAACGTTCACCATTACAGACAATATATCACAACCTTAAAACACTGTCCATTCACCCCTCAAATACTTCTGTACCTTATCCTCGCGTACCTCAAATCCTAATCCTGCAGTCTTAGGAACCTCAATCTCTCCCTTGTTGCTTACCACCAAATCTGGCACAGTCACATCTTCATTAAAAAAGGTAGTTGTAGGCACAATGTCGGCAGGCAACGAAAACTCCGACAAGGAGGCCACTGCCAGGTTGTAAGCCTTTCCAATTCCTGTCTCCAGCATGCCTCCACACCACAGTCTAATCCCATGTTTCTTCGCCAGCTCATTAATCTTTTTTGACTCCACCAACCCTCCCACTCTCCCGGGTTTAACGTTGATTACCTTACAAGCGCCTAGTTCAATGGCCTTTCTAGCATCTTCAGCGTGGATGATACTTTCATCCAAACAGATTGGTGTTCTAATTTCTTTTTGAAGTTTAGCGTGATCCACAATATCGTCATACCCAAGTGGCTGTTCCATCATAAGCAAATCCAGCTCGTCCAATCTCTTCAAATCATCAATCTGCGACAGCTTATACGACGAGTTGCCATCCACCATGATTTGTATCTTAGGGAATGCATCCCTTACCGACTTCACATAATCAAAGTCATGTCCTGGCTTGATCTTCAGCTTAATCCTCTGATATCCCTCATCCAGCCTTTTTTGCACAATAGCAAGCAGTTGCTCCACAGTCTCAGTCATCCCCACACTCTCACCCACCGGTACCCCCTCTCTCACCCCTCCAAGCAGATGAGATACAGATTTTCCCTCCATCTCTGATTTAATCGACCAAAGTGCAGTCTCTACTCCATGTTTTGCTAAGTTATTACCTCTAATAAAACCAATCTCTTGGGCAAATTCTTCCGGAGAAATATCTCTTTCCTTTAGCCTCGGCAATAAAAAATCTTTAAGTATGTGAATACAAGTCTGGACCGTCTCCTCCAGATAAAGCGGTGCCGCCAAGGCTGCACTCTCTCCCCAACAGACAACCCCATCACTGGTCTCAAGCCGTACGAGCACCGCATCTCTTTCCTTTATCTCCCCAAAACCAGTCACAAAAGCAAACTTCATCGGTAGCACTATGTGATAAATCTTGGCGGATTTAATTTTCATTTACGCTTAAAATTATAGCAATTTACGCCACCAACAGTATCAACTCCAAAACCAACCACCTCAAACTGCCCCTCAACCACCCTACGGTCATCAATATTGTCATAGTCCATGGTAGCCAAACAGATTCCTCTGAGATGTCTCCTCCAGTCCATCATTTCATCTGTTGAAAGGTGAGTAAAATCATAAGGCAAGCTTACTCTAAATAAATCGGGGGTCTCCCCGCTTCCGTCCCACTCAAGCTCATTATCAATCACCATATTGTAAGCTTTGTTTGCGAGCACCGCTCTCCACAATCTCTCGTCACCAATCTCCCATCGCACCGTAAATCTGTCTGTCTCCACATTTTTATAACGCGATTCTGTTCCCGCACCCTTATTTTCCACAATGCCATATTTATTAATGGTGTACTTATAAGGCACCGCACCCAGCTTAGATAAATAAAGACGGGCATTACCACCCATTATCGGGTCGTAAGTCCAATCAACCCGCTTTACCCCCTTCTCCTTTGCCACCACCCCAGTTATCACCATCAATTCCCTCCCCAAACCCCTTGAGCTACTACCCTCCTGGACACCCACCATGTGCAAAAACTGCCTTTCAGGGTCATTTGTTGGTAAACACAAGGTAAAACCCTCAAGTTCACCCCTGGATGATTTGGCGGTGACCACCTCTCCTCCCACCTCCTCAATTATTGCCAAGATATTTTCTGGCACCAAATTCCTATCTCCCATTTTCCATACCTTATCTTGCAGTTCCACCACCTCATCTAATTCAGCAATATTCCTCCAATCAAGCATTCTAAACTCTTTTACATCTCCCTCAACTTCCTTCTGCCAACTTCTCCCGTCTGGTAGTGGCAAAAATTCTGCCTCAACCGAAGCTCTTCTTAAACTTTCTGTTCTTCTATCGTATTCCTTTGCCATAAATTACCTAAATATTTTTTAATCTTTTGCCTACCTCTTGAATTTTTCTAGAGTCGGCAGGAATTCTAAACCTCACCATACTATTGTTCATCTCTGGGTGAGTTGGCTCAAATGTTGCTCCATCTTCTGTGTTTATACCCAAGGCAAACAACTTCTCATAAAAGTTATCACCACCTTCAGCTAGTAATATGCTCACTGTATCCATACTTTCAAAAACATTCACCCCATTCTTCGCCAAAATATCCAAAAACTCCAGCTTTTTCTCCATGGTCATCTGTCTAACTCTAGGCAAAAATTCTGCCAACACTTCCGGTTCCATCACTTTATGCGCAATGAGGTAAGTAAGTGCATCCACCGTAAATACCAACCGCATCTCCCGATACACATCAGCCACTGGTTCCGACATTCCCACATACCCCAGTCTTGGTGATGCTAGCCCAATTGTCTTGGAAAGCGATCTCACCACAATAATATGAGGATAACTTTCCAAAATATTAAATGCAGACCAAGAATCAGGCACAGCGTCTCCATATGCTTCATCCACAATCAATAGGTCACCGTTTGCTGTAGCTTCAGCCAAATCCACAATTTTATCAATCCCCACTGCCGCTCCAGTCGGATTGTTTGGATTATCTACATATACTATTGCTGCCTGTCTATCTTTTTCTCGATTGGCCACTAACAAATCCAACTTTTCCTCATAAGGTAAGTTCAGATCTGGGGTTAGGGGTTGATAAGGCACTTCTGCCCTGTGGGCAAGCATCGCAATATTTGTAAACTGCGGACCAACACCAATTACCCTCGACCCCCTCCTCACTCCCTCGTTTGCTACTAGATTACTAAGGATAGTAGCCAGTAATCCATAACTACCAGCCCCATCAAAAAACACCCCAGCTTTCTTTTCCAATCCAAATCTTCTTCTCACATTCGCCGCTAATGCGTCAGAGTAGGGATCAGCAGGGTACTCATTTAAAAGTCTTGGATCGATGTTTTTCAGTGCCTCTCTGGCTACTTCAGGAAAACCAAAAGGTGAGTGTCCCAAACCACAATCTATCTCTTCAATTCCTTCAGGTCTTGTCACATCAGAGGCATAATCTTTTCCCCTGATAAATCCATAATGTATTAAATTTTCTGAGTTCCTCTTCATTTTTTAATTCTTTTTTTAATAATTTTTTCTAAGCCTCCAATTGATGCATCCACAATTGCATTTGTTGTTCGAGGATTCATCAAACAAGCTCTAAACACAGGCAGTGCTTTACCGTCTGGTAGTGGTAATGCTGTCGCCGAAAAGAAATATCCTCCTCTACCTTTAATGCCTCCATCGAGGTCTTTCCTAGTTTCATCAATTAAGTTTTGCAAATCATCCACCGTCCCAACTCCCAACTTCTCCACCACTTCAGGCTTAATGGTAAAACAAAGCAGGTTTAGTTCCGGATAGTAAAGATTTTGCAAAACTTCTGAGTCCATCACTCGCTCAAACATATGCTCTGTTCTATCCAGAGTTAAGTCATAAAGCGTGGTCAAACCCTCACTTCCCAGAGCTCTCATCACTGCTACAGTAGACAGAATCGGCCCAGGTCCCATCGAACCTTCAATTCTTTTTTGCCCCAAGTTAGCACCTCTACCTAAATACGTTGATCTGTCACCATAACCAAGATACATGTCTTCCTTTTCTCTAAATAGAGTTGCTCCATTTGAGTATGGAGTATTAAGAGCCTTGTGTGGGTCTATGGTTACAGCAAAAGCTCTGCCCATCCCTTCAAATAATTTTCCATTCCTCGACAGGTTGTATGGAGCTCCATACGCCCCATCAACAATTACTGGCACTCCATATTTCTCCCCCAAGTCCACAATCTCTCTTATTGGATCCACAATTCCAGTTTCTGTTTCTCCTCCGATAGCCACGATAGCCATCACTGTATCATGGTTTCTTCTTGCCTCAAGCAAACTCACCTCCAAAGAGTCGGCATCCATTTTGAATTGATTTA
Source organism: Candidatus Collierbacteria bacterium (assembly GCA_903873735.1). GTDB lineage: Bacteria > Patescibacteriota > Microgenomatia > UBA1400 > MFAQ01 > CAIQPO01. The sequence continues at coordinate 22,510 of CAIQPO010000094.1, read as the reverse complement.
CTCCAACGTCTCGCTTCTGCACTAATCCACTTGGACCTCCAATAATGTCACACATCTTCGCTACAGAATAGTGAGTATATGGTGTTCCGAGTACCAAAAGTGGATGGTCTCTGGTTGGTTCTACACCCGCAGCAGCCATCTTTCTCCTAGCAGCCATTAGAGCAGTTTGCATTGCCATGCTCCCGCCTGATGTGAAAGTTCCATCTCCTCTATTTCTGTCAAACCCCACCATGTCCAACAGTCCCTTAATCGCTTCAGGTTCTAGTTCAGACTCAAATATTGACACCTCTCTTGCCACAGTATTCGACCCAGTTCTAATACCCATGATATATCCCAGCATTCCAGGAATTGATGCTTCTGTTAACATGTGGCCCAAATAGGTTTCATTAAACAGTCTCGCATCCTTCACATCAGCCAGTACTGTATTTAGTGCTTGAATCACTGCTAAATCATTCTCTGTAAGCTCCCTACCACTCACTGCCATCTCCTCCAAGTTATGCATAAATTTTTCCAGACCCACCTCTGGATTATCTGGATCAAAATAAGCAGCTAGCACCTTATCAATTTCCTCTACCGAATGCTCGCTATCACGGGCAAACTCCTTAGCTAGCTCCAGCCTCTTAAATCTTTCTTTACTCATAATTTTTCAATAAATTGATAACAATATTCGTTCGAAAAAAAAGGCGCCCCATAGCACCCTGTTTAAGATTCTTGGGGAAAAACATAAACATAAACAGGAAAAACTTCCACACAAAATTTTGGGCAAAAAACAGTCTCAAATATTCAACCTTCCAAATCATAGCTAAAGTCAAGCTACCACCAGAGATATTAAGTGTCAATATAACAAAATATATCAATTCAATTAACTAAAGAGTTTCTTGCTTCCACTATCCAAGAATCGACCCATGCTTTTCTAGCAGGTTCTGGTGCTTGTTCCAAATCTCCAAAATATTCTTCAAAACCCACACAGGCTACTCCATTGAGCACCCATTTCTGTCCACCGGACTCAAACATCACAAATGTATGAAAGTATCCAGGAGACGGCTCACACTCCATTGGCATCGCACTCTCACCCTCAATCAAACCCATTCCATCAAACAAATCCAGAGCTTTGTCGCTCCACATCCTACACCAACCAGGCTGCTTCCAGCGTACGCACTCCTTGTCAGCAGATATTTCTTTCACCAAATCCTCAAACTCTACCATTAAGACAAGACTAGCTTTAAATATTTACGCTTACCTAGACGAAGAACATTCTCTCCAGATTGAAAATTGATTTCTTTTCCCTTCTCGAGTCGGACTTCATTTAAGTAAACAGCTCCCTCTTCAAGTAACCTCTTATACTCCGAGTTGCTACTCACCAAACCATTCTCTACCACCAAAGCCATCACTCCCTGTTCTGTCATGTTCTGTTGAGACACTGTTACAATTTTTGTATCCTCTCCCGCCGTTTTTTCCACCACAGTTTTTCTGAAATGTTCACTCGCCTGAAGTACTGCCCCTTCTCCACATAGTTCAGTCACAATTAGTGATGCCAGCTCCTTCTTTAGATTCATCGGATTCTCCCCACTAGAAAGTCTCCTCTTAGCATCATCAATTACTTCTTTTGGAGCATTAGTTCCCATCAGGTAATAAGTTTCTATCACCTCGTCAGATATTGACATTATCTTGCCATATATCTCTTCCGGTGAATCTTCAAGCCACACCGCGTTCCCCCAAGTTTTACTCATCTTCCTACCGTCAGTTCCTGGTAAAAATCCATTAGCCACCACAAATGATTCTTTGCCCTTAAGATTGGCAATCAGAGTTCTTCCTGCTTGCATGTTAAAGGTTTGATCGGTACCTCCTAGCTGTATGTCTGTATCCATAACCAAACTATCGTATCCTTGCATTATCGGGTACAAAGTCTCAGGTAAACTCACCCTCTTTCCCTCTGTCAATCTTTTCTTTATTAGCTCTCTACTAATAAAGTCGTTTAATGAAAAATTCTGTGTCAGTTTTAGCACTTCTCCAAAAGAAAGCTTGGCTAGCCATTCACTATTATGATGAAGCTCTACCTTAGAAAAATCCAAAAGTTTTTCCGCCTGCCTTTTGTACGTCTGAAAATTTTCTTCAATCTGTTCATCTGTTAGTACCGGTCTCTCAGTCTCTTTATCAGATGTATCGCCCACCTTGGCAGTAAAGTCACCAATAAGAAATGTCACCTTATGACCTAAATCTGCCAGTATCTGCAACTTCCTTAAAGGAAAGGCATGACCCAAGTGAATCCTTGTGGCAGTTGGATCAATTCCCAGATACACGTTGAGCACTTTGCTAGAATTCAACAACTTCTCTAGCTCAGCTCTACCAGGGATAATATTTTCTACCCCCCTAGTTAAAAAACTTTCAATTAATTCTTCTTTATTCATAGCTTATTGTAATCCTAAAAATTTTCTCATACCCTGGTAAAAAGTCATGCATGACTCACTGCTTACCCACTCGTAATCCGAGTGAATCTCACCACCCAATGGTTTGTGCATAATTACAGGACATCCCAAATCCGCAAAGTGCCTTGCGTCAGATGCACCGTATGTTGGCTTTATCTCAATCTTTCTTCCAAACTGCTCTTCCATTATTTTCAAGTATATTTGCACTCGTTTATCATTTACATCAGTGAAAGTAGGCAGTCCTGTACTCATCAGACTTACCTCAATATCCCCACCAATCTCCTTTGCATATCTCTTAACAGTCTCCAGAATGTTTTCTATCGAATCTGTTTCGGGATATCTGAAATCAAGCTTCATCTCTGCAGCCGGGCAAACTTGGTTGGTCGACACCCCACCATTTACAGTCCCAATATTCATAGTGGTATTCCACCCCTCAACTCTATTATTTTCCCCGTAATCTTTAAGCAACCTTGCCGCCAGAAGCGACAGCTTATCCAGGGCATTTTCTCCAAGCCATGGTCTTGATGCGTGAGCTGGTCGTCCTTTAGCTTCCACCCTTACTTGGCACACACCTTTAGCCTTATCCACAAAGTTCAAATTTTCTCCACCATCTGGCACAATTAAAGCCTTGGGGGCATACCTTCTTTCCTCTTTTAGATACTTAGCTCCTTCAATTCCGCCCACCTCCTCATCTGTCGTAATTACCAAAGCAAAGTCCACTCCCTTATCTGCAGCCTCATTTATCAAGGCTACTCCAATCGGCACAGAAAACTTCATATCACAAGCGCCTCTTCCCACTAGTTTATCTCCATCCACCACCATCTCAAACTGATCCTCCCTGCCTGCCACCACATCCATGTGCACCATATAGCAATATTCAGGACTGACCCCAGCATTCACCGAAGCAATCAATACTTCAGCTTTACCATTCTGAAACCTATCCACAACAAGCCGCCCGTCAAGCTCTTTCTCCACCAAATCCAGAGCTAATTTATTTGCTTCTAAATCTCCAGGTAGTGTTCTAAGCTCAACTAACCTACCTAAAGCTTTTTCAAATTCTTTTTTATTCATACTACTTCCTTTAATTTATTAACAATAGCTGCCAAAGTATCTTTTTCCTGCTCACCAGAAGACATATTTTTAAGTGTCACCAAGTTCGCACTTTCCTCATCTCCTCCTAGCACTACCGCCCACTTTACACCTAATCTATCAGCATATACAAATTTCTTACCCAGTTTTACCTCTTCTGTATACACCTCAACCCTTATCCCAGCACCACGCATTTCAGCTGCTACGCCAAGAGCATAATCTGTTTGTTCTTCTCCCATAGGTATTACTAAGACATCTGCAGGAGTCTTAGTACCACCTTTCACAATTCCCGCATCAAGTAACTGAGAAAACAATCTTGTCAAACCCAAAGAAATTCCCACTCCAGGTAATCTCCTTTCACAAAAAGTTTCTGCCAAGTTGTCATACCTTCCACCACTGCACACACTCCCCTGAATTCGCACGTCATCCATTTTAGTCTCGTACACAGTGCCGGTGTAGTAATCCAATCCTCTGGCAATAGTCAGATCCACTACTAGCTCTCCCTCCCTTACTCCAAAAAGGTAGGCTTTACGAATCACCTCCCACAAGTCGGCTACTCCGCGTCTAAACTCTTCATTATCAATTCCTAAGTTTTCCAGCTTCGTCATTTTCTCATCATTAGTTCCCTCAATCTCAACAAATTCTAAAATCTTCTCTGCCGCCAAAGCTTCGATCCCAAAGCTTTTGAGCTCCTCAAACACGCCGTCTCTTCCTATTTTCTCCAGCTTATCTATCGCTCTTAATACCTCTGATCTCTTATCTTTTAAGCTCAATGACTCCACCAATCCAGACAGAATTTTCCTATTATTAATTCTGATGGTAAATCCACCCAAGTTAAGCCTCCTAAACAAGTTTGCAATCACGCTTGGAATTTCTGCATCAGCCGTAAGAGACAACCCGCCATCACCTACCACATCAATGTCACACTGATAAAACTCCCTAAATCTTCCCCTTTGTGCCCTCTCACCTCTGTACACTTTTCCAATTTGGTACCTTCTAAAAGGAAATGTTAATTCAGCATAGTTCATCGCTACAAATCGAGCTAAAGGCACAGTCAAATCAAACCTCAAAGCCAGTTTTTCATCTCCCTTCTCAAAAGCATATATTTGTTTTTCTGTTTCTCCTCCAGATTTCGACAACAATATTTCCGCCGGCTCCAAAAGCGGCGTTTCTTGAGGTGTAAATCCAAACTCCTCAAAAGTATTCCTTATTACCATGAGCATTTTATTAAACTCAATTTGCTCTGCTGGTAAAAGCTCCATAAATCCTGATAATATTCTTGGTTTTGTTTTATTCATAAGTTTTATATATAAAAATTGCTAACAAAAAACCTCTCCGGCGGGAGAGGTTTTTTCTAATTCAATATCCAAAAACGCCTCCCCCCCTTATGGTAAATGAAAATAGTAATGATGGCAAAGGCTCAACATAGTGTTCATATCTTACACCTAAATTTTCTTTTCAGCCACTTCGGTCAGTATCCTTGATACAAAATCAGCCTCAGTCACCTGGCCTAAGTCCTTCTGCCCTCGTTGTCTAATCGCCACCATTTTTGCCTCAACCTCCTTCTCTCCCATTATCACCATGTAGGGTATCTTCTCTGCTTCAGCATTCCTAATCTTCTTGCCTAAGGAGTCGGCTTGATCTGCAATTTCCACTCTAATCCCCGCTCCAGCAAGCCTCTTCACTAGCTCTCTTGAAGCATCCATTGTTTTATCAGAAATTGGCAGCACTCTCACTTGTACCGGTGACAACCACAATGGCAACGCTCCTCCGAAGTGTTCTAGCATTACCATCATAAATCTCTCTGCCGAACCCAAGATTGCTCTGTGAATCATTACTGGAGTCTTTTCGCTTCCATCGGAATCTGTGTACTTCAATCCAAATCTTTCTGGTTGTACATAATCAATCTGTACAGTAGATAATTGCCACTCTCTGCCCAAAGCGTCGGTAGCCATCAGGTCCATCTTTGGAGCATAAAAAGCTGCCTCTCCAGGACCATCGTAATAAGGGATATTGTTTCTCTTCATAATCTCCACTGCCCACATTTCTACCCTATCCCAAGTTTCTGGATTACCTAAATATTTTTCTGGATGCTCTCTGTCTCTAGTGGATAATCTATATCGATACTTCAATCCAAAAGTATCCATAATTTTTTTCGTCATCTGCAAAGCTGTATCAATTTCTTTATCTACCTGATCTTCCCTGCAGAAAATATGGCAGTCGTCTTGAGAAAAAGATCTTACTCTTGCCAAACCATTAAGCTCTCCAGGTTTCTCATCGCGATAAAGCATGGCAAAGTCCGTCATCCTTATAGGTAAGTCACGATAACTTCTCCCTGATGAAGCATAAATCTGTGTATGCTGTGGGCAGTTCATGGGTTTTAGGAAAAACTCATCGTCAGAGTAATTACTCACCACTCTAAACATATCCCCTACATATTTATCGTAATGACCAGAAGCTTTAAACAGTTCACCCTTCGCCACTTGTGGTGTCCATACTTGCTGATATCCCTCTGCTGTCTGCATTTCCTCCACAAACTGGTTGAGCAATCTCCTAATCATTGCCCCTTTTGGTGTATACAAAGGAAAGCCACTGCCCACTAAATCAGAAAAGGTAAAGAGGTCCAGCTCTCTTCCTAGTTTTCTATGATCTCGCTTTTTAGCCTCCTCCATTCTCCAAATGTGTTGATCAAGTTCTTCCTTGCTTCCATAAGCTGTGCCATATAGCCTTGTAAGCATCTTATTCTTTTCATCACCATGCCAGTAAGCACCAGCAAGTGACAATAGCTTAAAAGCTTTAATCTCGCTTGTCTTTTCAATATGTGGTCCTGCACACAAATCTACAAACGAGCCTTCCTTTCCAGGCTCACCTGTCCAATACACAGAAATCACTTCTTTTTCAGCTACTGCTTTTTCAATCCATTCAAGCTTATACGGATTATCCTCAAACAATTTTTTTGCCTCTTCTTCAGAGAGCTCCTGTCGAGTAATGGGCAAATTCTGCCTAACAATCTTGTCCATCTCCTTCTCAATCGCATGAAAATCACTCTCCGAAATCTTCAGACCATCATTAGTATCAAAGTCAAAATAAAAGCCATCATCAATCGCTGGCCCCATTGCCTTCACAATCTTCCCAGGCCAAAGTCTCTCCATTGCTTGAGTCAGCACGTGCTCCGCACTGTGTCTAATCTTATACAGTTTGTTATCTTCCATATTATTTATTCTCAATAAATTTTAATTATTAGTCTCCAGGCATAAGACAATATCGTTTTTAACAAGGTTTCGTAAAGCTTACTGGCACGGCGTCGCTCTTGCGACCAGTAAGCTGCGAATCAGGAAACTTTTTCGCTGGAAAAGTATTCCGATTGTTAAAAATGATGTTGTCTAAAGGCCTAGTTAATGAACTTATCAATAATCAAAAAACTACCTCTCTGCAGGAACCCATTCGGGTGGTTCCATCCTGCTTGCTGGTAGCCTTCTTAATTCGTCAAATCTGGCATTGACCGCCTGCTTCTAGTGGTTGGTAGCCACATCAAACAAAGCAATTAACCTAACCCAATTATACACCCCTATTTACTTAGCGACTTCACAAACTCATCGAAACCAGGAGACGCAATATCTCTATCTGATCTGATTATTTTTTCTTCAGCCACCCAGCTAGTCCAAGGAATTTCAAGCTTTGGATCCATTGGATTCACCGCATAGGTCGCTGTCCCAGGAGTCCATAAGTCATCGACCACGTAAGAATAATCAAGCTTATCCGACAGCACAATAAATGAATTAGCTATACCCTGTTCCACGAATATTGCTCCGCCCTTAACTTCTTCCCCATCAGGTGTTTTGCCAAAACCCAAATAAATGGTTTGAGTCTTCCCAAATGTTTTAGAGTTTGGTCTGCAATCCAAAAACACGCAAGCAGCTAGTCCTGATATCACCGTCACCAGCTTTGCCCAAGGCTCCACATGCAAACCTCTTAAAGTTCCATAAATCGAGTGTGAGTGGTTTACCTGCTTACCGATAAAATCATAGCCTGTTAAGAGTTCTACCTCAGGAAACCTCACCACCTCCCTAAAGCTACCCCTCTCGTCACCACGAGTTTGTGACACAATTTTGAAAAGACCCCCAATTCCCGTCTTCTCCACTACTGCAGTCAGCTTAGACTTAATTTCTTTTCTATCCCTCTTTATCCTGTGCAATACATCTTTTAAAAACCTCCTTCCACCAACATCCATCTTTCTTCTTCTCATCTCTTCAAGTACCAAATCAAGCTCTTTGGTTACCCATCTCGGTAAATAACCCAAACTAATATAGTCATTTTTTACTCCCCGCTTTCCTCTCACAAATCTCTCAAAGACCACTCTCTCCTCTCCATCAATGTTTAGAGTTAAGAGTTGCCAATAAACCGAAGATCGCCTCTCTTCAATTCTCAAACTCCAGTCCCCCTGAAAAAGCAGCTCCAATGACACCGTAACCGATCTCTGTTTCCCACTAGCTGCATCCCAAAACTGTCTTCTAAGCCAGTATCTATTTGATTCAGGCATCTCTGCCACTTCGTAAAAAACCTGTTCATTAGTATTCTTCATAGACTAAAGTTTTTCAATAAACTCTCTTAATGAAAGTATTTCTTTCTCTTCGTGACTGTCTTGAGGTTTTGTCCCAGCCGGCCACTCTAACCCTAATTCAGGATCAAACAAATCCAAAGCCCTAAGAGAATCAAATCTATTAAATGGCCTATCTCCCACTCCTGTGTAAAGACACTCATTATTTAGAGGAACAAATGCATTAAGCACTCCTTCGGGTATAAACATTGTGTCTCCCCAAGCTCGATCATGATTCCCCAGATATACCCCAACCGCCTTTCCTTGTTGCTCTCCAGGTCTCATATCTACCAGTGCCATAAAAGCAGCACCGGTAATTATCGTCGCAGTCTTTGATCTTCCCTCCAAATGCCCCCCTCTTATCACTCCTGGTGGAGACCAAATCGTATACATCACTCTAGCATCAAATCTGTAGCCCAAATTACTTGTCAGTTCAGAAAAATCCGACTGCTCCCTAAGCCATCCACCTTCCACGCCAAAATATTTTCTCGACCTCACCACTACCACCCCAGGAATCTCTATCTGCTTATACTCCCTAGACGCAATTAAATCACTATCATTCATAAAGAAATTATTTTTTAATTCTTAGAGGTGGGAAAAGTGTACCCTCTCTAGCTGAAATATCTTCAAAAAACCAGAACAGTCTTTCTGAAAACCCATACCCTGAAGTTGGAGGCATGCCGTACTCAAGCATTTCTACAAACTCCAAATCCATCATTTGTGCTTCTTCATCCCCAGCTTCTCTCGCAGCTTGCTGCTCCTCAAATCTTTCTCTTTGGTCAATGGGGTCGTTAAGCTCAGAATAACCATTACCCAGCTCTGATCCAGCAATTATTGGCTGAAATCTCTCGGTAATTTCTGGCTCACTAGATTTTGATTTTGCCAAAGGCGACATAAATTTTGGCACATTCACCAAATACGCTGGACCAGCAATTGACTTTCGTACAATCTTCCAGCAGTTATCAATCAGCCTCTGTCTATTTATCTCACCCGTAAGCCTCACCCCATTTTTCTTTACCACCTCAAGCATCTCCTCATCTGTTGCCTGATCAATATCCACCCCCAGTTTTTCCAAAATTGATTTTTTGTAATCAATCTCATCCCAATCTTTTGCCAAGTCATACTCCATCTCATGGCTAATAAAATTAGTTTTCCCATAAACAGATTTTGCCAAGTGCCTGTATAAATCACGAACTAAATCCATGTTGTTGCGATAATCTGCAAAAGCCCAATACCACTCGCATTGATAGTACTCGGGCAAGTGTTCATCATCCATGCCTTCATTTCTAAAGTTTGGACCCAAAGTAAACACCTTCTCAAAACCAGCTCCGATCAGTCTCTTCTGAAACAACTCTGTTGAAATTCTCAAATAAAAATCTTGATCGATTGAATTCATGTGAGTCACAAAAGGTTTAGCATCAGCTCCACCGGTAACCGACTCCAATATGGGAGTCTCCACCTCCACAAAACCTCTATCCATCAAAAACTTTCTCGTCTCGCTCCAAAACTTAGCTTTTCGCTTAAATCTTTCTACTTTTTCCGGCTCCATCAATAAATCCAAATATCTTTTTCTAAACTTCTCATCAGGGTCACTCATCCCAGACCATTGATCTGGTAGGGGTTTTCTTGATTTTGTCAGCAGCTTCACCTCTTCCACCATAATCGACACCTCACCAGTCTTGGTCTTCGCCACCTCTCCCCAAGCCTGAATCACATCACCAATGTCCAAGAGTTTAAGCTCTTCAAAGCCCAATCTCTGCTCTTCCTTACTAAAAGATTTAACCAAATCTCCTCTAAAAAATAGCTGAATTTTTCCACTCTCATCTTTTATCGAAACAAAAACCAGCTTGCCTAAGTCTCTCCAAGCCATAATTCTTCCAGCCAAGCTCACCTTTTTCCCTGAAAACTGTTCAAACCCATCCACCACTTCCTTATTAGAAAACTCTTTTTTAGACTGTGCAGGATACAGTTCAATCCCCAAAGATTTGAGTTTGGTAATTTTTTCTTCTCTTTCAGTTAAAATTTGATCTAGTCTTCCGGCCATGACTGATTTTACCATCTACATCTTCTCTACTAGATCAATCCCCAGCAAGAGAGCCCCTTGCTTTATCACCTCTGCGAGCTTCGCCACCAAAAACAACCTTTCCTTTTCTCGATCATCCCCCAGTACACGATTGTGATCATAAAACGCATTAAACTTCTTCGACAGCTCAAATAAATAGTTACAAATCACTTGCGGGGCATATGTCTTTGCGGCTCGCTCAACCACATCTCCCTCCACAAACTCTATAAGCATTTTTGAAAGACCAATTTCTTCTCCTTCAAAATCTCTTAGTTTCTTACCATCAATATTTTTCTCCGCTACAATCTTCTTTGCTCTTACATAAGCATAGTTAATATATGGCGCACTATTTCCCTCCATCGACAAAGCCTCATCCCACACAAACACATAATCCAATCCCGGAGAGCGTTTTAGTTCGTTGTACTTCACACTAGCAAGCGACAACTTCTCTATTTCTTCATCAGCAATCTCCACCCCTGCCACACGCCTGGCTTCATCTTTTGATTTCCATAGCAAATCCTCCAATTTAATCGTGTTCCCTTTTCTAGTACTCATCTTGCCCTCTGGCAAGGTTAAGAGACCATGTGCTACATGCACAAACCTTTCCTTTTTTGCCCACCCCAATTTTTCTACAGTTTCAAACACTTGTCTAAGGTGTAATCTCTGCTCACCACCTACCTCATATATATACAAATCTGCCCTCAACTCATCTTCATCCAGTCTCCTTCTGATAGTAGCTAAGTCTCTCGTAAAGTAGGTTGTCGTCCCATCAGATTTTACTAACATCGCCGGAGGCATATATTCCTTTCCATCTTTCTCAAACTTCACCACCCAAGCGCCATTCTCTCCTTCTACCGCAACTTTATTTTTCTTTGCTTCTTTAATTATTGCAGGCATGTCTGTCTCATAAGCACTTTCACCCAAAGAATGTTCAAACTCCACCCCCAATCTCTTGTAAATCTTGTCAAACTCGCTCATTGACACCGCCACAGACTGCTCCCAAATCTTTCTAGCCGATGCGTCTCCCTTTTCCAATCTCCAAAACGCTTCTTTTGCTTTCTCCCTAAGACCGGGGGTTTCAGTCATCCTCTTGTTAAACTCCACATATTCATTCTCCAAGTCAGCCACCGACATCTTCTCCACATCCAGGTCTTTTTCCTCCACTACGGCGATTATCATTCCAAACTGTGTTCCCCAATCACCTAAGTGATTATCATTCGTCACTCTAGCCCCCGTTGCTTTAAATATTCTTTCCAGGGAATTACCAATAATTGTTGATCTCAAGTGACCCACCGAAAACCTTTTTGCGATATTCGGCGAACTATACTCCACCAACACTCGTTTCCCTTTCATCAACTCACACCCAGCAGATTCATCACTCAACACTTTCTTAACATATTCCTGTTTCAAATAAAAGTTTATAAAGCCAGGTCCTGCAATTTCAATCTTACTAATTACTGTCTCTAATTCAGAATTATCTCTCAAGCTTTCCACCACTCTCTCTGCCATCTCTCGTGGAGATGAGAAACCGGCGCTCTTATATCCCACCATCGCCACATTAGTGGCCAAATCCCCCTTGCTTGAATCCTGAGTTCTTTCCACTGTAAAATTCTCTACTCCCGCTGAAGAGCAAATCGCTTGCGTTATCAATTGTCTAAGCTTACCCATTTCTTTTATTTTACCAGTCTCAAGCACTCGAAAAATTATCTGAAAAAACAACGCTCTAGATATTGCGCCAAAAAATACAGTCGCGACCAACTGACAGACCCTTTACGTTGACCATTCTTACCCTCAACCCTTTACCAATTTTTTCATCTCTTCCAATCTAGATACATTCTGTGAGAAATCAACGAAACATAAGAAATGATCCGTCATCGTCTCTTCAACTCTCGAATCCACTACCACGCCTGCACTGGGTATAAATATATGGTCAGATATGGTGTGTTTTCCATTTTCTCTCTTTCTAGTAAACACTTCTGGTAAGGAATCTTTCAGCTGTATATCCCCATACAACTCCTTAAAAACCAATGAGGTTCTACTAAATTGAAAATCACCAGTTAATACTGTTTCATTATTTATTAAGCCCGCTATCAGTTTAGAGATCTCACGTCCGTATTCATACCCTGGGGTTTCGTAATAGTTATAACCCCAATAATGCAGTGGTTGCAGCTGAGTAGTCGCTACCGCTACATCACCAATTTTTGCCTTCAATATCAACTTATCAAACTTTTGAGCTTCCCTGCCATCAGGGAAAACTAGTTTAAAAGTTGGATATGGCAACACTTCAATCTGAGTGTCATCTATTACCTCTTTTGAAATAATTCCTAAACCAATCCAATCATCCTTACCTGTATGGTCTGGGCTCATCTTTACACTTTTCCAATACTCGTAACCCAACTTCTTTGCCATCACCTCCATTTGATCAATCTCACCTATCAGCACCTCTTGCAAACAAATTACATCGGGATTGAAGCTCGCTATCTTATTACTAAAATAATCATAATCAATTTCAGAATAGTCAAAAGTAGCAAGTGTCTTTGCCCTTCTAAATCCAGCCACATTCCAACTAATTACTTTCATATTTAAATTCTATATTATCTACCAAGCTCTCTTCCCTTACTTAACCCTTAGCCAAATACTTCTCCACATCCAAAGACGCCTGACATCCCATCCCTGCAGCAGTAATCGCTTGACGATATCTGTAATCCACTACATCCCCACAACCAAACACTCCTTCTACAGATGTCATAGTTGGATATCCATCCAGCCAGTAATCAGCCTCTGTCACCTTCCACTTATCCGCCATTATTCCTGTCATCGTCGTCAGCAAAAATCCTTTTTCATTTAAAGCCAACTGTCCATCAAACAAGCTTGTCTGAGGTAGATGCCCGATTGCCAAAAACAAACCATCACACTTCACCTCAGCTTCATCTTCAGCACTCTTAATCATTACCCCTTCCAATTTCTGCTCACCTGCCACACCAACCACTTCACTATTCCAAAGCACCTTTATATTTGCAGTCGCAAATACTCTCTGTTGCATAATCTTGCTTGCCTTAAAGCTATCTCCTCTGTGGACAATAAGTACTTCCGAGGCAAACTTAGACAGTGCCAAAGCATCCTCCATTGCTGCATCTCCTCCACCCACCACCACAGTTTTCTTGTTCCTAAAAAAAGCAGCGTCACACACTGCGCAAGTACTAACTCCTCTTCCAAGCAGCATCTCCTCGCCCACTCCTAGCATTCTCGACCAAGCTCCTGTTGAGATAATCACAGATTTCGCCTCAATCACCTCGTCTCCTACATACACTTTCTTTATTTCACCCAACAGCTCTACCTTTGTCACGTTTACCCCTCTGATCTCGGCTCCAAATTTTTTTGCCTGTTCCTCCATTTTAAGCATCAAGTCCGGACCCATTATTCCTTCCTCAAACCCTGGGAAGTTCTCCACCTCAGTGGTATACATCAGCTGACCGCCCTTCTTTTCGCCAGCTAGTACCAAGGGTTTATGCTCGGCTCTAGCCAAATATATTGCTGCCGTGTATCCACTAGGACCCCCACCAATAATTACTACATCCCTCGGGTTTTTCTCCATAGTTTATTTAACCAATTTTTTGATCATCTCCACATAGGCATCTTTGCCCACATATCCAATCTGTCTACCAACTTCCACCCCCTTATTAAATAAAATTACAGTCGGAATACTCATCACGCCATATCTTCCTGCCACTTGTGAATTTGCATCCACATCCACCTTTCCCACCAAAGCTTTTCCTTCATATTGGTTAGCTAGCTCTTCAATAATTGGGGCCACTGCTCTGCATGGTCCACACCAATCAGCAAAAAAATCTACTAACACTGGTTTCTCATTCTCAAGCACCAGTTCGTCAAAATTTTGATCAGTAAAATGTATTAAAGCCATATATTTTTTGTTAATTAATTTATAAAAATCTTTTCAGTAATTTAGCGTACTCCGCCCTATCACAAGAATCAACCGCATCCGTCAGTAAAGTTCTAGCCACACTTCTGAGCGAACTCATGGCTGCAGTTATCTGTGTTACTACTGCCTCACACCCTTTTTCCTCCGACACCATGCGTTCTATTCCACCCACCTGTCCCTGAATGCGCTTTAGCATGATCTGTATCTTTTTTCTATCTTCTTTAGTCATTAAAATTATTAATTGACAATACCCCCTCATGGTATACAAAATATTCTCTACTGTCAACTACTAAAAGAACAAAGCCATAAACAAAAATACCACCAAAGACACCACCACAAACACTTGTTTTTCTGACTCTGGCACCACACGCTTAATCTGCCAGAACCACAAATTCAATCTTTCTCTATCCCACCAGTAATCAGCAAGCAGGTCAAACACCAAGTGAATCCCTATACCTAAAATTAATCCCCTAGCAAACATATTTGCTGTGCTGGTAAAGGCAAATAGCGCCAGCACCCACCAAGAAATTACAAACAACACGCTTCTCATAACGAGCTCCTTTTGTTCATGTCTCTCTGAAATTAGCTGACTTAGCGCCATCCCCACCTTACCCTTCTTCAGATTTTCCCTTAATTCCACCGACATATTTTCATCAGTCCTCGTCACCAATGCATAAAATATCCTGTCAGAAAATACAAATATAAAACCAGCCACACTTCCCAACCACCACCACAAAGTATCCAAATCTAAATCAATTCTCCCTAATAAAAATTTATATCCACTTAAAAATACCATCACCGCAACCAGCACCACCTGATGCCAAATAATCTTATTTCTCATATCTCCATTCTAAACTAATTTTTTTCTCTACTTCCAAGTTCTAATCTCCCTTTGAGGTAGTTTTAGTTTTTTCGGCGTTATTACCAAAAGCACCAAAGATATCACCACACAGGCCCCACCCATCACCACAAAAGTCATCCTTTCACCCACCAAAGAAGCAATATAGCCTGCCATTATCGGTCCAATAATGTAAGCAAGCGAAATTGTAGAACTCGACAATCCCACCAAATGTTTCCTCTCTCTTCCCATTCTTTCTAAAATATCAGAATACACCGCATCGGTGAGAGGCCAAGCCACCGACAAAGAAGCGCCAGTCAAAAACGATGCCAACAACAAGACCCAAGTTGCATCACTCACTCCGAGTAAGGTCAGAAATATTCCTCCCAAAAGCATAAACTTCTCTGCCATCTTCTTCTTTCCTTTATATATTCCCCACCTAGCCACTATGAATCCAACAAACACCGGCGGTAGCATGTAAAGCGGCAAAAACATTCCACCCCACCAATTTTGAAGTGCCAGTTTATCTGATAGCACTGTTCCGGTTGTCCAGTAAGTTGCATCAATAAGACCCATGGTCACACTCACAATCAAAATCGGCCAAACATGTTTAAAAAGCACAACCCAATGCTCTATCTCATCTACCAAGTTAAGTTTTTCGTTCGCCTCCTCACTTGCAGCCACCTTACCCTTAGCTTTGGCAAACTTCCACAACACATACCCTAAAATCACCCAAAACGCTGCCATAGACACCGTTGCCTCGTTGCTCACCTTCAAGGCCACCATACTGCCCAAAATTGGGCCTAAAAAATATGCCAAACTTTTGAATACCGAAAAAATTGCCCAAACTCCTGATCTTCCATGAGGAGGTACATTCTCCGACACAAACTGAAAAGATCCGAATCCCAAAAATTCGTAATACAAACCCCACACCGCCATAGCAATCAAAAACACCCAAACAGTTGGCCACACAATTGACCACAGGAGAACCCCAGAAAATACCAAGCTTGTTCCAATTGCCAATATTACCAAGCGTTTTGATGACGCTCCTTTTAGTAATTGTGGAAATACCAAATCAGCCCCAAATCCCACCAAACTACTAAACGACATCACGAGTCCCATCAGCATTGAACCCCCAAGCTTTTCCTGCATGTATCCAGGCACCCAGTCCGACAATACAGCATCTCCCAAATAAACAAAAAACAAAATCAAACAAGTAAACACTACTCTCGTCCAAAAAGAATTTTCACTCCACCAAGACACTGATTTCTTAAGCATCTACCTTCATCATACTAAAAAATAGATTCCTGGTGAACTTTTTTCTTCTCCCCAGTGTCATTCTTCATCTCGTCTTTCAACTGTTTTACCTTCCACATAAACAGCTTCGCCTTACTTCTGGCATTTGAGTCTGTTACAAAGCTCCTCGCTCTCTCAAGCAACTCACGAGGAGTGTTTTTTACCATCCTCATGTAAATAGGTGTGTGAGCAGTATCATCCAAATCTAACGCCAATCGATAGGCATAATCCTGAAACTCTCTTGAAATACGCCTTTGTTTTGGCTCATCAAAGTCGTACTTATCCAAGATTGAAACAATATTTGCAAAGCCTTTTTTATCCATACTCATCTATAATTATTCTGTCTTATGGTCAAATTTTCTACCCTTCTAACCCAGATAAAGCAGTTTACCACCACCTACTTCACTACTGTTGGACTTGCTTGGAAAACCAACAAAATACTCTTCGTCAAACTAACCATCGTTAATGCCCTAAGCGGTGCCTTAGTTTACCCCTCCCTTATGGTTAGTAAGATGCTCATCGATGCCGTCATGACTGCCATCACTACCCACGACATAGATACTGGCATACGTACCATGATCTTCGCTGCCATTCTCAGTTTAATTATTGACCAGGTTAGTCAAATCACCTCAAACTTAGACTCTGCCTGGAGCTATACCATGGCCAACCTAGTCGGAGAAAAGGTTTCTGTTTCTATATCAAGGAAAGTAAACTCTCTCCCTGTCGACATCGCCGAGCTTCCAGAAACCAGAAACACACTTCAAAAAGTTCTAGACAACACCGGCAGATCTGTCTGGCAGCTTGTCATTCCCATCTCCTCTTTTCCCGACACAGTTTTTACCATAATATCTGCTGCAATTCCCATTATCACCTTTCAACCTCTTTTAATAATACCCAGTATCATCCTCGCAATTCCAAACATCTTAGTTGGTGTTAAATTCAGCAGAGACCAGCACACTTTCCGCACCGAACATGCACCGCTCTGGAGAATCTGGGGAGCTCTTGAGGACTTTGCCGTCAAGGGCAGATACCTTTACGAAAACAAAATCCTAAACCATGTAGAAGTACTTCTTAAGCGCCGCACCAAAATGTCAAAAAAGTTTTTCAACAAAGACAATGACATTCGCATGAAATACGCTTGGCGTCGTCAGGCTGTATCGGCACCCATTTCAGTATTTGAGTCATCCAATCGCCTTTACCTCTACTATCTAGCCATCAATCAGACCATCACCCTCGGTACTGCCCAAATTACCAGCTCTGCCGTCAGTCGTTTTATTGGTGCCATATCCCGTTTGATCCGCCAGTTGAATGATGTCTACCAAAACTATCTCTTCGTCAAAGACTATGAAACCTTTATGTCCCTTGCCGAAGACGATCAAACAGGAAAATATTACCTCCCTACCGACATTAAACATGGCATCGAATTCAAAGATGTCTGGTTCAAATACAACTCCTCTAATCATTGGATTCTCAAAGGTGTCTCCTTCACCCTCTCTCCCACCAACAACCTAGCCATAGTCGGAGAAAATGGTGCTGGAAAATCTACTATCATCAAACTCATCTGTCGTTTCTACCAACCTCAAAGAGGGGAAATCTTAATTGATGGCATAAACATAAATCAGTATCAATTAAATCAATATCGCCACTCAATTTCAGCTCTCTTTCAAGACTTTGCCCAATACCCTTTTTCAGCCAAAGACAACATACATTTCGGCGACATAAACCAAAAACCTTCTGCCAAAAACATTCACCATGCAGCCAAACTTACAGGGATTCATCCTTTCATCAACTCGCTTCCACTCAAATACAAAAATCCACTTGATAAGGAGTTTGATAAAGGCATTGAGCCAAGTAAGGGGCAATGGCAAAGGGTTGCCCTTGCCAGAGCCTTATTCCGTCCCGCTCCAATTATCATCCTCGACGAACCAACATCAAATGTTGATCCTGAAACAGAAGAACAGATTTTCTCCGAGCTACTCAAAGTCACCACCACCAAAATTGTTATTCTTGTATCTCATCGTTTCAGCACGGTGAGGAAAGCAGACCAAATCCTAGTGCTAGAGGAGGGACAGGTCGCCGAATACGGTAGTCATTTCCAATTGATGAAAAATAAGGGTCGCTACAAAGAGTTATTCGAACTCCAAGCCCAAAGCTACCGCTAAATCACCCATAGCCAGGTCCATCTCTCCCTCCAAGACTTTCAGTTCCTCTTTTTGCATCTTAGATAAAACGTAGTTAGATCCAGGTATCTTTTTCTGACTCTCATTCCTGGAATCCACCCCCAAACGCACCCTGGTAAACATCTCACTACCCAAACTTTTCTCTACCGACTTAAGTCCATTATGTACTTTCGGACCAACGCCAAGCTTCACCTTGTAATCTCCTAGTCGAATATCTAAATCATCATGAACTACCACTAAATCTTCTATATTCAGCTTGTAATAATCGAGCATCCGTCTCACTGCCCTACCAGATTCATTCATATAAGTCGTCGGCTTGGCAAAAATTATCTCTCCAGTCCTCACCCAGTACATTTCCATCTTCTTATCCAGTGAAAAATCTCCACCACCCAATCTCTTGTTCATCCTCTCCACAAACATAAACCCCGAGTTGTGTCTACTTTTTTCATATTCCTCACCAATATTTCCCAAGCCAATTATTAGTTTCATTTCTAAAGAGATTCTAGCAAAAAAATGCTTATGTATAATCTACTCATGACTGCGCCCAAAAAACCATTCTTTTCTATTGTCATCCCCGTTCTCAATGAAGAAAAGGCCCTTCCCTCTCTCCTCGCCGACCTCGCCAATCAAACCTCACAAGACTTTGAAGTTATCGTAGTCGATGGCCACTCCGACGACAAATCAGTTGAAAAAGCTAAGGCTCTAACCTCAAAGCTTCCCTCTCTTACAATAGTCACTTCAGATGTCCGCAATGTATCAGTCCAAAGAAATCTTGGTGCTAGAAAGGCTAAGGGTGAATACATCCTATTCAACGACGCGGACAACAATCTCCCCAACCACTATCTGGAAGGCATCAAGTACCACATTAGAGTCACTCCAGCCGATCTCTTTACTGTCTGGTGCCAAGCCGACACAAACAAACGATCCGACAAAGCCATTGCCACTTATCTCAATCTTTTAGTGGAAGCTGGATACCTTACAAAAACACCAGGAGCCTTTGGAGCCATGATAGGTTGCAAGACCAGCAAATTTGAAAAAACTGGTGGTTTTAATCCCAAAGTCGGTTTTGCTGAAGATACCGAATTCGTCCGCCAAGGATACAAAAAGGGTTTAAGCTTTACTGTATTCCACGACCCCCGATATGTTTACTCTCTTAGGCGATTCCGCAAAGTAGGTATGCTAAAAATCACCCAACAGTACGCCATCCTTAATCTCAAATACATCACCAAACAGCAAGTAGATCAAGTCAGCGAATACCCAATGGGTGGTGCTTTTTTTGATGGAGATG
This sequence comes from Candidatus Collierbacteria bacterium, assembly GCA_903873735.1. GTDB lineage: Bacteria > Patescibacteriota > Microgenomatia > UBA1400 > MFAQ01 > CAIQPO01. The sequence continues at coordinate 2,794 of CAIQPO010000094.1, read as the reverse complement.
AAAAAACCGCCAAAATGTTTAGTAAGGTAGACTCCACTTTTGCCAAACTCCTCAAAAAACCAAAGATTTTGGATAAAATCTCTGCCCTGTTGAGCCTGGAGGAAAAATAATTACCTCAGAACTAAAAACTGTAACCCCAAAAACATCAGATAAACTCCCACCAGAACCACCCCCTCCCATCTATCCAACCTCTTCTTCGTCGCTGTAAACAGCCAAAATAATCCCAAGATTAGCACCAAAAACAACCCTGCTAAGCCCTTTTGTGCTGTTTCTTCAAATTTTGTCGGGTGAATAAACGCCACCAGCGCCATTATTAAAGTCGAGTTGACCACCATACTACCAAACAAATTTCCCAACACTAGTGAAGCTTTTCTGTTCATGGCTGCCTCCAAGCTCACTACCAATTCAGGTAAAGTCGTACCCACTGCCAGCACTATCAACCCGACCCAAAACTCCGACACCCCCAAAGTAAGTGAAACGGCCACAGCCCTTCGAACAAGCTCTGCAGAAAACACTGCTACTAAAGCCAAGGCTACACACAAACCAAATATGTGGGTTAACTTTTCCTTAAGTTTCAGCTTGTGCTTTACATGCAACAGCCTGCCCTCCATCTTGGATTGCTTAATATCAAATCTTCCCTTTTTAATCATGTCAGCCAAATAAAGCAGATATCCCAAAAGTAGTACGAAGCCATCAAATCTAGACAAATCGCCATCAGCCATCAATATAAAAGGAGCCAGTACCAACACCATAGTTACCCACAGGTCCTCTCTTATATACTCACCCACCACCGGAATCGTCCTTCCCACAATAGCAGCTCCACCCACTACCCAACTTAAATTGGCAATATTTGCTCCCATCAAGTCACCAAGAGATATCTGTGGAGACCCTGATGCAGATGAAGTTATTGCCACCAATATTTCAGGAAGAGAGGTGAGTAAGCCCACCACCACCGAAGCCAACATCAACTTCTTAATCCTCAATTCATGAGAAATCTTTTCAAACTGTGAAATCGCCAATCCGGTAAAAACGACCATCAACACAATCAATGCGGCAATAATCACCAAGTTGGCAAGCATAAAATCATTATGCCACAAATAAAACTATTTAAGCCTCTTTTTTGGAATGCAATTTCTTCTTTTTCCAGGCTTCCCAAACAATTGGTACCACACTGATAAGCACTATCACCACCACCACATAATGGAAATTTTCCTTTACAAAAGGGATATTTCCAAACCAAAAACCAGAAAGCAAAAACAAACTCACCCACAAGAAGCCACCAATCAAGTTGTATATGAGAAATGTCGAATAATGCATCACACTAACTCCAGCCACAAAAGGAGCAAAAGTTCTCACAATTGGTACAAATCTTGCCAAAACAATTGCCTTGCCTCCATGTTTTGCGTAGAAAGCTTCTGCTTCTTCCAAATACTCCTTCTTAAAAAACTTACTATCTTTCTCAAACACACTTCTACCCAGCTTGTGTCCAATCCAGTAATTCACTGTATCTCCCAAAAACGCCGCTACGAGCAACAATACATACAACAAACTAATCTTGAATGAACCCATTGCCGCCAAAGCACCAGCAGCAAATAGCAAAGAATCACCAGGCAGAAACGGAGTGACCACTAATCCCGTTTCAGCAAACACCACCAAAAATAATATTGCATACGTTGCTACACCGTACTGGGCGATAAGCACAGCCAAGTTTTTATCAACATGTAAAAACAAATCTACCGCTTGTTTAAGAAAATCCATTCCTCAATTTTAACTAACTCAAGTCAGTTTTCCAATACCAAGCACTTCTTCCCAAGTAGTTACTCCATTAATGTTTTTATCATCTCTAAACCTTACCAACCTCGGAAATCTTAGTGCTATACCCGCTGCATGAGTCTGGCTCTTAGTAATTTCATCGGCTGCCACCTCCACCACAATTTCAGGTTGTACCCAAACATCAGCCACCAAAGCACCTTCCACTAAATAATCATTAGGTTTATTCACCACCACCAACTCCTCCAATCTTTTCCTCAAACTCACAAACTCCTCATCAGTCAATCCAGTACCAATCTTGGCCAGAGACACCCACTTATCATCCTTCTTGGTTCCCACCAAAAATGCCCCAATACCAAACCCTGCTCGCTTACCCCTTCCGTAGTAATAACCCATCACCACCAAGTCTAATGTGTCCGACAACTTCCCCGTTTCTCCCTCTGCTTCTTTTATCTTTGTCCAATTCCATCCCTGTCTCCCAGGTAAATATCCCCCATCCCACTTTTTAATCACCGCCCCCTCATACCCCTCCCCCAAAAACTGATCATGCCACTTCTCAATTTCCACAGGATCCACGGTTTTCTTGCACTCATCTACCTCCATCGACAATCCATTAATTACTGTCTCCTCAAGTAGCTTTCTTCTTTCAAAATAGGGTAGTTCCAACAAACCCTCGCCATTTTTCTCCAAAATATCAAACACAAAAAACTTCAATGGCACCGACTCTGAAGCTTCAGCAATATTATGTTTTCTCTTTCTTGTCATCGTCACTTGGAAAGGCAGTATCCTACCATCCCTCCCCATGCCCACAGCCTCGCAATCCAAAATTACCGAGTCTCCCTTTATCCAATTGCCAATGCTTTTTAGCTCTGGAAACATATTGCTTGTTTCTTCCAAATTTCTAGTAAATGTTCTAAGTACTCCATCTTTTCTGGAATAATGTATCTGCACTCTAGTACCGTCATACTTCCTTTCCACCGCCACCTCTCCCATCTTTTTAATAATTTCACTGTAAGAATCAAGT
>CAIQPO010000093.1 GCA_903873735.1 Candidatus Collierbacteria bacterium | reverse complement strand
GCAGCGCTCTAACCAGCTGAGCTACGAGTCCATAAAGGATTGAATTATTATACTATGACAAGTAAACTGAAGGGGTGGAGTTCTTTCGTAAATTTGTAAAGGTAGTCTATGAATTTATCGAGGCTTTTGTGATTTCGGCCTCGGTTTTTGTGGTGGTTTATTTATTTTTGATGCAGCCACATCAAGTGAAGGGTAGCTCTATGTTCCCTACTTTCAAAGACCAGGAATATTTACTTACAGACAAAATCACCTATAAACAAAGATTGCCGATGTTTGGAGATGTGATTGTTTTTAAGGCTCCAGTAAATGAAAATTTTGATTTTATTAAGCGAGTTATTGCTATACCTGGACAGACAGTAATGATTAAAGAAGGGCATGTGTATGTAGACGGAAACATGCTTGATGAGTTCTATCTCCCAGCAGAGTACACCACCTCACCAGGTCAGTTCTTGGCAGAAGGTGAAGAGTTTACAGTTCCTGATAATACGGTTATGGCATTTGGTGACAACCGCGATCACTCATCAGATAGTAGAGACTGGGGTCCTGTGCCCAATCAGAATATTGTTGGAAGAGTTTTCTTTAGATATTGGCCAACAAAAGTAATGGGAGTCGTGGTGAATCCGATAAAGAAGTAATTGGGGTATAATGTCCACAGAACTTGAACTTTGAAGAAAGGAGGTGCCCCATGAAGCTAAGAACACTATTTGCTCTCTCTGGTTCTTTGGCCATGTTTGTTTGCTTATTGGCATCGTATTTGACTGGTGAGTCGATCTACGCCTTGGTGGGCATGCTTGTCCTCCTTACGGCAATTGGCTCTCCTTGCCCCGACGTTAAAGTCGGTGATTTCTTCAAGCGTAAGTGAAAATTCACCGAGGCTTTTGCCTCGGTTTTTTTAAAACTCTGAAAAATTATCGGGGTCTCTAGGAACGGTGGAGTTACTGGTTTCTGTAAGTGGTTCGAAGGGATTGGAATAACTATCAGCTTGAGCTGGTGCTGGTATTTCTGATTGTACGGCTGGTTGGTTTGTGTTTTCCGAAGTTTCTGGTGTTTCTGGAAGTACTTCGCTTGGCTCTTTTGGAGAAGAGTTTTGACCTATGAGGGCGTCGTGAATTTTTTGAATTTGATTTTCTGTTTCCTGGGGATTTCCCTTTAGGACAATATGGATTGCCGTCTCAACCCTAGACCTTCTCATTTTTACATGAGCATTCTGACCTATGGATGACTGCATCTCATCGGCCATTCTGTCTATGGATTCGTTTACTGTTTTGGTATCGAAACCATCGCTAGGTTTGGAGCGATGCATGGTTTTCTTGAATCTCCTGGCTAGTTCTTCGGCTCTCCTAACAGAGCCACCTTCTCTCAAAATCATCTTATATGCCTCGATCATGGCCTGCTTTTCAGGAATAGCCGCCAAAGCTCTGGCATGACCTTCCGAAATTACTCCGGAAATCAGGCCATCTTTCAAAGCATCTGGAAGCTCAAGGAGTCTAAGGGTGTTGCTTACAAAGGCTGGGCTCTTGCCAATTCTGGTACAGATGTCTGAGTTTGCAAGTCTGAATTCTTGGATAAGTCTCTCAAATGAATTTGCTCTATCGATTGGATTTAAGTCTGACCTTTGGACATTTTCCACGATGGCCATTTCAAGCATTCCCTGAGGACTGGTTTCAATGATCCTAACTGGAACTTCTTTTAAACCTGCTAACCTTGAGGCTCTCCATCTTCTCTCACCGGCAATGATTTGGTAACCAGCAGGTGTGTGCGCAACAACTAATGGCTGAATAATGCCATGAGTTTTGATGGAATCTACTAATTCGGAAAGTGATTCAGGAGTGATGACGCCTCTTGGCTGAAGAGGGTTGGGCTGAAGTTGATCAATCGGTAAAAGAGTGATCGGCCCGTTGTCCATTTATTTTGAGATTACCTCAACGTAATTAACTCCGTTTAGTTTTCTGAAGTTTAGAGTACCTGGAGCTGTAGCGTAGACGGTGAAATCTCTACCAATTTTGGTATTTTTACCTGCGTGAAATTCGGCACCTCTTTGCCTAACAATGATTTGCCCTATCTTTATTACTTGACCGCCATACATTTTTACGCCAAGTCTTTTTCCGGGTCTTTGAGCGTGTTGCCTGGTCGCTCCACCAGATTTAACGTGTGCCATATTTTAGTTTTGCTTTTGTAAGATAATTATCTCGCGCTTAATTCCCGCGTCTGGGCGAGAATAGATTGTCTGCGCTAGGGAATTGTAACCTAACTTTTTCACGGAGTCAATAATTTTACTAGTATGAAAGTCCTTTTTCACACCAGTAAGAATTGGAAAGACCATGACAATAAAACCACCCATTTTAAGGGATTTATACCAATCTTTTAAGCACCCAAGATAAAGCTTTTGAAGTCCTACAGCAGCAAACTCTGATTTATCTGGTCGTAGATTGGGTTTCCCTAAGAATGGCTCAGTCACAATTGCATCAATATCTTTTACAATTTCTGAAAGATGGGTAGCGTCCTGCAGATGAACTTCACCACTCAAATTTAGATGCCTTAGATTTGCTTTAGTGTCTTCAACTTGATCACTGACGATATCGAGACCGATGACTTTGTATCCCATTTCTGCAGCCTCGACCAAGACTCGACCGGATCCACAAAACGGATCGACTAGAGTTTTTCCAACACCACTGCCTGGTATTAAGTTCACCATACTTCTGGCAATCTTTGGAGGAAGCATTCCTGCTCTAGCATTAAAGAAGGGCATTTCTCTGTCTTTCTTGATCCAGTGCTCAAAATTGTGAACCCAGATTGTTTGGTAAAGCTTTGATTTTGAGGAGTCTACTAAAAATTCTGTCACCTTTTCTTTGAGGATGATGAGGGGAGACAAGCCATAATTATTTTTTGGAAGGATAAATCGAGACTGACCAACGTCTCTCTTTACATCATCATTTAGTTTTGCTGAAAGATTGAAGTCGTTTAGATTGGTGATTGAGAATGTTTTGGAATATATCCTGGAAGAAATATCTTCCACGAGGGAGTCAACCCCACCGACTTCTTTGGCGAGCTTAATGGCAGAGCCAAGCTTTGAGACAATCTTTATCGCTTCTTCATCAGTGTCCATGACAAAGGAATAGGAAAGGTCGCCTTCCTTTTGAGGGTTGTTTATTTGGGCGTGAATCTCTAGGTCGGCTAAAGTGTTGCCGAAGCCTACGAACAGAATGTATCTCATTATTTTAGAGCTTAACGGCGTCCACAGTGAGATTGCTCTCTAATTGTCTGTGTCCCATTACTCTGCGATAGCGTGATTTAGCCTTGAATTTAGCTACTCTAACCTTATCGGCTTTTGATTCACCGGTGAAGGTAAGAACTACTGAAGCTCCTTCGACAAAAGGTGAGCCAACTTTGGTAGACTCTCCATCTGTGGTTAGAAGAACTTCTTTGACGGTGAGTTTGTCACCTTCTTTAAGTTCGAGTTTCTCTGTAACGATTTTGTCTCCAGCTTTGACCAAGTATTGCTTGGAGCCAATCTGAATGACTGCATGTAATTGTTTATCTGCCATGGGCGCAATTATAGCTCAAAAGGGGTGAGTAAATCAAGAAGCCTAAGATGGATTCCTACTAGAATTGAAAAGCTCAACAAACTACTGCCTCCGTATGAAAATATTGGTAAGGTAATGCCGGTAACAGGCATGATGCCTAGGTTCATGCCAATGTTTACTACGATTTGGAATAAAAATATGGAAATAATCCCCAGACTTAGAAGTGAGTACTTTTGCTGACGGAATAATTCAGCTATAGATATCTGTCTGTAAATATAAAATCCATATGCTGAAAATAAAATTAATACTCCGATTAACCCCAGCTCCTCCGCATACGAGGCAAAAATAAAGTCAGTATGACGCTCTGGTAAGAAATTTAAATGTGATTGAGTACCCAGTCTCACCCCTTTTCCGATTATGCCTCCGGAGCCGATGGCGATATTTGCTTGAATTACATTGTAACCTGCACCTTTAGGGTCTTTGTATGGATTAAGGAAAGTATCAATACGCTCTCTTTGATATGGCTTTAGTAATCTAGATTCGAGAGGCACAATTACTACGAGTGAGATCAATGCTAAAACTAGCAACTTACGCATATGGCCAGTGAGAGCTAATATGACGAGAGGAAAAGCAGTTAGAGTAAGTGCTGAGCCAAGATCAGGCTGTCTGGCTACAAGAAAAGAGGGGATGGCGATGATTACGATAAACTTAAGGAATTCTCTGATGGTTTTTAGATCGTGTTTGGCTAGGTAATTGGTGTAGAAAAATACTAAAAATGGCTTGGCTAATTCAGAAGTCTGCATGTTAAAAAAGCCTAGATCAATCCATCGAACTGAGCCTCTAATCTCTGGACCGATTATCTCTGTAAGAATCAAAAGAAAAATTGTAATTGCATACCAAGCCCAACCAAAGCTTAATAGCAAATTTATGTCTGCTCTGGTAAAGAGAATTGCAATAATGATACCCGCTACTGCAAAGGCAATTTGGGATAGAAATAAATCTGGTACCGTACTCCAAACAGTTACTAGCCCTAAAACTAGAACTATAAACAAACTAAATACCAGACTTGTTTTACTTGGACGCATTAGCGTCTAATAATTTCTATCTGCTCCCCTTTTGTGATCGTAGTGGCAAGAGTTTTCCTTTTGATTTCACCTTCTTGAGAAAGTGGCCAGTCAGGTAGTACCAGATCTATTTTTTCGTCAAGGGCACAGTTGGCTCGTTTTCTTGCCTCCTGGACAGAACGGATTATTTCTCTGGCAATCCCCTTTTCTTTTAGGGCTTCTGTAATATTTGTATCTAATTCCACTGTAGTATCGCTATTATGGTCAAACAAAACTGCTTCAACATTAAGCTCATCTTGAATAAGTGAACAGAGTTCTTGGCTTTCCTTTAGATTTACAAAAGCCTGACCAACATTTACTGATGAAAGTGCTTGTTTTACAGGAATGTTTAATTTTTTCCTTTCCGCATTACCCATCTCGCATATTTTCCTTACCTGCACCATTTCTTCAAGTAGCTTCTGGTCGAGTACCGACTCATCTTTTGTCTCTGGCCAGCTGGTTAGATGAACCGACTCATCATCAGTTAGGTGTCTGTATATAAATTCAGATATAAAAGGAGTGATTGGTGCAATGGTTTTTGAAAATACCTCAAATACCGTAGACATTGTTGTGTAGGCGGAAATTTTGTCTGTATTATTTGTCGATGATGGACCAACTCTATCTCTTGATCTTCTGATGTACCAAGTAGAAAGATCGTCTACAAAAGATTTGATTGCTACAATTGATTTGGGCAGCTCATATGCCTCCAGATTTTTGTTTACGCTGATTACGGTCTGGTCGAGACGAGTAAGTATCCAACGATCGAGTGCTGATGGGGTGGCATCAAACTCTTCCTCTCTACTCCAGTTTTCGAGACTGGCATAAGAAACAAAGTACTTGTATGAATTCCAGAGAAGCATCAGAGTGGTTTTTAGCTCGTTTGCCCAGTCTTGTTCTGAAATGGCAATATCCTGTCCTGCGACAATTGGACTTCCCGATAGGTAAAGTCTTAGTGAGTCGGCTCCGTATTTTTGAATTGAGTCTTTGGGGTCTGGATAGTTGCCATAGCTCTTGCTCATTTTCCGACCATCATTGCCTTGAATAACACCCGTAACGATGACATTTTTGAAGGCTATGGAGTTGAAGAGTGCATTTGAAATTACATGGGTGACATAAAACCAAGCTCTTAATTGTCCGGTGTATTCAGTTATAAAATCAGCGGGGAAACCATCTTTGAATTTTTCTTGATTTTCAAATGGATAGTGGTCTTGTGCGTAAGGCATAGAAGCTGATTCAACCCAACAATCGAGAACTTCCGGAACTCTCACGGCTTTGGACCCACATTTACTGCAAGTAAGGAACACCTTATCAATATCAGGACGATGAAGGTCGGTAACTTTTTTACCTGATAACTTTTCAATTTCTGCTATTGATTGAGGAATAATTCTTTCACCACAGCTACATTCCCATACTGGTATTGGGGTACCCCAGTATCTTGTTCTGGAGATGCACCAGTCTGGGGCGGAGTCGATTCCTAGCTCGAATCTCCCATGTTTAAAGTATCCAGGTACCCAATTAATATCTTCATTTGTTTCCTTTAAATGTTTTTTGAGGTTCTTTATGTCTAGGAACCAGGCTGTTTGGGCTTTGTATAGTAAGGCCGTTTCACATCTATGGCAGTGAGGATAGCTGTGAATAAAGGTTGTGTGTGCAAAAACTGAACCTTTGTTTACCAGATCTGCAAGAATAAGCTTGTCAGCGGACTTGAAATACTTGCCCTCTGCGACAGTGATTTTGGGGTCCATTTTTCCTGAGTCGTCTACCGAATCGACCATGGTGAGATTGTGTTCTTTACCTAGTGCCGTGTCGTCTTCTCCAAATCCTGGTGCGATGTGAACAATACCTGTACCGTCATCCATGGACACAAAATCAGCTGCATAAACATGATGGTCTTGGGAGTTGGGTGAATAGTAGCTGTAAAGAGGCTCATATTGGATGCCAACTAGCTGATTCCCTAACATGGTCTCAACTACCTGATATTTTTCTTGCCCTAGCGCTAGTTCTAATCTTGAAGAGGCTAGTATCAAATAGTCATCACCGACTTTCACCTTTGAGTAATTTTCATTTGGAGACACCCCAAGAGCGAAATTTGTAGGTAGAGTCCAAGGTGTGGTGGTCCAAGCTAAAAGATATTGATCTGCAGTATTTTTAATTTTGAATTTTACAAAGACAGACGGGTCGGTCACATCTTTGTATGAGTTATCCATGGCTACTTCAAAGTTGCTGATTGGAGTGGAGCATCTGGGGCAAAACAACGATACACGTTTACCTTTGTAAACCAAACCTTTGTTGTGGAGCTCCCCAAATACCCAAATAACTGACTCCATGTAGTTTAGATCCATGGTTTTGTATGAGTTTTTGAAATCAACCCACCTACCAATATGATCTATATACCACTCCCATTCAGCTGACACATTACCAACATACGACTTGCACGCATCTACAAATTTATCTATTCCAAGTGCCTCAATGTCTTTCTTGGAGTTTAAACCTAGCTGTTTCTCCACTTTGTTTTCCGCGGGTAATCCATGGCAGTCCCATCCCCAGACTCTTTCTACCCGCTTACCTTTCATAGTATGAAAGCGTGGAATAATGTCTTTAACTATGGATCCGAGAAGGTGACCATAATGAGGCATTCCGGTTACAAATGGAGGCCCGTCGTAAAATCTATATAGATTTTTTGGATCTCTTGATTCAACTGATTTCTCAAAGATTTTGTTTTCTTTCCAGTAGGACAACACTTGCTCTTCAAGCTCGGCTGGCACATAACCTTGAGTAAGAGGCTTAATGGTTTTTTTGTCTTTCATATATTTGTTATAAAAAAATCCCGCAACCTTTTTTAGGTCTGGGGATTAGAGCCAATACTGAGGCAGTGTTGGCGGTACCATCTAATACTTAACTTAATTATTGCTATTACGGGCTACCCGGGAAGGTCTACTTAAATTTTCTTCTTCCGACTCGTTTGGTGATAGCCAAACTTAAACGTCTTTTGTGTTCATAGTTATTATACAGCTTCCCCGTTGAAGAGGTAAAATTGGTAAGTGATATTTGCTGCAATTCTGTTTATTATTTCCAGACTCATTTTTTGGGGAAATCCAAACATCTTTTTTGATTCGGCTGAATATATCTCCAGGTGGAGCGACCCCAATCTTTTGAATGCTGTTATTTCTGGTCACCCCCCTCTTCATATGGGTTATGTGATTTGGTTTTATCCAATATTTAAAACATTTGCTGGTTTTATGGATCCGCTTAAGATACTGATCTTTTTACAGATCTTAATGGGGTGGATGACAATTTACTGGTTTTTCAAAACCACAGTCAATTTGTTTAACCAAAAAATTGCTTTTTGGGCGTCAACTTTTGCAGCGCTTATGCCAGTTTTTATAATCACTAACCTAACCGTGATGATGGAAACGACTTATTTGTTTTTATTTTTTGGAAGCTTGTACTACTTGAGTAGCTATCTGAAAGATAATAGTAAGGTCGAAACTTTGTGGATATCTAGTATCTTGTGGGTGTTTGGGTTTTTGACACATACTGTGTTGATACTTTGGATTCCGTTATTTTTAGTGATTCCTCTCATATATAACAAGAAAAAGTTTGTAGCTGTGGTTTTGGCGGGAATAATTACCTTGGCTATTGCTTCATTTATCAATGCATGGCTTCTGGGAGTGTCTTTTCGAACAAATACCTTAAACGGATTTTATTGGTTGTATGCTGCTAAGTTTGGGGAGCATGCACATTTTAGTCCTGATCTCTTGACCATCTATCGATACTTTAGAAACTGGCTATTTCCAATTTATTACAACTTAACATCTCCTTTGTCCATTGCTGGTTTGCTGGGACTTTCTTATTTGTGGCTTAAGGATAAGAGGTGGGCTTTGATAATGTCACTTTGGATACTTCCTTCATTTATTGCCAATCAGTGGTGGGATAGCTTGCTTTATGGTAGACACGGACTTATTGCATATTTTGGCTTGTGTCTTGCTGCAGCCTATCTTCTGAAGGGATACTGGAGATTTATTCTTGCTCTTATCATCTCTTTAATAAGTTTTATGCCCCTTAGACTCTTGCTTGATAAAGTTCCGTATCAAGAGATGGCAAGTTTAATGTCGAAACTGCCACCCGGAGGGTTGATGATTGATTCTCACTTTGCCCGACCTTACACTGATGGCTGGTATTTTGGACAACAAATTTATGTCGACGAACCAGGAACTTCTGTGGAGATAATTCTGAAGACTGCTGAAAAATATTTGCTCGCTAATAGACCAGTTTTTGTTACTGGACATGCTCTAAGCGAGCCATACGGTTTGTTTTCTGGACCATTTTTGCACCCAATTACTTTATCGTACAAAAATGAATTTCTGCTAAAAGATTGGCTAAAAACTTATGACTTTGCGAGATATAGGGAGATAAGAGAAGGTGAAAACTTGATGATTTTCAGGATTGTAGCCGGTCCAGGTAAGGTTTATCCAGTTAAGACATTGTCGAAAAACCAAAGAAGGCTTGATAGCTTTGACCCAATTTACCTACTTTGGTCGATTACTGGAGGACGGAATTTAAAGCCATAGTTGATTAGACCTCTATCTCCATCCTGTGAAAGCTTTCTAGTTACCATCTCTACTGGCATTCCTATGTACACTTCTTTAGGAGTGACATCTGTGAGCTGAGCGGTGACTAAAATTCCTTCAGCCAATCTGACTAGTGCAATTGTATACGGCACGAATTCTTCAAAGCCATGTGGCGGGTCGTATATGGTGGTAAATGAGTAAACTTCACCCTTGCCAGAAAACTGTACAAACTCACTAATACGTGTTTGTCTTTCCATGAGTTATGTTGAGATACGAATGGTTTCAGAATCTATCAAACTTGAAGTTTTCTAGTGATTTCTTGGCTAGATGATAAAGATAGACTAACAATAATATTCCTCCGAATAACAGAATGGTGATGGAAATATCCAACATTTGAGATTTCTCGATGGTGTATCTTATGATTTGACTAACAATAACTCCCACAACCACCACAAAGGTGAGGGCAATTATTCCTGCCAAACTAGTACTAGTCTTTTCTGGGTCATCTGATAGAGAATAATCAGGTTTAATCATTCCAATTAGAGTGAGAGATGCTGCCAAAACAAAGGTGGCAATGAAAACTGACACTAAACTGTGAATTGATTGAGCAATTGGGACAGTGAACCACTCAATTAGGCCTATCAAGTAGAGAGGAATGGAAATGATAAATGCTGCCTTAATTTTTGTGAGGATTAAATCTGTTTTTGATATAGGAAGAGTAAATAACCACCATCTTAATCTTCCTTCTTTGGACATTAATGGAAAAACTAACCTAAGCAGATACGCCCCTGAATAGAAGATAAACCAAAACCAAGAAAAAATTAAAGTACTAGTGACGAATCTTGGGTGGATGTTTCTGGCCGCCACTCCCCTAGTAAACAAGCCAACAAAGGAAACTAAGAGCAAGAAGAGGAAGATGAGGTAGCCCATTTCTTTTGGGCTACGGATAATGGAGAGTATGTCTTTAGAAAAAAGGTCGATATTGCTTACACTCTTTTTTAAGAGGTGAGTTTTTGGCAATGCCAAAGGTAATTTTGCTTGCTGCCATATGTTTAGGAATAGTTTTTGCTGAATCAACAAAGACAAACTCAAGAAGCCTAAGGCAAAAAACAACAGGGCGAGTGTATCGGAGAAACTACCCGTAAGCGATTGCAAGAAAGTGTGACCTAAGTAGCAGTATTTTACTAACGGTAAATTTTGGTAGATGGCAGTGAAGTCGGCAGACGAGACAGTACTAAGATGCTGAATAGCTTCGGGGAATATTACTTTGTATATAAGGACTGTCTTTGCTAAGAAAACACTGGCAGAAATCAGGATCACCAGCAATCCAATCTTCTTTTTTATTTGTGAAGCAATAATGTAGGCGAATGACGCACCAATGGCTTCTGTAATGACAACCAAAAGAATTACTGAAAGGGTAATTCTAAAGATAATGTCACCAAGGCTTACGAACTCTTGGTTGAAATATGAAAAAAGCACAGGAAAAAGTAAGGGTATGAAAATTAGAAGATTTCCCGCCATGGCTTTTATTGTGTGTAACAATGAAACGATAAAAGGAGAGGTGGGGGTGGTGAGAATTTGATCTATTTTCTTGTTTGGTGTGAGTAAAAACGCAAGACCAGAAACGAGTGAGCTTAAAGTACCTATCCAGAAAACCACCAAAACCGAAGCACGCAAAACATAATCTATAGTGAGTTCACCAAATTCCTCAAAAGTGCGAAGATAAGTAAAGTAGTATCGAGACATTCCCCCTATGGAGATTGAAACGAAGGCAATTACCATGAGAAAAAGTATTGCTACAACAATGCGCCACAGCCTCTCTTTGGCAAACCAGCGCCTACCTTCTTGAATATCAAGAGCAATTAATGTCTTTAATATTTCCATATTAGTTTCTCGTGGATTTTTCAAAAATCGAGTCCACATCTTTATTTCTTGGAGAGACGATTTCCTCTTTTAGCTTGCCATTGAAAATGATGCCAATTTTATTTGAGTACTCTTTGGCAAAACTCAATGTGTGAGTTGATAAAAGTACCGCACCACCGCTTAGGGCAAAATGTCTAAGGGTGTGGCCGAAGATTTTAATGCTTTGGGGATCTAGCCCTACAATCGGTTCGTCTATAACTAGCAATTTTGGGTGACCAAGGAGGGAGGCTAAAAAGGCGACTTTTTGTAGATTACCTCTTGAGTAGCCTTCCATGGGAATTTCCAAGATTTCAGATATGGGGAAGATGTTGGAGACCTTATTTATTTCTCCTTGAATCTTGTTTTTATCTACCCCTTTGAGCTTGGCCGTGAGCTTGAGAAACTCTGTCCCGGTGAGATAAGGGTAGTTTGCAGGATTATCAGGGACAAAACCTAAAAAAGATTTTGCCAACTGAGGTTTTTGTGAAATATCTTTTTGGCAAATTTTTATATTACCTGAGTCCGGACTAAGAAGACCAACTATAGTGTGAATTAGCGTCGTTTTTCCCGACCCATTGGGTCCTATTAGAGCGTAGATTTCACCAGCTTTCACCTCTAAGCTTACTTGATCGCAGGCGGTCGTAGCCCCGAACTTTTTGGTAATATGTTCGATTTGCAACAAATTGGGCTGGGGCATATATAGTAATAGTTTAGACCAAAATTTGAAGATTAGAAAGTTTTATTTGATGAAGGAGTGAATAAGAGATAGAATGTGATTAGTAATTATTAAATCGTAATCATATGACAGGATTTCACACAAATATAGAAACTGATACTCTCGCAAACTCAAACTTTAGAAAAGTATTGTTTACTGGAGCTCACTGCCAGCTAGTAGTTATGAGTTTACTTCCCGGAGAAGAAATTGGAATGGAAACACATGGTAATGTGGATCAGTTTTTCCGATTTGAAGCGGGGGAGGGGAAAGCCATCCTCAATGGTGAAGAGGTAATTTTCAAGGCAGATGAAGTGTTGATTGTTCCGGCAGGAACCGAACACAACATTATCAATACCTCAACCTCTGAACATCTTAAGCTGTACACTATTTACTCACCTGCCAATCATCCAGAAGGAACAGTACACGCCAATAAAGCTGAAGCTATGGCTGCCGAAGAAGCAGAACATAATCATCAATAATTTTTTTCAAATATGAAAAAGAAAACTGCCCAAACAAACTGGTATTATTTGGCCGGAAGCATCTTCTTCTGTCTATTGGCGGGGTTTGTAGGAAGCTTTTTTACAGTGCAATCGGTAGGAAACTGGTATTTAGATATTGCAAAACCATCATTTAACCCCCCATCTTGGGTTTTTGGACCAGTATGGACCACTCTCTACATTCTCATGGGGATATCGCTTTATAGAATATTATCTTTAAAGTGGAGTAAGAAAGTAAGTGTAGCCGTATGTTTGTTTGTGGTTCAACTCGCCCTTAATATTGCCTGGTCGTATTTCTTCTTCGGTTCAAGAAATTTATGGATGGCTTTCGCCGATATTGTAGTCCTATGGCTAGCAATATTTGATTTGATTGGTAAGTTTGCCAAATTAGATAAGCTTGCTTCAATTCTGCTGTACCCTTATCTTGCCTGGGTAAGCTTTGCCTCAATTTTGAATTTGGCAATAGCTTGGTTGAATAGATAATCAAAAAAAATCCCCAGACCGTGTGGCCTGGGGATCATTACAAAAATCTTACTCTTCAAGGATCCAGTGAAACTGGAGGTGTTCACCGTCGACCAGCTCCCAAATTTGGTCAATGAGCCAGTTGAGGGTATTGCGGCTGCCGGCGAAGCTGGTGAGCTTCCATGCCAGCTCAGGATTACATTCGCTCGCGGTAAACGAGAGTGAGGCGAAGTCATCCTGGAGTGAGGGGTGGAAGTAGAAGCTGACTGAGACATTCCCGCCGTAGTTCTCAAAGCGGGCATGGATCAGGTTGGATGAGATGCATTCGTAGCGACCTTCCTTATCAACAAACAGGTCATTGAGCTCAGCACCTATCTCACGCTGAAGATCCATCAACCCGCCGATGGCCAAAGATTCAAGCCGGGAGACGGCGATGGCGACTTCGGGGTGGGAGCCAAGGAGCTCTTGATGCCCAGTGAGAACGTGATCAAGGATGCCCTTGCTCTGGAACTTGGCGACCGCAGCGTTGATAATGCAGCGGCTGCAAGTAAGTACACGAACAGAGTTCGGATGACCCTTGTAGCTGCTATGGTACCAGGTGGTGATCTTTTCACCACAGACATGACAGATGTGATTGGGCACTGTTTAATCCTCCATAAAGAGAAGAGTCGTTGGAAAAGTACAAGTGTGGTATCTTACCACATTATAGGTTTATTTTCAAGTTGGCATAAAAAACTCCTGCCGGTGAAGGCAGGAGTGTTTGGTCGGAAGCCTAACGATCCCAGTCGTGAACCATCTCCAGAAAGACTCCATGATGGCTGATTAAGCCGATCGTTGAGTCGATCAGGTGCTGGATCTGACGGGGTGAGCCGAAGACGGAGATGATTTCCAGGCGATCGGTAAACTCACTACCGCGTAGAATTAAGGTGGCGTTCTGGCTGATGTCGTGAATTGCTATCTCGACATTTCCAGCCTGGTTGTTCACCTTGATCTCGATCATCCTGGTATCACCATCCTTTAGCTCGCTCCACTCGCTCTTCATCATCTGCACTCGCACAGACCACCAGACCTTTTCAAGCTTGGTGACATAGCGGTTCAGATTGGCGATGTTGCGGCGGAGTCGCTCGGCTGATTCTCCCAGGAGATGAGCCTGGTCTTCGTTCTGCAGAGCAGTGACCAGCTTGGGGGTGATGATGCCATGGCTCTTGAAAGCCGCAATATCATCACTGACCAGGCAGCCAAAGCAGATATAGACCGGATGATCTACATTGCTGCGAACGAAGTCGCGCTTATAGCCGGGGTGGCTAATGGTACAGCCACACTTGCAGCAGCGCTTGCTCAGGCAGTCTTCGCAGGTGTAGAACTCCTTCCCACGATTATCCACAATGAAGTGGCTGTCGCGGATCGGGTTGTGGCAGGATTGGCAGTAGCGCATGGGTAACCTCCTCGGGTTTAAAGGCGGATAAGGTAAAGTGCGAATTGTGCGTGGATTGTAGCATAATATAGGCTAAATGTCAAATCTATAGGCCTCGGATGTTACCAAATCCTATGCGATCGTGGACGAAATCTTCCGTGTTGGCCATGATGGCAGGGGTAATAACAAAGCTTCCCCAGCGATGATTGATGTCGTCTATGGCTTGAGCCAAACTGCTTTTTTTAAGGTTGTCGGTAAAAAGATCAAGCTGAATGGTGTTTTTGGAGGATAAACCAAAACAGGACACCGCCAAGTTTCTGACTGGAAGTTTGTAGGGTGATTTTTTGAGTAGCTTAAAGGCCACTTGATAAATATCCTGGCTAGAAAAGATAGAATTGCTTAGTTTTTTGCCTTGATGAAAGTATTGATGGTCTTGGTAAAGAATAGCCAAATGTACACCACCTGCCTGATAGCCGGATTGTCTCATGCGAAAACCAAGTTTTTCTGTAAGTTTGGAGAGAATGGGAGCCAGATCCTCTGCCTTGGTGAGAAACTTGGGTAGAGAGTAGGAATGGCCGAAGCTCTTGGTATCCCAGTCTATGTCGTCTATTTCCCAGCCACGAAGCCTAAGGAACCAGTAATAGCCAAGAATAGACTTGAAGGCGGCTCGAAGCTTGAAAGTATCGGCTGCTAGAAAATCACGCACAGTGTAGATGCCGACGCTATTTAGACGGATAGAGTTTTGTCTGTCTATGCCATTTAGATCAGTAAGTGTGAGTTGATCGTAAACTGACAAAAAATTGGAGTAATTGATTTCATCCAAGCCGTCTGGCTTGTGAAGATTCGAGGCTGTTTTGGCCAAAAAACGATTCGGGCCTAGACCTATCGAGACAGTAAGGTGATCACCTATTTCAGCCCTGATTCGCTCTTTTATCTCACAAGAGACAGAGAGTAGCCCTTTTTTGAGTGCGGGCGTGCCGGTGAAGTCTAAAACGAATTCGTCTATGGATTTGGGAGCAAGCTTGGGGGTGTATTCAGAAAGAAGCTTTTTGAACTTAATGTGAATATCTCGATATTTGTCTGGATCAGGGGTAAGAACCATCAAGTCTCGGCAAAGAAGGCGACCCTCTCTCACTCTCATGCCTACCTTGATGCCTAGCTTTTTTGCCTCAATTGAAGGAGCGACGATACAACCATTAGGGGTGTCGTAGGCTGCAACCGCGATTGGCTTGCCGCGGAGAAGTGGATTGGCCTGCTGCTCTACACTAGCAAAGCAAGAATTAAGATCCAGATGCATAGTGGAACTGGGGCGACGGTTGAACTCGAGATTAATTTGGTAGTCCATCGGAGATTTCTTCTAAAGTCCAGTGTAGTGTGGTGGTATCCAGACTAATGCGGAAGAAAATATTGATTGATGACACAGAGAAAACATGAAACAGATCGCGGCCTTGGCGGTAGGTATGATGCAGGCCAACCTTGAGCACTGGGTACACCCTTCCATCCCACATGATTCTTCTGGGTAAGGACTGCCTAGTTTGGTGAGAGTAAACCAAGTCTACAGATACAGGAGCCGAGATCTTTTGAATCATAAATACCCGAATAAATAACGAATACTTTGATTATTTTCCATAATTTACCCGAAGTCAAGATAACAAAAAAAGCGCTCTCGATTTGAGAGCGCATAAGTGGTTATTCCGTAGCTTCAGCCCAGATGTAGATAACCATGGCTGATTGGTTGGGCACACAGACATTAACTGTGCCACTAGCTTGGGGCGGCATCTGTACATTCACCAAGCTGGAGTCAGGGAAGGTGGTAGCCACCTTGACTCTGGCGGTGTTTGAGGCCAGGCGCAGGGAGACGCAGCCATTTGAAACCGACAAGGAGCGTGGGCTTCCCGATACATAGTCGCCGTATGAGGGAATGTACCCGAGCTGACTTGTGACCTGCGGGTGACCAGATTCGCTCAGGGCGATGGCGGCGGCGCTGATCTCGATCTTGCCTGCGGCAAAGTCAGCATCAAATGCCTTGATCTTGTTTGAGTTTTGGATGCTGGCCCAGATCATAAGGCCAATGAAGGCTAGGATCAAAATGATGATTGCTGCCTCGGCACTGCACTGACCTTTTTCGGAACGATTGGTTTTGAAAAGTTGCATGGTAACCTCCGGAGTTGTATACCGGATATTATCATTTTGACTTTAAGAAATCAACTCTATGGGCTATTTTTCTTCTCTCTCAACAGAAATGGTGCATTCCCCTATTAAGGCTGCTAGGGCGCCAATTGCCGCTAGCATTGGAGTAAGGGCTGCAGCCACAACACCAAGGGTCATGGGAAACTCAACGATGGTTTTGTTGTTTTTATCTTTTATGGAAATATGGCGGACATTACCCTTAGCTATCAACTCTTTAACCTTGGCTAACAAGGTCTCCCCCGTAGCCTTGATGGTTTCTTCTGTAGACTTAGCTTTCCTCCTGGTCATTTTATTTATTTCTTAAGAAGGCGGGAATATCTAGATCGTCTTCTACTACCACCTCATCGTGCTGAACATTGAATTTGCTTCTGTAAGGAGAATCAAGTTTTGGCGTAGGCTTTGGCTCTGGGACTGAACTGGCTGGAGTATTAGGTAGAGTAATTGGCTCTTCAGACACAGGCAGCTGGCGATTAAAACTATTTGAGATGGCTGGCTGATAATGGCGTCGCATTTCATCAAATCCGGCAGCAATTACAGATATCTGGATATTGTCGCCTAGGTCTTCTCTAATAGTGGCTCCAAAGATTATATTGGCGTCTGGGTCTGCCTGCTGGGTAATGATAGTGGCAGCCTCATTTACCTCGCTCATGGTGAGGTTTTTACCACCAGTGATATTGAAAAGAATGCCTTTAGCTCCATCGATGCTCACTTCTAGAAGTGGTGAACTGACCGCCATGGTGGCGGCGGTAGTGGCTCGTCTTTCACCAGAAGCAGTGCCAATTCCCATAAGAGCAGAGCCTGCGTTTGACATCACAGATTTAACATCAGCAAAGTCTACATTGATGAGTCCAGGAAGAGTGATTAAGTCTGAAATACTTTGGACACCTTGACCGAGTACTGAGTCTGCCATCTTGAAGGCATCGAGTAGTGACTGGTCTTTTTTGACTACATCCAGAAGGCGCTGATTGGGAATGACAATTAAGGTATCAACGTTTTCTTTTAGGCGATCAATTCCTTCATCAGCTTGGACTCGCCTTCTTGAACCTTCAAAAATGAAGGGCTTGGTAACAACAGCTACTGTTAGAGCACCAACTTCCTGCTTGGCAATTTGGGCAATAACGGGAGCAGCACCTGTACCTGTACCCCCACCTTCACCAGCAGTGATAAAGACCATATCTGCTCCTGCCAAAACATCTTTGATTTTTTCTCTAGACTCTTCGGCTGCAGCCTGACCCATGTCTGGATTAGCACCAGACCCTAAGCCTTTAGTACTTTTTTCACCAATTTGAAGCTTAACGTCTGCATTTGAGGCAAGAAGAGCTTGCATATCGGTATTTACGGCAATAAACTCCACTCCCTTAATTTTTCCTGATGTAATCATGGAGTTGATGGCATTGTTGCCACCGCCTCCTACACCAAGAACTTTAATCTTGGCGAATGTATTTGTGTCTGGTTTTATTAGTCCCACTTTTACGGTAAGAATGATTTGATAAACTCAAGTGCTTTGCCTGCCACATCGTGTCCAGGCACCTTCTTGAATATACCAGTGAGTTTAGCACCTCCAGAGAAATTTTGTGGTTTTGATTGATATCCATAGAGAATCAGTCCAACCGCTGCGGAGTATTCAGGAGTACCCACCTCTGCCACAACTCCAGAAAGACCGGAAGGAAGACCTACTCTTGGGGGTAGTTGCAAAACTCTTCTGGCTGACTCGGCGATACCGACTGTGAGAGATCCTCCACCTGTGAGTACAATACCTGCAGGTGTTTGACCTTCAAAACCAGACTGCTTAATGACATCACGAATTAGGGTAAAGATCTCATTTAGTCTGGGTCTTATTATTCCCTCTACGATTGCTTTTCTTGAACCAGTTTTAAGGTTTTCTTCTCTAACGCCTAACTTAGAGAAATCTATTTCATCGGTTTGTTTTTCCACTGTGTCTCTGCCCTCTTTTGGCTTAGACAGAAAAAACTTAATTCTTTCTGCCGAATCAATTGATGAGGTAAGTCCAATAGCGATATCGTCGGTGATCTTTCTTGCACCAACTGGTAGTGTGGCCGAATAACAGCAAGTGCCTTCGGTAAAAATACTAATACTGGTAGTACCAGCACCAATATCAGCAAGAATCACACCAAGATCTTTTTCTGTCTCGGAAAGGACAGAGTATGAGGAAGCAAGTCCGGTGTAAACCACTCCACTAACATTGATACCTAAATCCTGAACGCACCTGGTGACATTTTTGATGGCTGGAGAAAGACCAGTAATTAAGTGAGCTTCTGTTTCTAGACGCATCCCAGACATACTGGTGGGGTCTTTGATACCTCTCTGACCATCTACAATAAACTCTCTGGGCAAGGCGTGAATGATTTCCCTGGATGTGGGGAGGGATACCGCTTTGGCACCTTCCATTACTCTTTGGATATCATCGGAATTTATCTCACCAGACTCGGAGACAGCAGCAAGCCCCGGACTATTTTGGCACTGTATATGGTCTCCATTGATGGTGACAAAGGCAGAATCAATGTTGAAGCCTGCCATTCTTTCTGCAGACTCTACGCAATCGGAAATGGAGCTAACCACATCTTCTATGTTGACGATTTGTCCTTTTTTAACTCCTCTACTGGGAACTGTAGCTGCACCAACCAAATTAAGTTTGTCTCCTTCATCACCAGAGGGTACGGTGATTAGACAGGTGATTTTTCCTGATCCAATATCGATTGCATTAACTCCTTGAGGTTTGGCCATATTTTATTTAATGATTGGGTGCTTAAAGCTTAGGTTGATCACCTTGGCATCTTTCTTGATTTTATATAGCAAATCAAGTGATTGCAAAGATGTTTCCACTATAGCTGACTCTGCTTCTACATAAACAATAATATCAGGTTGGCCTGATTGCCTCAAGAAAAGCCTCTCTCCCATTATGAAAATTTTCGGGTCTTGTATGTATTTGGTAAGCAAAGTCAGCTGTTGGTATGTTTTGCTTAAGAATTTTTGATGAGGAAGCTTTTGATAAACCAAGGTCGCAGAAGCAGTACTTCCTGGCTGATTCGATAAATTTCCATCTGACCATAGTTGATTTGGTGAAGTCTCAAGGTTTTTCACGAATAACTCAATTTCATCTGATGGTTTTCTGAAAAAAGCCGATTCACTGGCGCTTGCCTGTCTATCAAAACTTAGCTCTGGAAATTGCTCACTTTTTATGAGAGTTATTGGAATTGCTGGTAGGGTTCTTTTGATGTTTACGTTAAGGGAGTTGGGGTATGAAAAGGTCGTCTGGAGACTGTCAAAGGGAAATAAGTATTTGAGCTGAGTCTCCAGCTCGTCTTGTTTTAGTGAGATAATTTTCTTTCCTTTTAATGACTGAAAAAGATTGTATGTTGTTTCGTCACAGACCACTTGGTTTATAAAACAATTTACATTTTTAATCTCTAAGTTGGCATTGAATATATAAATAGAAAATACGATAAATACAACAAGAGGGAGAATTTTGAGCAAGCGTTTGACTGGAAACGAAAAAAGACCGAGCCGACGAAGTTTTATTCTAGAGGTACTTTTGGATGATTTTGACAATTTTTGATGTAGCATCGATTGGTAGATCCACCTTGGTATTACCCAGTTTACTACGACGAGTTAATTTTTTTATGGCATCCATGAGGGTATCAGCATTGAGATCACTCTCCTCAAGTACGACGCTACCAGTTTTTGAGGCTACTAGCTTGGCGTTTAGCATTTGTTCGTTGTGAGAGACCCAAGGAATGGGAATTAGCACAGCTTTTTTGCCAAGAACCATTAGTTCGTAAGAAGCATGTGCACCTGCACGGCTTATGATTATTGACGAAGATCTTAGATAAGTAGCTGCGTCTTCTGAAAAAAAGTAGGGTGAGTGAATATATCTATCTTTGTATTCGGATGGTTTTTCCTTTAACCTCCTAGCCCTTTCTACATCTTTATTAAGAGTGCTGGCACCGGTTTGGTGGACAATGGTAAATTTGTGAATTAGTTTTGGAATAAGGGGAAAGATGGCTTGGTTGATTATGTGGGATCCTTGTTTACCACAAGTGATGTAAAGGAGAGGTGGATCAAAGTCTTTTTTATACTTATCATCAAGCAGTTCTTTTCTCAAGGGAAGACCGACGACTTTTGATTTCTTGGCTGGGTAATTTTGTAATGATGATTTGTGAGTTAGTAAAATTTCTTTTACAAATGGAGAGATTGCTTTGTTGGCCCAACCAGCAACTACCGTCTGCTCGTGAGTAATCGAAGGAATTCGAAGAATCCAACCCATGATGACTACTGGCACAGACAGATAGCCACCTGATGAAAAAATTAAGTCTGGTTTGATTTTGAGTAAATAATAGCCAGCCTGAATAAAGCCAAAAGCGATCTTGAACCACTCTAGTGGCTCGTATTT
>CAIQPO010000092.1 GCA_903873735.1 Candidatus Collierbacteria bacterium | reverse complement strand
TGAATTCGACACCCCCGTACTCGACATGATGGTAATTGGAGTTTCTGCATCTGCTAGTGATGGGAACTTTCTTGCCTTAAAGGAGTTATCGTTTACAAAAGCCATTGTCGTACCTGAAAGTGTGGCCAGAGTATATCCAAAACCAGGATATCCTGATGCCGTAGTCCAGCTCTGCTGTACTACTTCAGTACACGCTGTCGAGGTGCAATCAGTATCAATAATGAATGGCGTGGTACCGCCACCTAAACCTAATTGATCATCTTCAACGGCAGTGACTACATATCCATTCTGACCATTCGTTGACACTGTAAGTAAATGAGCCGCTGTCTTAAAAGTATTTAGTGCCATTGTGCCAAAGGGAACCGCCACGGGTTGATTTACTGCTGTAGTTGTATCGACATCAGTAGTGGAGCCAGTACCGCAAACAGTCTGGCTTGATGCAACACCACCAATGGTAAAAGTAATTGAAGGATCAACAGTAGCAGATACTCTCACCGCTTCAATCATTCCCACTGCTGTGCTAGTTTGATCTGTGGCTGTAGCCGTCGCAGGATTTGAACCATTAGTAAAGTTTTTAACGATGACCCTGTATGACTCAGCCGCTCCAAGAGTAGTGTTTGCAGGTGCGGGAGCTATAAGAGAGTTTGCACCGCCAGTTTCACCAATCGACAAGGTAATTGCCGTTCCGTTTCCTCCAGATCCTGAATAATGAAACTCAAAGCAATGGTAATTGGCAGGAGCGGTGCAGTATGTACCTCCTGAAGCAGTAGCCGCATTATTTGAAAAGGTATATCCTGTAGCGTTTGTTGGAGTAACAGTAATAGTACCTCCACCAAAATCAAAGCCAGTAATATCTGGGTTTCCATCATTAAAATTTGATGAAGCTGCAGGTATCAAAACTTGGAAAAAACCATCAGCCACAGCAGAAGCAGTAGTAAATGTAACAACATGTTGGGGCTTAGATTTTAAGAAAATTGAGTCTGTGTCATCTGCATCACCTGCAGCCAAGGTAGTAGTAAGGGTAAATTCATCGTCATCAACGATACCATCAATAGTATATGTACCAGTACCGATAACCACAGTATCTCCAGCATGCAAATTAGCAGTGCTAACTGAAAAATAGGGCGTCGACGAAGAGGTATAAATCCACACATGTGATGAACCTGCAACAGTGGGGGACTTTACTCTACCAGCAAAAGAAATCCTAGACGACTGTAGTGTGTCTTTGGTAACACCCAAGTTTGCCGCACGAACATATGAAGGAAAAATAAATATGTTTAAAAAAGAATACACAAACGCAACAAACAGAGATAGGAGCTTTAACTTTTTCATATCTAATATCAATAGTGACATTTACCTGTACCAAAGTCAATATAAATCACAACATTCTGTAGCGTGTGGTATAGATTAAATAAATGTCTAAAGAGATTGTCGTTGGTCTTCATTTTTATCAACCATATCGCCATGCTATCCACCCCGAGATTTCAGCCACCAACACCGATCCATCAGGGATAGACTGGACAAAAAGAATCTCTGATGAATGTTATAAACCACTGGCCAGCCAAGAGGTCGTCCCTCAAATTAATTTTGATCTTTTTCAGTCTCTTCTCCAGCAACTAAGAGAAATTGACCCCCAGCTAGAGGTAGCCTACTCGAAAAATTTGGGTGAGGTTGGAATAGGCGAGCCATTTATCCATCCAATTCTCCCTGACTTAAGTGAACAAGACCAAAGACTTCTCATTCGTGCAGGAAGAATTTCTTTTTATAGAAAAACAGGTACACATCCTAAGTATTTTTGGCCACCAGAAACTGCTATTTCCACTACCACACTGGAAATACTTTCTGAAGAAGGCTATCAAGGATTCATCTGTGCACCAGAACAAATAATCCAAAAAGATGGTTCAGCCTCAGACAACGTGATATCCCAAATCACTCTACCTAGCGGAAGACAAATCCTGGCCATTCCTTTCGACAGACCAATTTCAAGCAGATTGGCATTTGACCCAAAATACAATGCTGATCTATTTACTCGTGACTACATTAATCCAAGATTTAATCATCATAGAAGCACTCCAATAGTAGTTTGGACAGATGCCGAAACATTTGGCCATCACTGGAAGGGAGCAGATAAATTTCTTGCGTATTTAGTCTCCTCCTCTTTAAGACAACACGGAATAACTCCGATAAATATCAATAATTTAGATGTTACACATCCAAAAATGGCTAAAATAGTTGAAAGATCTTCTTGGAGCTGCCCACATGGAAACTTAATTAGATGGCAAGGAAGTTGTGGCTGTACACCAGGGGATACTGAATGGAAAGCAGGATTCTACTCTACTTTCGAGCAGCTCAATCTGCAAATTACAGATGTTGTCGAAAGAGAACTAGACAAACTCTCCATAGACCGAATTCCAGGATTCTTTTACCAGGCAACACTTCCAGACTTTAAACCACAAACACCTGAAGAAGCACTTATGGCGGCTAAAGTATCTTCACTTATTGCCAGAACTAGTTGTCCTACTTTCTTTGAGCATCCAATCACATCGGGAAAAATCAGCCTGTTGTTCGGTTATCAGTCTTTACTATATTTAAGAGATACTGGTCTTACAGACGATGCAGACAGGATTCTCACTCAAACTTTCAATAATCTTTCTACAGTGATTTATCCAGGTAGACTGAAAACCGCTCTTGCCGACTTATTAGCAATGTTGGCTTAAACTAACATTCAAGGTATACTGAAATCAAGATGTTCAGATCGTATCTTGATGAAGACTCAAACTACCACAAGCTTGACTCACTCAATGTTTACTCAAGTTTAGAAAGACTGGATAGACAATTTGATTCAGCCTGGAATGATGCTCATTTCCTCAATATCACCTTTGACCCTAAAAAAATCAAAACTATAGTATTTGCCGGCATGGGTGCATCTGTACTCGCAGGTAAAATGATCCACGCTCTCTCTCCTTTTTTCCTGAAAATTCCCTTCGAAGTTTGTTCAAACTACAGGCTTCCAATGTATGTAAACCGCAAGACTTTGGTAATACTATCCTCATACTCAGGAAATACGGCTGAAATTATTTCTTGTGCTCAAGATGCCAAGAAAAGGGGGGCAAAAATTATCTGCATGACATCAGGTGGTCAATTAGAAAAATTTGCAAAATCAGAGTCTCTACCCCTGATTCTATTTCAAAATCAAAATACCTCATCTATTCCAAGAATGGGTTTGTTTTACTCAATCGGCGCCACCCTCTCAATTATCAGACGCCTGTCAGACCACAAACAGGATCTCGACCAAAAACAGCTTTCACTAATAATCACCAGATCTCTCGATCATATCAGACGAGAAATTGAGCTAGAAAAAAATCCTGCCAAAAATCTAGCTCAAAAGATGAAACACACTTCAATTTTCTTTATCTCGTCAAATCATCTTGTTGGAGTAGGAGAGTCAATTAAAAACTATGTAAATGAGTCCGCCAAATCTTTTTCATATCATCTGGCAATTCCAGATTTGAATCACCACTTTCTTGATGGTCTTTCTTTCCCCTTAAGCTACAAAAACGATACCAACTTTATTCTTATAAACTCAAACATTTACCCCTCTGCCATACAAAAAAGAGTAGAGCTAACAAAAGATATTCTTCTAAAACAAAAATATTCAGTTACAGTCATCAAACCTGAGTCTACTAGCCCTGTGGGACAGATTCTTGAGTCTATGGTCTTTTTCACCTTTTTTAGCTATTATTTAAGTATCGTTAACAAGGTCGATCCTGGTACAAATCCGTGGGTTGACTACTTTAAAAATCACATCTAAAGATGCCAAACACGCCTGCCCTGGTGCTGCCATTCTCTCAAATTAGGAAAGCCGATCTGCCTCAAGTTGGAGGTAAAGGGGCTAATCTTGGTGAAATGTACAACTCAGGAATTCCTGTTCCAAATGGATTTGTGGTTACTGCACAAGCCTATGAGTATGTAATTGCTCACAACAATCTCCAAGATACTATCATCAAAATTATCAGGGAGACAGATGTAAAGAATCAAAAACAACTTGAAAAAGCTTCAATAACAATCCAGCGTTTAATCCATACCGCCGATATTCCCAAAGAGCTATCAGACGATATTATTAGCCACTACGAAAGTCTAAAGCAAGGTGACAAGTTCCCTTTGGTTGCTGTAAGGTCATCTGCTACCGCAGAAGATCTCCCCGACGCATCATTTGCCGGACAACAAGAATCATATCTTGATATCAAAGGTGACGCTAATGTTATTCAGGCAGTAAGGAAAGCTTGGGCTTCTCTCTGGGGAGCTAGGGCAATTTTCTACAGAGCTACCAAAGGCTATGATCACTTTAAAGTCCTTCTTGCTGTACCAATTCAGCTCATGGTTCAGTCTGACATTTCTGGCGTGGTTTTTTCAGTGAATCCAGTCTCCAGAAACAAAAACCAAATTGTCGTTGAGGCAGTCTGGGGGCTTGGTGATTATATGGTACAAGGAGTCGTTAACCCAGACCACTACATTGTCAGTAAAGAAGATTTCTCCATTCACTCGCGACAGTTTATGCCCCAACAAGTAATGGAGGTTAGAAAATTCCCCAGTGGAGTAAAGAAGGTTAAAGTGCCCGAATCAAAAATTAACCAACGCAAGCTCACGGATGATCAGGTCATTGAGGTGGCCAAGCTATCTGCCAAAATTCATCAGCACTATTTCTTCCCTCAAGACAGTGAATTCGCAATAGAAAACGGTAAACTCTATGTTGTTCAAACTAGACCCATCACCACCCTAGATATGGGTAAGGGTGAGGAAAAAATCACCGAAAAACAACTTGACGGGTTAAAACAAATTCTCCAAGGTGAGCCCGCGTCTTTTGGCATTGGCGCTGGTAAGGTAGTGATGATAAAAACAGCCAGAGAAATTGATAAAGTCAAAGAAGGTGATGTCCTGGTTACAGAGATGACTGCACCAGACTTCGTCCCTGCCATGAAACGAGCCTCAGCCATTGTCACCGACAAAGGAGGTCAAACTTCACACGCTGCTATTGTCTCTCGCGAACTAGGAATACCGGCAGTAGTTGGAACTAAGATCGCCACCAGAACTCTTTCCAAAAACCAAACCATTTCTGTAAATGGAGCCACCGGCGCCATCTTTAATGGATTACCTGTCAAAAAGCAGGATCAAGCAGCTCACGTTGCCACTTTTGAGGATGTTCCCAAAACTGCTACCAGAGTTTACGTAAATTTAGGAGAGCCAGATCTTGCCCCTATCGTTGCCCAAGGCAATGCTGATGGAGTTGGTCTTTTAAGAGCCGAATTCATGATGGCTCAAATCGGCACCCATCCCAAAAAGATGATCCGTGATGGCAAGGAAAAACAATTTATTGAGAGGTTAGCAAATAGCCTAGCTCAATTCACTTTTAGTTTCGGGAATCGTCCGGTGGTTTATAGAGCTACAGACTTTAAAACAAACGAATACAAGAACCTTATCGGAGGTAAGGACTATGAACCAAACGAGCCGAATCCCATGCTTGGATACAGAGGCTGCTATCGCTATATCAGTGACGAGTCTGTATTTAATCTCGAGCTAGAAGCCATAAAAATGGTCAGAAATAAATGGGGGTATAAGAATCTTCACCTTATGATTCCTTTTGTCCGCACGGTTGATGAGCTAATAAAAGTTAAAAGAATAATTGCTGCATCGGGACTATCCAGATCAGAGAGCTTTAAGCTTTGGATGATGGTTGAGATTCCCTCCAACGTTATTCTCCTTGAAGATTTTATAAAAGCAGGTATCGACGGTGTCTCAATTGGCTCAAACGACTTGACCATGCTTATCTTGGGTACAGATAGAGACAATGAAACAGTGGCTCAGGAATTCGATGAAAGAAATCCAGCTGTCCTTTGGGCACTTGAACATGTAGTCAAAACCGCAGCTAAAAACAACGTTACCTGCAGTTTGTGTGGGCAAGCAGCCAGTCTTTATCCAGATTTAGTAGAAAAGCTTGTTGGCTGGGGAATCACTAGTGTATCAGTCTCTCCAGATGCAGTTGACGCGGTTAGAAGAAATGTAGCTGGTATTGAAAAACGGCTCTTAAAATAAATATGGCATTAGTAAAGTCAGTATACGCAAGAGAAATCCTGGACTCACGTGGAAATCCCACAATAGAGACCACCATCTGGACAGATTCAGATCATGGCTCTGTCGCATCCATACCTTCTGGCGCATCCACTGGAAAATTTGAGGCCGTTGAACTAAGAGACAACGACATTCATAGATTTGGTGGCATGGGTGTATTAAAGGCTGTAGAGAACGTAAATCAAATCATTTCAAAGTATGTTATTGGCCAAGACCCCACCAAACAAAACGCCATAGATCAAATGCTCCTGGATATAGACGGAACTCCAAATAAATCAAAACTTGGTGCCAACGCAATTCTTTCAGTATCTCAAGCTATCTGTGAAGTGGGAGCAGCCTCATCTGGCTTGGCTACATTTGAGTACCTCTCTCAAAAATACGGACTAAACAAACCGTCGCCTTTAAATCTACCAACTCCAATTTTCAATTTAATAAACGGTGGCAAGCACGGTGCGGGTAATCTAGAATTTCAAGAATTTCATGTAATTCCAAGTAGTCGAAAAACATTTTCAGAGGGGTTGTCTTTGGGTACTGATCTTTATCACCTTCTGAAACAAGTGCTAATCGACAAAAAAGCTATACATTCAGTTGGTGATGAGGGTGGCTACGCTCCTAATCTTTTTAGCAACACAGATGCCATCGAACTTCTTGTTGAAGCAATCGAAGGCAGCCAATACAAAATCAACGCTGACGTATTTTTGGGACTTGATGTGGCCGCTTCTTCAATTGTTAAAGGTGGAAAATACAAAATCAGTGATGTTAAAGAAGCCATGGATGGCAAGGGGTTGGCAGACTTTCTAATTGATTTAAATAAAAAATACAACCTTCTTTCTATTGAAGATCCTCTCGATCAAGATGATTGGGAAAGTTGGACTTATATTAATGGTGATTTGGGAAAACAAGTGATGCTTGTTGGTGATGATTTACTAGTAACCAATAAAACTAGGCTCCAAGAAGCCATTTCAAAAAACGCATGCAATGCTGTGTTAGTAAAACCAAACCAAATTGGCACTATATCAGAGGCAGTCTCTGTTGTAAAAACTGCCAAACTACATGGCATGTCTACCATTGCTTCCCACAGATCGGGGGACACTGATGAAGATTTTATGGCAGATTTCGCCGTAGGTGTTGGTACTGATTTTGTGAAATTCGGCGCTCCTGGTAGGGGAGAAAGGGTTAGTAAATACAACAGACTTTTATTTATTGAAGAATATCTGAAGAGTAAGAATGCCTAACAAACGAGCAGTTTTATGCATCCTCGACGGGTGGGGTATAGCTCCACCTGGCGACGGCAATGCTATCACCCTAGCCAATCCAGAAACCTTCAACCACCTAAACTCAAATTTCCCCAGTACCCATATTGATGCTTCAGGTCCGGCAGTAGGTCTTCCAGAATACCAGGACGGAAACAGCGAAACCGGTCATCTGAATATCGGTGCTGGTAGAGTAGTCTATCAAGACCTAGCACTCATTAATATGAGTATTTCTGATGGCAGCTTTTTTACTAACAAAGCCTTGCTTGATACCGCAAAACATATCACCTCTTTCAAATCTCGCTTGCATTTACTAGGTATGATAGGTAATTCTGGAGTTCATTCATACAACGAGCACCTTTTTGCATTAATACTATTTGCCAAAAGACATCACATCAATGAAGTTTACCTTCACTTGATTACCGATGGCAGAGATTCACCACCAGACAATAGTCCTTTACAAATCCAAAAGGTCATAGACTTTACTACCAAATATCAAGTAGGTTCAATAACCTCTGTCATGGGTAGATACTATGCAATGGACAGAGACATGCGCCTAGATAGAACCCAAATAGCATTTGATTGTCTTACTAAAGATTCTGACCATCATTCACCTGACCCACTGATATATATTGAAAATTCATACAAACAAAAAATTTCAGATGAATTCATTTTCCCTACTCAAATAGGAGACAGTCCTGAAAATACACGTATAAAAGCTGGCGACGCAGTTGTTTTCTTTAACTTTCGCACAGACAGAGCCAGGCAACTAACAGATTTATTCCTAAAATCAGGAATTCCTAATCTTAGATTTGTCAGCATGACAAGATACAGAAAAGATTTCACCAATCCTGTATTATTCCCCACATCATTTATCGACAACACCCTTGGTGAAGTTATCTCAACTAACCACCTAACACAGCTTAGAGCAGCTGAGACAGAGAAAATCGCCATGGTCTCCTATTATTTCAATGGTCAATCTGAAGAACAATTTGAGGGGGAGACAAGGCTCTTTGTCGACTCTCCCAAAATTTCCACTTATGATCTTCAACCCGCCATGTCCACACCAGAATTAGTCTCAAAATTCTCTCAGGAATTCAAAACCAAAGACTATAGCCTGGGTGTAATAAACTTCGCTTGCCCTGATATGGTAGCTCATACCGGGAAAATTGATAAAACTATTGAAGCAGTCAAGGCGGCAGACCGAGGTCTTTCTCAACTTGTAAATTTATGCAAAGAAACCAATGCTTACTTGCTGATCACTGCCGATCACGGAAACGCCGAAGAGTTACTTGATGTCATCAGTAAAACAATAAACACAGAGCACTCCGCCAATCCAGTCCCGCTAATTATTTATCACCCCACCGACAATAAATTTAAATTAAATCCAGGAAGACTTGGTGATGTCGCCCCAACCATACTTGAGCTACTTGATATCCAAGAGCCAGATGATATGTCTGGGACCTCACTTATTTTGAGAGATCAAAACTTAAAGTAGACAGTATTTGGTCGTATATCGGCAATCCCATAAAGAAGTCTCTTACAATAAATGCACATACTCCATTACCATTCAATACCTTGACCAAGTAAACTTTTGAATTGTGCATTACTCCAGCTTTTCTCAAGTTTCCTTCAATATACAAAGCATCCACACCTCCAATTTTTCTATCTTTAATTACTTTATCTTCTAGTTCCCAGGACTTGTAATTATTAGTCATCGTCTCAAAAATTGTATTACCAGTCTCAATATCACCTGCTCCAGATATTAAGTCAGGGAAACACTCAATCGTAAGTTTCTCCAAAAAATCCTTATCAGCATCACCGGGATAAATATCAACTTTTAAAGAATCTTCCTTAACAGAACTCCCAATTGGCTCAAAGCTTGATTCAGAAATCTTCCAGTCTAAGGGAAATTTAATTGAGTATTTTACTGCTGTATTTTTGTATGTTTGCCAATCTGAAGTGCTGTCTCTTCTTATCAAAGCTGATCTATCTTTTTTCTCTACCTCTGTTTCTACCGGAATATTTACAATTCTATTTTTTTGAAAATATAATTCTTTCTGTAAATAATAAAATATTCCAAGCAAGGCAAACAGCAGGAGTAAATAAATTAGAGATTTATTTTTAAAATATTTTCCTAGATTCATATATTTATTTTATCTAATAAATCAAGGAAATCACCAACACTAGCTCTCCCTTAATGGGTGTTTCACCAATTGCACTCATTACTTCAGATATTTTTCCTCTAAATTTCTTTTCTGATATCTTTGTGAGGTCAATTCCTAGGAAACAGTCCTTATCTCCAACAACCTCAATTGCATCTTGTAGCAAATTTCTTAGTCTTATAGGAGACTCATATATCACAAGTGAAAAGGAAGAAACCTCAGCCATCTCTCTGTAAGACTTTAGCTGGTTTAATCTCTTACCTGGCTTCTTATGAAGAAACCCTGCAAAAAAAACTTTATCCGTAGGCAATCCAGAAACTGATAAAGCAGCTGACTCTGCAGTTGGTCCTGGTACCACT
The DNA here is from genome assembly GCA_903873735.1 of Candidatus Collierbacteria bacterium. Taxonomy (GTDB): domain Bacteria; phylum Patescibacteriota; class Microgenomatia; order UBA1400; family MFAQ01; genus CAIQPO01. The sequence goes on along the minus strand of CAIQPO010000092.1, from coordinate 906 downwards.
CCAACTTCAACCCCTGATCTTAAAGCCTCTCTCACCAGCAGAAAGCCAGGATCAGAAATTAGCGGCATTCCTGCATCACTTACAAGTGAAATAGATTCATATTTATCAAAATCTGAAGATAATTTGCTGATTACTCCATGCTCATTAAATTCATTAGCATAGATTACTTTTGCCAATAAGGGTGTGGCTAAATTAAGTGAAATTAATTTTTGCCATAAATTATTAAACATTCGCGTATCCTCACACACAATTAGATCTGATTCAGATAGAGTCCTAATAGCTCTTGCCGATATATCCTCAATATTTCCAATTGGAAGACCAACCACCCAAAGCTTCATTTAAACAAATTTTCTAATAACGCCAACACATTTACCCTGCACTTTTACATTTATTGCAAAAATTGGCGACATCGATGAGTTTGCTGGCTCTAATCTGACTCTAGTCCTTTCCTTAAAAAACCTTTTTAGTGTAGCCAGGCCATTTTCCAGGAGAGCCACCACAATATCACCATCATGTACCATGGTAGCGTCACACTCTTCAATAATCACATAATCTCTATCAAATATTCCTTCCTCAATCATGGAGTCACCTTTTACCTGAAGTACAAAGGCTCTTTTTTTCCCTGTCACCATAGAAGACGCAACTTTAATTGATGCGTTAGGGTCTGTAATTGGCTCAATTGGCCTTCCTGCAGCAATAAAACCCAGTATTGGAAGCTCCACTGAGCTACTTTCCGAGCCATTTTTATCTAGAAGCTCAATACCTCTTATTGCACCATCATACTTTTTGATTACACCTTTCTTTTCAAGTGCTTGTAAATGTTCGTGTACAGTCGCCAAAGAAGAAACACCAATTGCTTCAGCAATTTCCTGTAAGGTGGGGGAGTAGCCATTCTTTTGAATAAAC
>CAIQPO010000091.1 GCA_903873735.1 Candidatus Collierbacteria bacterium | reverse complement strand
TGGAGGATTATCAAGAGAAAGAGCTGGTTTTGAAGTTAGAGATGTGCACCGTACTCACTACGGTAGAATTTGCCCAATCGCTACTCCAGAAGGACCAAATATTGGTTTGGTCGGACACTTAGCTTCTTATGCCAAGGTAAATGATTTTGGTTTTATTGAAACTCCTTTTAGGAAGGTTCTTCATGATGTAGAAAATGATCCTAAATATACAACTGGCTATATTGCTAGAACTGATATTCATACTGAAAATGGCAAAAAATTATTAGTAGCTAAAGGGCAAACTATAAATGCTAGTTTAGCCAAAGAGCTAGCTAAGGAAACAAGTCTTAAGACTATTCCTATTAAGCCAGTCGTCACCAACGAAATAGTTTATTTAGATGCTTTTGAAGAGGAAAGATACAATACTACTGCCGCTACCACACCTATAGATGAAAATGGACACTTTGTTAATGAATATAGTGAAATTAGAGTTAAGGGCAATCCTACTTACGAAAGAGTAGAAAAAATCGATTTGGTAGACGTCGCTCCTAACCAAATAATTTCTATCGCTACTTCACTTATCCCATTTTTGGAACATGATGATGCTGTCCGCGCATTGATGGGTACAAACATGCAAAGGCAGGCTGTCTCGGTCATCAGACCAGATGCGCCTATTGTCGGCACTGGAGTAGAAGCTAAAGCCGCTATTGATTCCGGTCAGGTAGTAGTAGCTAAAGAAGATGGCGAGGTGACTTATGTTGATAGTCGTCGCATTGAAGTTACAAATAAAAACGGAGAAACAAATATTTATAATTTGAATAAATTTTCTCGTTCCAATACTTCTACTAGTATGAATCAACATCCAATAGTAGATAAAGGACAGAAAATAAAAAAAGGCACAGCTTTGGCTGATGGAGCTGCTACTGATCAGGGAGAGCTAGCTCTAGGACAAAACATGTTGGTAGCTTATATGACTTGGGATGGTGGAAACTACGAAGATGCTATTTTGATTTCTGAAAGAGTTGTCAAAAATGATAATTATACTTCTATCAGTATTGAGGATTACTCTATTGACGTCAGGGACACGAAACTAGGACCAGAAGTAGTCACTCGCGATATTCCAAATGTAAGCGAAGAAAAACTCAAAGATTTAGATAGAGAAGGTGTTGTCCGAATTGGTGCTAATGTTTCTTCTGGCGATATCTTGGTTGGTAAGATTACACCAAAAGGTGAAACCGAATTATCAGCTGAAGAAAAATTGCTCCGCGCTATTTTTGGAGAAAAAGCTAAAGACGTTAGAGACACTTCTTTGTATTTGAGACATGGTGAAAGAGGTAAGGTAATTGGAATTAAAATATTTTCTCGAGATAAAGGTGATAAGTTGCCAGCTGGAGTTATCAAAACTATTCAAATTACTATTGCTCAACTTAGAAAAGTTCAGGTCGGTGATAAGATGGCCGGTCGTCATGGTAACAAAGGCGTTATTTCTCGTGTAGTGGCTATAGAAGATATGCCATTTTTGGCTGACGGTACTCCGGTTGATATTATTTTAAATCCACTGGGCGTTATTTCTCGTATGAACCTAGGACAGTTATTGGAAACTCACTTAGGACTAGCCGCTAGAACCTTGGGTTATAAATTAGCTACCCCAGCTTTAAATGGTGTGCCAGAAGACATAATTAGACAGGAACTTAAAAAAGCTAACTGGCCAGAAGATGGTAAGCTTCAGCTTTATGATGGTAGGACCGGACAGCCTTTTGATAACAAAACTACTGTCGGTATAGCTTATATGTTGAAATTGAATCACTTGGTAGAAGATAAAATTCACCAAAGATCTATTGGTCCATACTCATTGGTAACTCAGCAGCCTCTTGGCGGTAAAGCTCAGTTTGGTGGTCAGCGTTTTGGAGAAATGGAAGTCTGGGCACTAGAAGCTTATGGAGCTGCCAATACTTTACAGGAAATGATAACTATCAAATCAGACGATGTTCCGGGTAGATCAAAAGCTTATGAGGCAATTATCAAAGGTGAAAAGATAAATCGTTTGAATATCCCAGAGTCATTTAATGTTTTGGTCCGCGAACTTAAAGGTCTAGGGCTAGACGTTGAGTTGGTCGGCAAAAGAGAAAGAAAAATAGATAATGTCGAGCAAGAAACTCAAGATATTTTGGCCGAAGAAGCGCCGGTGATTATCGATAGTAAGG
>CAIQPO010000090.1 GCA_903873735.1 Candidatus Collierbacteria bacterium | reverse complement strand
CTTGGTTTTTTGGGAGAAACGAAAGATGAGCGATCAGAGCCAACCCACCACATACTATATCTGGACATTGTGGGCAAATGACCGAGGCCGATGGCAGATGCAGCCTACCCCATACACATCTGAAGAGCAGGCAAAAATTGAAGGTTTGCTCTTTCAAATGGGTGGTCATATGGTGAAAGTATTACCTGAAGGCCAGAAACCTTAATTAGAAACAAATTCTGTAATGTTTGTATGCACCGGCTTAAGCCGGTGTTTTTTATTTGGTGAGACCAATTTCTTTCAGGCGTTGTGTCTTGATTACTTCAATCATGGCTTGGTATCCGGTTTCGGTGAGAGTATAGGCAAAGTTGTCGTGATATCTTTCTCTTCTTAGGTTACTACCTGGATCATAAATTGGGTATCTAGCCCTAAAGGTGGTGATGTCTACTAGACTTCCATCTGGATTGTGAGAAGCTTCCCAAAAGGAGTTGAAGGCTGCCTCAACGGAACCTCCATTTTGAAGAATCCAGTTTTCTACTCCAATTCCGCCAAGTCCGCCGTCGCCATAAGTACCCTTTTTGTAAGCATGACCTTCTTTGAGAAGTTTTTTGGCAACTAAGATGTTGGCTATAACGGTGTCCCTCGCCTCTTCTCCATAGGCTTCGGCGATGGAATCTAATCTTTCGGCAACTGCTTTGTGGGAGCCATACACCTGACCATCCTCTCTTTCATTAATACCAATGTCGACTGCAAGTTTTTCTCCGCTTTCAAGATCCACTCCGGTCATCCTTATCTGAATACTGACTTCTCCTTCTGGAGCTGGGGTGGTGCCTTCGTGAGAAATTTGTTCGAGGATGGCAGATTGAATAGTTTTCCCCTGCTTGAAGGCTCTGGGGTCAAGAAGGAGAGTGTAGTCGAAGTCATAGTCGCCTGGAAGATTGGTGCCTCTACCGGTAGAGCCGATATCTTCTAGTTCGGCGCCGATAAGACTTTGGTCTTGCTCATCTCTTAGAGTAATTCCTAAACCATCTAAGGTAGTTTTGATTTTTTGTCGGATTTCTTGGTTTCTTTTTGCAACATTTTCTCTATCGGCAGTCACACTGGGGATGAGAGACTCCACCATGTCGCCCATGAGGGTGTTGGGTGTTGGTGGTTGGTACTCTGGAGATTCTCCTCTGAAGCGATCGATTCCAGCTAAGGATCTTCGGTAGCTGTCGAACATTTCTTGTGTGAAGATTTCGTTGCCTTCTGCGTCGACCACGGGTATGGCGATGCCAGTTTTGGCAATGGAGAAAAAGAGGTTTTGAAGAGATCTAGGATTTTTGACAACTTCATCTTTGGCGATGATGAAATCAACTTGGGTTATGGGGAAACCAGTTCGGACACCGGTGTGGTTTTGACTAACAACATTCGAGGTAATGAGCTCTAGCTTGGTGGGGTCGTAGGAAGCTGGATTTTCTGGATTTGGCTCTTGGAATTGTCCCCTATCCCGTATGACAAAAAGGATGTCGCCATAGCCTGAAGAGGCCTGATCGCTAAATGTTTGGCGGAAGGAGTCTTTGATATCCTCGTCTCTTAAGCGAACACAGTCGGTATCAAAAGGGGTGGCGTCACTGCTTGAAGCTGATCCGAGATACTCTTTGGCTACTGAACCGTTGCCTAAAATATTGTCGAGGATTTGGAAACCATTGCCTGACTCCAGATCGCTTGACCTGACAAGACCTTTTATTAAAGATCCTTTTTCAAGTGTAAATTTACCTCGTTTTCGTTCTCTTTCCTGGGAGTGCCTTTGGTTGGCCGAACTTATGCTTTCATCCATTAGTGTAAGAGCTTCTTTGACTGAAGAGGCGCCGATAGGGTAAAGGAACATTTCACAGACTCTACTTTCAAGTGTTTGCCCTTCTCTGACTCTAAGGTCGGCGTAAATCTTATCAAGAGCTGCTGCAGGGTTGGGAGTGGGTGAGTCATTGGTAACTTGATGACGACTTAGAGCTGATGTGTGATAAAGCGTAGTGAGTTTGTTGGCAAATGCAGTGAGTTGTTTGATTTCTTGTTCATTGAGGTCTTCGCCTTGTCTAAACCTCTCGGCAAGAGAAGCTCCAGAATCTATGACTTGAAGATACTCGGAAAGCGATTGATTACCTGTTTGAATATGAATATTGAGGAGGTCGCGATAAATGATGTCTCTTCTTCTTAGGTCTGATCTTACTTGCCTTAATACAGGACTTAGAGCAGAGTTTGATTCCAGTTTTTGGGTAAGAACGTCTCTTGGGTGAAGAATTTCGAATACCCGGTAGACTTTTCCTACTAAGGGTAGGTTGTTTCTGACAAAGACATCTTCAATCTTTGTAAAAGTTTCTCTGGGGTTGTCGGTAGCAAAGAGTTGCTTAGCAAGTTCATCCCCCAACCTTCTAATTTCTCGTGATGGAGAGCTAGCGATGGATGAAGCTACTTCAAAGTATTCAGGGAATCGTTCTGGAGGAATTTGAGCAATTCTATCGGCACTGGCTTGAATGTATCTCTGAAAACTGTTGTTGCTGATTATTTCAGGATTTGAGGAAATGATAGTGACGAGGGTTTGGCGATGAGGGGAGGTATCTACGAAGTGTAGGAAATTGATAGCGGCGTCTCTTGAAAAATCTGCCGGCGGATTGGTGAATATTTGCTCTTGAGCAGAAATAAATTCTGGGGTGAAACCCGCCTTGGTGAGGAAGTGATTGGGGATGGCTTGGGGAGAAAATATATTTCTGTTATCCAGCACCTTGATCAAGGATAGGGGAATGCCGTCAAAGCCTGTATCAGTGATTTCTGTGCGGAGATGTTCGAGGTTGAATCTAATGCTTGAGGAGTCAAGATAGTGCTTGAGATTGTCGGGGTCGAGTCTGGAGTTTGACAGTAGTTGCTTAAACATACCTGGTTTTAGTTCGAATGAGGTAATTTCTCCGGTAGTTACCTCGGTAAAGAACTGATTCTGCTTTGAGGATAGGTCTTCAAAACTATTCAGGCGATCTAGGAAAAAGGATGATAGAGGAGTATGTCTTACAACCTCGAGGAATTTCAGGGTAGTTTGATGTTCTGGGTTGACTTCTATGGAAATATTTCGTCTATATGACATGATGAAAAGATCATCACCAAAAACTTGATGAAGGTGAATAAATGATTCGCTATTGGTAGAGAATGTGATAGCACCATACTCACCTTTTTTGGGGGTGAAGTCTTGGGTGAATCTTTTGTAGACTTCTTCAATGCTTAAAGTTCCGGAAGATTGGTAATGGTTGAATATTTTGGGATTTTTTACAATGAAAGCGAAAAAGTTCCTGTCGTTTACTTCGGGGCTAAAGATTTCAATTTGGCCGGAGTTTATTAGTTTTTCTAGGTAGCTTGAATCGCTATCTTGAGAGAGTCGGACAAAGTGGTCCAGTCTTAAGGCTGGTGTGTTTATTACGATGCCTTCTACCTCCCTTGGTTGGAGGCTAAAAAAGTCATTCAATTTTAAACCAGCCTCAGACAAGCTCTTAGAATTCGTTAGTACTGTATTGGAAAATAATCTAAAAATATTTTCATTACCTGAAAGATCAAAGAGAAGTCGTTCATTAGGAGAGAAAAGATGAAATTGAGATTTGTCGATAAGTCCTATTTTTGGTGTGTCTCTGAAGTGAGCTTGTAGTTCATAAAATGTGATATTTCCTGTTTGGTATTCACCTAACCAATGGTCAAAGAAATGACGATTAACAAAAACACCTTCTGGAGTAAAGTTGAAAATCTTGTCAATCAAATCCTGTGTCTCCTTTCTTTGATCAAGGTATCCGTCTGCTAACCTTGAGCTAAGATACCCTCCGGTTCTTGTTTCCGTGCCCATGGAGGCTTGAAGAGCTAGGGCGAATTTCTCGAACCCTTGCTTTTCTTGTTCGGATGGGAAGGAAAACTTCACACCTGGACATTTCCCTTGAGCGACTGGTATTAGAGAAGTAAGCCAGTGACCGGCGTCGGTACTGTGTTCTCGGCAAAGTGGTTTGATGTGATCTAGAATGCCACTATCTATGATGAGGGTGCTATTTTCTGTTTTGAAAAATGGGAGCAAGGATTCGGCTCCTTCTGGGGTTAGCTCAATTAAATGAAGGGAGAGATTCCTTAAATTTTCATCTCTGGTTTCGAGGGCTCTTTCTTGGAGTTCTCTGGCTATGGTGAGAATTTGATGATTTGTTTCTGATTCGGTGGGGATGGGGAAGTCTATCCAGGAGAGATCTTTGTTTTCCAAAACCGTCCATTCGTTGTAGCCACTGTACCAGGAACTGGAAATTTTACCAGCAATATATTTGTTTTTTATTTTAAATTCTCCTGCTGTGGTGATGATAAAGATTTCATCAAAATGGTCTTTGTTGAATGAGTTTCCAAAGTCAAAAAATGATCTCTCCCACCAGGCTGGGTCAGACTCTGCAATAACAGAAGGTAAGGTGTAAGTGGTTTTGATACCTAGCTGATTTAATGTTTGTGGTGAGAATAGCAGTCTGGCTAGTGGTCCATTGGAACAGACTGATTTCCAGAATGAAGCCTCGTCTCCACCTATGGTGATTTGTCCGTTTTCAACAGAAACCGGACAGTACTCTTGCTGAAGCCATTGGGAAATTACTTCTAGACTGGGGATATTTATGTTTTCTGAGTCTGGTTCTGCTTTGAGTTTTTCTAGGGCTTGAAAGACAGTAAAAGTATCCTCAATTGATCTTTGAGGTGGAGTGGTTTCGATATGTAGGTCAATGCCTCTTTGTTTAAGTTCTTTTTGGTGTAGCCATAGTTGGTATGAGAGATTGAGGTTGTCCTCTGACTTTGAGTGTTCGGCAGAAAGAATAGTAATACCTGAATCAGCAAGAAATAGCGAGTGATTTTCTGATGAGCCAGGATTTGAATGATTGCTGATGGTGTGATAGACGAACCCCGATGAGTGCCTTTTGCCTATAATTTTGATTAGATCGTTCAGTTTGGTTAGTTTTGAGTCAGGCTGGCAAAGTCCCGACTCAATAATTATTGGGAGAGCGAAGGACTGTTGGTGATATGAAAGGGAATTTAGAAGGTGATAACCAAATTGGCTTTGGTCTGGTAGAGAGATGGCACTAAGAACATCAAGGTTTGCAAATTTTTCTACGCAGTCTGCCCACTCTCTTTGATCATAGCTATCAGTTTCAATGGATATTAATCTTGATTTTTTTAATAGAGTGGCAAGATTTTTGAGACCATCATCTTCAAAACTAAACTTATCGATATTTCTTTGAGAAAGGATGCGCTTTAAGATTTGATTGCCATTCTCAAGAGTTGTGAGTTGGTGGACTAATTCTGAATTGGCAGTAATTTGCAACCCAGATTCTTTGCTGAAAACAAATGTTGGTGAGAAGCCTTCGATTTTGACACCAAAGATTGATTGAAGAATTTCTTGTCTAACTTCTTCTTGGTCGGGGGACTTTAAAAGAGAATTTGTTGCCTCTGGTGTTAGTTTGATGATACTTTTTTGGTCAAAAAGCTTGTTCCAAATTGGAGTGGGAAATTCTCGGAAGAAGATGAGGTCTGCTTCAATGTGGTCTTTTTTGTCTACCAGATGGGATGAGAGAGATGAAAGGGTTTCGTTGGACGGGTTTATATCGGGATTGTGCTGGGCGAGTAGAGTCTGGAGGCAGAACCACTCCGTGGAGGAGAATTGAGTTTTATCAAACAACTCCTCTGCAAGATTGTGACCGCTTGAGGGACTGTTTAGTACAAGTCTTAAAGCAGTAATTAACTTGCCGGAGTCTGGATGATCAAGAATGCTTCTATCGATGATGGTGATGGGGCCGTTTTCTGTTTCTTCTGTGCGGGTGTAAGTGGCTATGTGACGGACTGAAAACACTTCTCTGATGTTGTTGCCTAAGTTGTTTTCAGAGATGATAAGAAGGTTTAGTTGGTTTTGAGTTTCGTCGTTTAGATTTACTGAAATCGACTCTTCGAATCTGGCAAGTGAGACAAGAGCTGTGGCTGTCTTGGTGTCTCCACGAATGATGAGTTGTTCTATGGCTTCTTGCTCTAGGTGGAGTGTACCTTCAGGGGTGATGGTAATTGAGTCCGGGAATTGTTGAGAAATACTTGATATTGTTTCTATTTGCTCTGAAGAAAATTGTCGAGATTCTCTATCGGATGCTAGCGCTCGATTGATTTCTAGATTTCGTATAAGCGTGCTGTCTGGGTTTGACTTAGAGATTTCAGTTCTTACTTCAGGAGGTAAATCTTTCCATAGACTTGATAGCGAATAAAGTTGGTCGTTTCCACGGTCTTTTTCTAAGTGACGGAATAAATTTTGAGCAATTTCTGTTCGTTTTGATTCATCCTTTACACCAAGCAGAAGCTGGTTAACAAAGGCGATGTCTTGAGTGTGTCGCCAGGCGTAGTCAACTTCTGGGCCTGGTGAGTACAACCTGTCGACCAGGATGGATACGGTAGCATCATAAGTTTCTTGAGAAACATTACCAGAATCAACTTGTTCGATAATTAGTTTGGCGGCTAGGGTGCCGGACTCAATTTTATGTTCCTCTGACATGACTGATAGATGGGGAATGTTTTGTTGCTCTATATGTTTGCTTGGAGGATCTGGGATGACTGATATTTCAAGTGACAATCCTGCTGATCTACACTGATCGTTTGCCTGTTTGGCTTGCTCTAGTCCGTGGAGTTTGGAGATAAAGTTGGCGGCGGTTGACTGTGCCGTTTCTCGAACACTAAGAGAGATAAATTCATCTTCTGGGGTAACTAGGTTTTCAATTTCTTCATCTGATAATGTAGACACATCAAGTGGTTGACTGTAAAACTCTAGATCTGGTGGAATTTTCTGGATTCTTTTTATGGCCTTCTCTTTGGGATCATTTTCAGCATGGTTGCTGACTAGGCCGGAGGCGGCAATCTCTTCTCTCACTTCTATTTTGACTTCTTGGATATCGGAGCTGATAGCCGCTTCTACCGTGGCGATTAGCGAAGTTTTTTCGCTAGCAATAAGTGATTCTTCTGGGTTTATTGGTAAAGATGCCTCAGCTTCTGCTCTTGCTCTTGATTCTTTGGCGGTTTGAAGGTCAGCTTCTTGATTGGATAGATAGACTCTGGCGTTGTAGGCATCAAGGGAGATTTGTCTGTTTTCATCATTTAGTCTATCTAAATTTTTTGCGAGTAAAGCCTTTTTTTCTCTGGCAGAGCTTAGTCTGTGTGATTTTTCCTTAACTTTTTTAGGTTTTATGGCTGGAGGGAGACGGTCTATAACGCTTTCAAAGGGAGAAAGCTTGTGATCTCTGGTTTCGGCATGAGCATCGGCGTGTCCAGATTCGGTAATGGCAATTTCGGCGTTTAGTGCTTCTTGGCGAGCTATAAATTGTCTGGACCTTTCTAGAGATTGTGTGGTTTGTATCTCAACTTGGTGGGCATTTGCAAGACGAGTTAGCCTAGCTGTTGTAACACTCTCTTTGTGGGAAGCGGTGGCGGTTTGGATTCGAGTAGTTACTTCGGTAAGAACACTCTGGGTATGATTCGGTTTTGGTTTTTTTTCGAGGTTTGGAGATGGGGTTTCCACAGAATGGAGCTGTGCTTGGTTTTCATCTGATTTTTGCTCCATATTTTGATGTTAGCAGAGGTGATTCGCTCTGAACATATTAATAGGTGTGTGGCGGGTTGGTGTTAGAATTGATACAGTGTTTATTTCTTGGTTGAAAAGTGTGAGATTTGTGAGAAATATGCCTTTGTGGATAAAAATGGCTTTGGTCTTGTGGGTTATTACATTAGTGTCTAGTTTAATTGGTTATTATTGGATAAGTCAGATAGTGGAAAGAGCTTACTATGACGAAGTGGTTGATGGTAGATTGATGATTGCAAAATCAACTGTAGAAGATTTGGATCATGAAATTGACGAGAAAATTGGTTTTTGGAAATATTACCTAAGCTATAAGGAAGTGGTTGGGTGGATTAAGGAGACTGAAAAGGAGTTTGAGGTGGGGGAAAGGTCTTATGATTTAATCTTGAGAAAAAATCAGGAGTGGATTCAGAAAAAACAAAGATATGAGTGGGTGGATGATGTTTTAAATAATCGTACATCTATGGATCTGGTGGAAGTTGAGAATACGATTGAGGCGGATAATCATGACAGATTTGGTCTGGCAGAGGTGTTTTTTACCAACAAATACGGAGTGACAATAGCTGCGAGTAGAAAAACGTCTGACTACTATCAAGCTGATGAGGAGTGGTGGCAGATGGCTAAGGAAAAGGGTATTTATGTGAGTGAAGTTGAGTTGGATGAAAGTAGCAATAAATTTGGTGTAACTGTAGGAATAAAAATTGAAAATCATGGAGAGTTTCTTGGAGTAGCAAAGATGGTGCTGGATCTTCAAAAGATTGATCAGAGATTGGTGGATTTGGTACAGACCAGAGCTCGCAGCGCTTCAGGATTGGGTATCATTGGCGCAAAACTGTTAAGGTTCAATCGGGAGTTGATTTACAGTGTGGGGGAGGTTGAGTATTCGGATGAGTATAAAAAGATTTTGCTTGGGAGGAATGGTGATAGTGGAAGTGTGGTATTGAAAACTGCTGATGGAAGAAAAATGCTGTCCACTTATACAGAGTCGACCGGGTATCACTGGAATCCTGGAATGAAATGGATGTTGGTGTTGGAGGATGATTTGATTACAGTGCTACAACCGATGAAAAAGACAGTAATGGTGGTGAGGAGCTTGGTCGGGGCGGTGATGATTGTGGTTCTTGTTATGTGTTTGATACTTTCTCTATTTATTAAAAAATGGTTGCAAGGGTTGGAGGAGGTGGTGGGGGCAGTCTCTAAGGGAGATTATGCTAGGAGGATTGTGGTAAGTAGTGATGATGAGTTTGGCAGAATGTCAGCGCACATAAACGATATGGCAGCGGAGTTGGCAAAAAATGAGAAACAGCGAAAGGATTTTATTTTCTTGGCAGTTCATCAATTAAAGACACCACTTACAGCCCTTAAATGGGATCTTGAGCTGATTAAAGGGGAGTTAGGGAATAAAGCCACAAAAGAAACAAAAGATAGGATAGAGGAGATGGGTTTGGTTGTAGGAAGACTTATGTTGGTAGTGAGTGATATTTTGGGGGTGTTGAAGTTTGAGGAAAATGCAGTGAAGGGAAGTATATCAAGATTTTGTGTACAAAAAGAGCTGAATACTTTATTGAAGTCAATGGATAATTTTATTAAGTCACACGGGGTAAAGATTAAGCGTAAGTTCCCTCAAAAAGATTTGTTTGTTGATTGCGAAAGAGACAAATATTTGCAGGTATTGGAGAACTTGATATCTAATGGGGTTAAGTATGGTAAGAGAGAAGGTGTTTTGGTTATCGAGGTGCGGCTTGAAGAAGATACGGTAAAGGTACTGGTAGTGGACAAAGGTTTGGGAATTCCTTTGGAAGATCAGCAGAAGATATTTTCTAAGTTCTTTAGAGCTTCTAACGTTTTACAAGCAAAAATTGAGGGTACGGGCTTGGGTCTGTATATTTCAAAAAGAAATGCTGAATCTATGGGAGCGGAGTTGTCTTTTGTGTCTGAGATTGGAAAGGGTACTGTTTTTGAGTTTTCTGTGCCCATAAAGAAGTAATAATGACTTACAATTATTTTAGTTATGGAGAGCAATTTTTTTGGATTAAAGGAGAGTGAGGCTGAAGTCTTGTTGAAGGTAGATGGTTTTAACGAGTTACCATCTCAGAGAAAGCACAATGCTTTGGAGATTATGTTTAAGGTGTTGTCGGAGCCAATGCTGCTGCTGCTTATTATCACAGGTGTTTTGTATCTGTCCCTTGGTGAAATGAAAGATGCGTTGATGCTTTTGATGGCGATTTTTGTGGTGGTAGGAATCACATATTACCAAGAAAAAAAGACAGAAAATACACTTGAAGCTTTAAAAAAATTATCAAGTCCCAGAGCTTTGGTAATAAGAGATGGTGTACAAAAAAGAATTCCAGGGAGAGAGGTAGTTAAGGGAGATGTGGTGGTTTTGAGAGAGGGTGATAGAGTACCTGCAGATGGAGTGGTGCTTGAATGCGAAAATTTATCTATTGATGAAGCTTTGCTGACCGGGGAGTCGGTACCGGTGAGGAAAGTGCCTTGGGATGGAAAGTCTAAGAGTAGTAAGCCAGGAGGTGACGGTTTGCCGTTTGTGTTTTCAGGGACAATGGTGATTTCCGGTAGGGGTATGGTGGAGGTTAGGTCTACTGGTGTGGGAACGGAGATGGGGAAAATTGGAAGAAGTTTAGAAATCATTAAAGAGGAGGATACACTGCTACACAAGGAGACAAGTAAGGTGGTGATGATAATGGCAGTAGTAGCGGTAATGCTTTGTTTGTCTGTGTTGGGAGTGTATTGGTTGTTTAGAGGACAGCCACTTGAGGGCTTTCTTGCTGGCTTGACCTTGGCCATGGCAATGTTGCCGGAAGAGTTCCCAGTAATATTGGTAATATTCTTAACTTTGGGAGCCTGGAGAATTTCAAAGCGTAAGGTTTTAACGCGAAAAGCAGCAGCAATTGAAACTTTGGGGGCGGCAACAGTGTTGTGTACTGATAAGACGGGCACATTAACCTCAAATAAAATGGAACTGGCTTGTCTTTTTGCAAGTGACCAGTACTATGAGGTTGGGGCAAGGGCGATGGTGCCGCTTGCGAAAAAGTATCGAAGGCTACTAGAGTACGGAATGCTAGCATCGCAGAAAGATCCATTTGATCCAATTGAGAAAGAGATAAATAAAATTGGGAGTAAATACTTAAATAAGACTAAACATTTGCATGAGAGGTGGGCGCTAATAAAGGAGTATCCTTTATCAAAGAAATTGTTGGCACTTTCTCACGTATGGAAAAAAACTCAAGGAGATGATTTGATAGTGGCTTCGAAGGGAGCCCCAGAAGCAGTGATTGATTTATGTCACTTAACTGGGGAGGAAAAACAAAAGGTTTTTGCAGCAATAGAGGAAATGTCTCATAGGGGGTTAAGAGTTTTGGGTGTAGGAAAGGGAAGGTTGAAGAATGGGAAATTACCTGAAGATCAGCACAAAATTAAATTTGAGTTTTTAGGATTACTTGGATTTGTGGATCCAGCTCGTTGGGGAGTATCTGGAGCGGTGGCGGAGGCAAGACAAGCTGGTATTAGAGTGGTAATGATTACCGGCGATTTTCCAGGGACAGCTTGTTATGTGGCCAGGGAGATAGGCTTGGAGAATCCTGATGACTACATCACCGGAGATGAAATGGAGAAAATGAACATGGGTGAGTTGTGTCAGAGAATTAAGAAGTCATCAATTTTTGCAAGGGTAGTTCCAGAGCAAAAATTAAAGATAGTTGAGGCGTTTAAATTGAATGGAGAAGTTGTGGCAATGACTGGAGATGGAGTAAATGATGCCCCTGCTTTGAAAGCAGCACATATAGGTATTGCCATGGGAGAAAGGGGAACTGACGTGGCAAGAGAAGCGGCATCTTTGGTGCTGCTGAATGATGATTTTTCATCGATTGTGGCGGCTGTGAGACTAGGCAGAAGGATTTTTACAAACTTGAGACGAGCAATGGGATATGCCTTGGCTGTTCACGTGCCTATTGCGGGTATGGCGGTGTTACCTTTGTTTTTGGGTATGCCTGTGGTCTTAATGCCAGCGCACATTGCATTTTTAGAGCTAATTATTGATCCTGCTTGTTCGACTGTATTTGAATCTATTCAGGAAGATAATAATGTAATGAAATTACCACCAAGGAAGATTTCTGACAGAATGTTTAACTTGAGATTGGTGGCAGTTGGTCTGATTCAGGGTTTGGGAATTTTGCTCTTTGTTTTTGTTTTGTTTTGGTATATCGTCTCTATTGGGAAAGGTGAAGTTGAGGCAAGATCCTTTGCCTTTGCTACGCTGGTGCTGGCAAACTTACTACTAATTGCAGTGAACTTGGCTTGGGAAAAAAGTATTTTGGAGGTGGTCGTAAAAGCAAATAAAGTTTTTTACGCTGTGGCTGGAGGAGCCTTATTGGCTTTATTGGTTGTGCTTAATGTTGGAAGCGTGAGTGAGGTGTTTAGAATGACAAAACTACACACTGATGACTATTTGATATTATTAGTGCCCTTAATTGGTTGTGTAATTTGGTTTGAAATAATGAAGAAGCTAGTTCTGTTTTTTGATTTTTATAAAACTAGGAAACATGTTGAATAATTTGGTAGACTAGAGTTATGCACACATTTAGACGAGGCTTTACTCTTATTGAATTAGTGTTGGTGATTTCGATAATATCGGTATTAGCGGTTGTAGTACTATCAGCTTTGAAACCCGCTGCTCGTATGGCGGAAACCAGAGATGCAAAGCGAGCGCAAGATTTATCTCAGATACTAACGGCGGTACATTCTTGTGTGATTGATAAGGGGGATAGTTCTGCGATGCCCACTTGTGTTGGTACCTATACTGCAGGACAGAGATATGAGATTGTTGAGGGAGCGATAACTAGTGGTTGTTCAACGTCTTGTAGTTTGGTGGCAACTGATTCAAATTGCTTAAGGTTGGACCAGAAATTGTCTGACTACTTCGTAAACTTGCCGACTGATCCTGCAGGAGTGAGTACAGGGCATACAAAATATGCACTAACCGTCCATTCTAATGGCATGACTGTAATTGAGTCATGTGCTGCAGAAAATGGAGAGATTAAAGTTTCAAGATAAATGGGAAAAATAATTTATGGTGTAGATTCCGACGGAAAGATTACTGTAAGTGATGTGCTCGGCGCACTTGAGGAGTGTTTTTATCAGGCACATTGTGCTGCGACAGAGTTAGGTTTGGAGAATAAAGACTCAGCAAGGCAGTACTGTGAAATGATGGTGAAGAAAGCATTCTCTGAAACAAATGGAGATGTTGATAATCCTACGAAAGAGTCATTAGTTGCTGCCATGAATAAACTAGCCCAGCTGTCTGAGAACTTTCGCACGAATGAAGAAATTCAACAGCATTACAAAGAAATAATGGAGCTGGTTGAAAAAATTGAAGGATGACCAGGAAATATTCAAAGGAAGAGATCCATAGGTTTTTGCGAAATAACCCGGTGATGTCGGCAGCAATTAATAATCAGGGATTTCCGATTTCAACAGTATTGCTTTTTGCTATTGATGATGATTTTACGATCTACTTTGCGGCGAGGAGCGATTCATATAAAGCAAGGGCGTTGGGAGTGGACAGTAAGATTAGTATGTCAGTATGGAAGTATAGAGAAATGCTGATTCAGATGAGTGGGGTGACTAGTATGCTTTCTGGTGAAGAGCTGGGAAGAGTGTTGGATATGTTGGCGGAATCAGTGGGCGTGCTAGGAGATTTCTGGCCTCCAATATTGCGAATTGAAGGTGGTGAATACCAGGTTTTTAAGGTGAAGTTGGGTTGGCTTAGGGCTTTGGATTTGTCGATAAATTTGATTAAGGATGACGAGTCTACTTTTACTGAATTTCTTTTTCATGAATAAATGAAACGACTACTTTTAGTTGAAGACGATGCGTTTTTGGTGAGGGTGTATAGGACTAAGCTAAAACAGCTAGGTTATGAAGTAGAAATTATGACAGATGGGAAAGAGGTATTTGCTTGGTGTAAGAAAAACATGCCAGAGCTTGTTGTTCTGGACGTGGTGATGCCTGAGAAGGATGGTTTTACTGTACTAAAAGAACTAAAAGAGAGTGAGGATACCAGGAAGATACCAGTGTTGGTGCTCACAAATCTTAAGGGTGATGACGACAAGGAGTCTCTTGTTGGTTTAGGTGCAGAGAAAGTGTTAGTTAAGTCGGAGTCGTCTTTTAGTGACGTAGTGACTAGAATAAGAGAAATTGCGGGATAATGATAAATATCTTTGTTCGGGTGTAGATTAATTTATTGTTGAGGCTAAATCAAGGAATTGGAGAGGACTAAGTGTAGGCGAGACTAAGTAAATGAGAATATCATTTGGGGTGGTGTAAATAAAATATTTTAGATATGCACCATCTAGATAATATGCTTGGCCATCTTTTGATGAGGGAAGAGGTATTGGCTCAATTACTGTGGACAGTTCGGTGGATAGCTGATTTAGATGATTTTGTAATTCGAATGTTTGGCCTTTAAGTGAGACTTGAGAGAACTGAACTAAGCGGGAATCTCTTTGAAGTAAAAGTGGAAGAGTGGGACCAAGAGTAACTTTTACGGCTTGAGGAAGGTAGAGAAGAGTGTTTGGGGTAAAGGGTGACGAAATAGAGTATTGTGGGTGGTGGGAGGTCAGTATTTGAAATGGAGTGACCTTTTGGGTGGAGGAGAGCTGAGTTTTGGTGAGTGATGAAAGAGAGGAGTATGTTGGGTAAGAGATTGATGGCATGACAAATGCAAAGATAAAAAGAGAGATGGTTGCAAATTTAATTGTTTTGTTTAGGTGCAGAGGGAGGAAGTGATCTTTTTTTATTAATCTTAATGTTGAAAGTAATACTGCAAATATGGTGGGTATGTCTATCACCGATTGATACATGGAATCAAGGATAGAGTAATCAAACCAGCTAAGACTTATTAGACGGGATTGATAGATTGAGTCGTATAGTGTAAGAAATAGTAGCTTGGAGGCAATGGCGGCAATGATACTAATTATTGAAAGACTAATATCTGATATTGAGGACGTCTTGAATAGTAGTAGGAATAGGGAAATCGCTGGTAACAGGATTAGTAGAAAAATGTGAAGACTTATACCTGGGAATGAAAGAAATAGATTAGAGAAGTATTGATTGGTGATGAAGGAGCTGATTTTGATTAAGAGTAATACTTGGATAGACAGAATGGACAGCTTTATGAGTGTGTCGGCAAGAGAAAGGAGCTGAGGTAAAAAACGGAGTAGGTTTTTTGGTTTGCTCACAACCTGTGAAGTGGCGGTGCTAACTATTGGTGATGTGTTGATTAGGGGAGGTGGTGTGTGAGTTGATGGTGTGACAGAATTATCCATAGAGGCTTAATTCTATGTTACTTTATTTTCGTGAAATATAAAAACCCTCCGGTTAGGGAGGGTATTTTTTGGGCTATTCGTAAGGATAATCAGTGGCTCCTGCAAGAATCAGGCCGGTACTTAAGCTTCCGCCGACGAACCCGATGACGCCTAAGGCGATAATCAGGCTGAGTACTGGGGCGAGATGGAGGGCAATGGCGGCAAGAGCAATGACAGTAAGAATAAAGGTAACGAGGGATATGGTGAGACCGGCGATTTCAAACTTGGCAGCTTTGTCTGATGGATGAACCTTGGTCTCATATCCAAAAGTGGCCGGTAGACAAACTGAATAGATTGATCCCAGGGCGCACTGAGTCAGGAACACAAGAAAAGCCAGGGGGATGACGATCCAGAGATTTTCTTGTTTGGTGATAAAAGGGATCATGTAGTAGTTAGCGGCGCCTATGACGGTAGTGCAAACCAGGATTGAAAGGAACGGGTCGAAGCGCATTGTGCCTCCTGCAGATGTGAATGTCCGATTGGTCCGTATATTATAAGGCTAATGAGTGTTTTTAACAAATTTGGTAGGATTAATGAAGATGAAGAAGAGTGTTAAAACAATTAAAAAACAGTTAGGACCTAAACTTGTTTTGGTGTTTGGAGAAGCAGTGGGGGCTATCCTGTCTATTTGGTTCTTGAATTTAATTGGTAGCTTTGGGGGGAGGATAATTTCTGAATCATATACCAGTTGGTTGCCGATAGCCTCGGGTTTGGTAATTGCTAACAGCTCACTGAGAATGCTGCAGAGAGTTTTTGATTCAAGGAGGTGGTTTGCTGGTTTATCGTTTCTTATAAATTTGATAGCGTTGATTTCTGTGTATTTTGTATATGCATACAACCCGTTTGATTTTGGGGCGATTAATCAGGTGGCAGGGTGGCTTTACCAAATAGTGTTGGTGGCGGTAGCAGCGGCAATTTCCTTAGGGATGCTACTTGAACTTTTGGGTTTACTTTTTGGATAATTTTAGGGCTTTGAGTTAGGGGAGGAGTTTGAGAAGAGAGTGACCCCCGTAGGCAAGTAAAATCGAACCAGCTAGGTTTGAAACCATTGCGGTCCATAGATATTTACCGAATTTAACATGGTATACGCCGCCAGTTATACTGACTAGTTTGCCTCCGAACTGAGGAATAAATCTACCAAAGATAAGGAACCAGGGAGAGTCTGCAGGAAATTTATTTAAACCAAAGGGGAGTTTTTTCTTTTGTTTTTCAAAATCGGCTACTGTGCTAATGCTTCTACCAATAAAGTATTCAATGATAGCAGCCAGATTGTTTCCCATCCATGATACAAGGATACCTACAAATGGACCAAAAATAGCTCCGTTTAGTATGACGATGGGGTCGGTAGGTATGGGTGTGGCGGATAATATTCCCATCAGTAATATAGAGAAGAGCGGTCCAGCAATGCCTGTCGTTGGAATGTATTTTTCAACTGATTTTAAATCTTTAGCGAAATATATGATTAAGGCAATGGGAACTATGAAGGTGATTAGGGCGATGGTAATGTTTAATAGCTTGCCGTATTTTTTCATCAAGTAGCTTCATTATATAGAAAAATATTAGCAGTTGAGGAATGTGGTTAAATAGTATTAGTTATTAACTGAAAAGAAAAGGTATGAAGAGTCCTGCCAAAAGAAAGATTAGTAAGGGAGTAATTGGAGCGATAGGAGCTGCCACACTGGGAGTTGCTGCTGGCGCTGCAGCTTTGTTTTTATCAAAGAAAGAAAATAGAGACAATTTAAAGAAAGCTGCAGATAAAGCTGTGAAGGTTGGGAAAGTGGAGATAGCTAAGGCCAAGAAGTCGGTAGTGGCGGCAAAGAAAAAGTTACTTAAGAAGAAATAAAATAATTAAGGCCGGGAAACCGGCCTTTATTTTTACTTGATGACCTTTAATTTTTGGGCGGTTTTTTTGATAGCTTTGAGAGCAAAATCAAGATCTTCTGTGGAGTGACTAGCGCTAGGCATTAATCTAATTCTGGCTTTGCCTTTGGGAACCATTGGGAAAACGATAGGAGTGGCAAAGACCTTATTTTTGAAGAGTTCTGCAGAAAAATCTCGTGCCAACTGTTCGTCTCCAAGCATTAGGGGGGTGATTGGAGTTTGAGTATTGCCAGTGTCTAGTCCTAAAGATTTTAGGGAGTTGTTTAGGTACTGGCCATTTTTCCACAACTTACTAACAAGTTTGTTTGATTTGCTAAGAATGTTCACTGATTCTCTTAGTGCGGCTGTGTCTGGGATGGAAAGTCCTGTGGAGAAGAGGAATGGTCGAGCTTTTTGTTTGTAGTAGGTGATGAGGTCATGGTTCCCGGCGATGCATCCTCCGATTACCCCCAAAGCTTTTGAAAGAGTACCTACCTCGATATCTACTTGTCCATGAAGACGGAAGTGCTCGACTATCCCCTTGCCTTTGCCTAAAACTCCCTCTCCGTGAGCGTCGTCTACCATAGTAAGAGCGTGGTATTTTTTTGCAAGGGTGACAATTTCAGGTAGGGGGGCAATGTCACCATCCATACTGAAAACGCCGTCGGTAATAATGAGAATTAATTTTTCTCTGCCATCGGCTCTTGGTGTCTCCTTTAGCTTAGAGGCCTGAAGTAGTTTTTCTTCGAGAGATTTCATGTCGTTGTGGGTGTAAATGAACTTGTTTTCGACTTGGGCGATCCTGACAGCATCGATGATACTGGCGTGGTTTAGTTCATCAGAAATGACAATATCCTCTTTATCTAGAAGCGTTTGAACAGCAACTATGTTGGCGATAAACCCACTCTGAACCACAAAGGCTGATTGGCAACCTTTAAATGAAGCTAGTTCTGTTTCAAGTTTTTCATGGAGAATTGAGTTGCCAGATAATGCTCTGACTGCCCCAGTACCAACACCATACTTCTCGATAGCCTTGATGGCTGCTTTAGTGACCTTTGGATGATTGGCGAGTCCTAGATAATTGTTTGAACAAAGATTGAGGACTTTGCTACCATCTACTTTAATCCATGCACCTTGAGGAGAGGAGACTTGGCGGTAGTGTTTTATTGCTCCTGCAGAGCGTAGTTGTTCGAGGTCGGATTGATATCTGGTCATATGCCAATAGTGTATCAAAGAGCTGATGGAATGGTATATACTGGTATCAAGGACAGTAGGATTATTAGTAATATGATGAATCATATGAATGGTATGTTTGAGGTAGCTCTTACTGTTATTTCAGCCGCTTTTGTGTTGGTGACTGCTACGCTTGATCCACAGGCGGCGATGGTGGTGGCAGTAGTGGCAATTCTGTGTTTTGTTGGGTATAGAGTGTTTTTTGCACAGCTAATTGAAGATGAGAGAAAGATTAGGAGATTGCCTGCTAAGAAGGAAGTTGTAAAAAAGGTAGCATCTTCGAAATCTAAATCTAAGTCTAAATCAAAGCCCTCTAAGAAGAGAAAGTAATTTTTATTTCAGGATTAGAAAAATTATTCCAGCGATGATGCGGTAGATGGCGAATCCGGTGAAGTTGTGGTGGCTTACAAAACTGACAAAAGCCTTTACAGCAATGGTGGCTGAGATAAACGAACAGATGAACCCAAGAGAAAGAAGCTGAATTTCCTGCGAACTAAAGGTGGTTGAGGTTTTGATAAGGTCTAAGGTAGAGGCTGCGAACATGGTAGGAATGGCAAGAAAGAAGGAAAACTCTACAGCTTGCTTTCGATCTAAACCTGAAAACAACCCACCTACTATGCTGGCTGCGGATCTGGATACTCCTGGTATAACTGAAAGCGACTGAGAAATTCCAATAGAAAGATAGCTTTTGGTAGTGAGATTTTTAGTGGAAGTTAGGCGGTGCTCGAATTTATCGAAGAATAATAGTGCAATTCCACCCAAAATCAGTGCAATGGAGGCAACCAGTGAGTTGCCAAGTAGATATGATTTGATGAGAGGGTAGAGGAGAACCCCAACGATTCCTGTGGGGATAAAGGCAGTGATTATATTTTTCCATAATTTAAAAGATGAATGGACGATTTTGTGTCGGTAGAGAAAAACCACTGCGAGAATGGCACCTAGCTGAATGATGATGTCGAAGGATTTGGTGAACTCGGTGCTTTCGATGTTTAGTAATTTCCCGGCTAGAATTAAATGAGCAGTACTACTGATGGGTAAAAATTCAGTAACACCTTCAACAATTGAAAGAAGAATCGTTTGGGGGATGGTCATGAAGTTATTTTAGTCGATTTTGACAGGCTTTGATAAAGCCTTGGAAAATTGGGTGAGGGTGTTTGGGTCTTGCGATGTATTCTGGATGAAATTGGGTTCCGACAAAAAATGGATGATTTTTTAACTCAATTGCCTCAACGAGTTTGTTGTCTGGGGAGGTGCCGGAAATAATGAGGCCAGCTTTTTCAAGAGCTTGTCGGTATTCATTGTTTAGTTCGTAGCGGTGGCGATGTCTCTCATAGATGTAATTACCGGAATGCTGGATTGGTGTCTTGGGTTTATCAGTGTGGTATGGGGCATCTGCTTGTCCGTACTTTTTATACAGTTTCTTGAGCAGAGAGCCTTTTTTGAGCAAACATGGCCATGATCCAAGTCTGATAGTGCCACCGTACTGCCTGGCTTTAAGGTACTTGATTTGGTCTGGCATGACATGAATAACTGGGTGTGGAGTTTTCTGATCTACCTCAGTTGAGTTTGCTTGTTTTAAACCGGCTTTGTGTCGGGCGTACTCGATGACGGCCATTTGCATGCCAAAACAAAGACCTAAGTAGGGAATTTTATTTTCTCTCGCGAACTGAGCGGCTTTAATTTTCCCTTCAGTTCCTCGGCTTCCCCAGCCTTGAGGAACAATTATGCCGTTGAATTTGGATAAATCTACCTTGCCGTTTTCTACATCCTGAGAGTCTATCCAGTAGAGATTGGGCTTAATTTTTTGAGAGCAACCTGCTTGTTTTATTGCTTCAATGACTGAGACATATGAGTCGGAGAGCTTGTAGTCTCCTGTTTGGAAATATTTTCCAACCATAGCAATCGCAACCTCATTTTTGGGAGTGCTAAGTCGATTTACGAATTTGGTCCAGTCGGAAGGTTGGCGGTTTTTTGAACGGTGATGCAAGTGGAGTTTTTTAAGGATTTTTTCTCCAAAATTTTGATTTTCTAGAAAGGCTGGTACTTGGTAAATTGATTCGAGGTCTGGGGCAGAGATGATAGAAGACTCGTCGAGATTGGAAAATATGGCTAGTTTCTGGCGGCGTTTTTGGTCGATGTCTTTTTCAGCTCTAGCAACAATAAAATCAGGTTGGATTCCGAGAGCATTTAGCGCTTGAGATGACTGCTGGGCTGGTTTGCTTTTGAGTTCTCCTAAGCTTTTCAGAAAGGGGAGATAGGTGACGTGAATGTGTATAACTTTCCTTGGTTCCCTAAGATGAAGGATGCGACTGGCCTCAAAAAATAGAATGTTTTGGTATTCACCCACAGTGCCGCCGAGCTCAACAATAACGATTTCAGCCTTGTTTCTTTTGCCCGCGAGCTTGATTCTTCTGATAATTTCATCAGTAACATGTGGGACCGCTTCAACATCTTCACCTTCGTATCCAAAAGACCTTTCTCTGTTTATGACTGTTTGGTAGATTTGTCCGGTAGTGAGATAGTTTTCTCGATGTAGTGATTGCGAAGTAAATCTTTCGTAGTTGCCAAGGTCTTGATCTGTCTCTAGACCATCCTGTGTGACAAAGACTTCACCGTGTTCTTGAGGTCGAATGGTACCAGCATCGACATTGAGGTACATGTCGATTTTTAGATTGGTGGTTTTGAAACCAAGAGAAGAAAGTATGAGGCCGGTAGAGGCGGCGGTAATTCCTTTTCCAAGTCCGCTAACAACTCCACCAGAAACAAAAATATACCTCACGGAATTTCATTATACGGTCTGGGTGAGGGGTTGTATACCTATTAATTCTGGTGAGTAGGTGCTTTGATTATTCTTGATTGAGTGAGCGAGTAGGGGTGAGTGGTGTAGTGTTAGCTTTACCCAAGAAGCGGTGACAGCGGGTAAAATTTCACCGTAAACCTCAAGTCTAATTTTCCATGATGTGCCTGGATCGATTAAGTGTGATGGTAGGTGAATGGCTGTGGGTGGGTCTAGCTCGGGTGAAAGCAAACCCAAAACGTTATCTGGCAGATTGACTATGGCAGTGGTTTCTACGAGATGAAAGGGGTGCTGTCTTTTTCCAGGTGTGCCTGCAGAAAGATTTTGGTAGAGATCGGGGCGACTAGAAATTCTTAGAGTTTTTCTGGCTGGAAGATGATATTCTGTAGGGCTTACTCTTAGGGCAATGAAAGCTGACCCATCTGCTTCGGCGCCGATGACGTAATCTACACCCTCAACTCCTTCGACATATCCCATCTGGGTGAAACTGGTGGTGTCGGCAATGCCTAGACGATCTTTGTCGTTTATGTGAAAGATTCGAGCCAACCGATCTTGGAGGTTGAACTTTAAGCGACTAGGACCATAGTTGGTAATTAAAGCAGGGACATTAATTTTTTTGGCATGAGATAGAGCCTCTGTTTGCTTGGGAGACAGACAGAGATCTGAAGGAAGAGTAAGAAAAGCGCCAGACTGGGCTAAGCAACTTCTGGTGGAAATTTTAAGCTTACCAAGTAAGTTGGGAGTGATGGCTACTGGGGGGAGCTGGTCTGAAGAAACTGAAATTTTTATTAACTCTGTTTCTCCTGGCGCTACCTCCAGTGAAGCTTTACCGATGTTGGTATCAACAAGACACAGATCAGATTGAGGTCTGTTTGGATCGGGTATCCAAGAAGGACAGGCCTGTAAGTCAGGGTATATTTCGGTGCGAAATGTAGCTTCAGTTCGGCGCTCCGTTTTTGGTGGCATAAAGTGCCATAATTATATAATATAAGACTGTCAATTTCATCTCTGCTAATGGGATATATTAAGGTATGAGAAACAAAAAGGTAGGTATCGCATTAGGTAGTGGTGGAGCAAGAAGTTTGGCACACATTGGGGTGATTAAGGAACTGGAAAAAATGGGAGTGGAGATTGATATTGTGGCT
>CAIQPO010000089.1 GCA_903873735.1 Candidatus Collierbacteria bacterium | reverse complement strand
GCACCAGGAGAAACATTTTCATTTAATCAAGCAGTTGGTGAAATATCTCGAGAAACTGGTTATCAGAGTGCATACATTATCAGTGGAGGAAAAACTGTTTTAGGTGATGGTGGAGGTGTTTGTCAGGTATCTACGACAGTGTTTAGAGCGGTAATGAGCGCAGGTTTGAGTGTGAACGAGAGAAAGGCTCATGCATACAGAGTTGGTTATTATGAGCAAGATTCAAAACCAGGGTTTGACGCAACTGTGTTTAATCCAAGCGCCGACTTCAAATTTGTAAATGACACAGGGAACCATATCCTACTGCAAACTAAGGTGGATACGAAATCACTAAAAATGGTGGTAGAGCTATACGGAACAAAGGATGGAAGGGTGGCGTCTGTGTCTGCAGCAAGAATCACTAACCAAACTCCAGCACCAGAAACTATGTATGTGGATGATCCAACCCTGAAAAAAGGTGAGCTCAAACAAATTGATTGGTCTGCACCAGGAGCTAAAGTGGCTTTTGAATACAAAGTGACAAGAAATGGAGAAACAATATTTGAAAAGACTTTCTTTAGCAACTACCAACCATGGAGGGCGGTATTTTTGAGAGGTACAAAAGAGTGATGAAAATCCTAGCCATAGAGTCAACTTGTGATGAAACTGCAGCAGCCTTAGTGGAAGGTAGTAGAAGTGGTGTGAGAATAATAAAGAGTGTGGTAGCCAGTTCCTCTGACTTACAAGCAAAATATGGAGGAGTGGTACCTGAAGTGGCAGCAAGAGAACAAATTAAGTCGATTATTCCTGTGATCAGCGAGGTGATAGATGATGTGGATTTGGCGACAGTTGATGGGGTCGCTGTTAGTTATGGGCCTGGACTCATTGGCTCTCTCCTCATTGGTGTTGAGGTAGCAAAAACGTTGGCATGGAGCTGGAGCAAGCCCCTTTATAAAGTTGATCATATGTTTGGTCATATTGCTGCGAATTGGATAATAAACGGGTCTAGTTTTACTCCCCCAATCTTGCCAGCAATTTCACTGACAATTAGCGGGGGTCATACAGATATTCACATGATTAACAATAAATTTGACCTTGAGTGGATTGGGGGAACTGTTGATGATGCTATCGGAGAGGCATTCGATAAGGTGGCGAGAATTTTAGGATTGTCATATCCAGGGGGTCCAGCTATTCAATTGGCTGTGGATAGTTTTGGTGACTCTGATGTATCCAAAATATTACCCAGACCAATGATTAATGACGACAGCTTAAAAATGAGTTTTTCTGGATTGAAGGCTGCGGTTCTTAGACTAGTGAGTAGTGAAATTAAATACAACAAGACTGAAATTGCTGCTGACTTTAATAAAGCTGTGGCCGAAATAATAAAGAAAAAGCTTACTTTGGCGCTTGAGCACAGAGAGGTCAAGTCTGTATTAGTAGCAGGTGGTGTGGCAGCGAATAAAATTATCAGGAAAACTTTACTAACGGTTGGAGATGATTTGGGTGTTGAGATTAGACTACCTGATTTAAAATATTGCGGCGACAATGCTGCTATGATAGGTGCTGCTGCAATATTAAAGCCAGTTAAGGTTCTCCCCGATAGTCTCAAACCAGAGTCTAACTTAAGTTTGAGTTAAAGTTTGATAGATTTGATGGAGGTATTATAGTAAAATTTAAGTGCACTGATGAGGCTAGTCACCTCGGAGCATGAGGAAGAAATCCTTGTTGGAAAATAGAACCTCACAATGAGAAGAATAGATAAGGTGGTACCGCCTGAGATGGCCCTTACTTACTTGAATATCAAGTATTAGTGGGGGTTATTATTTTATTTTTATATGGACAAACATTTTGATTTTTTATCCAAAGAAGAAGATGTGCGATTGTTGTGGAAGAATAAGGGAAACACTTCCCCGTCGGACGGAGAGCGTGTAGTAAGTGATAAGAAGAAAACATTTACAATTATCATGCCACCTCCAAATGCCAATGACCCACTTCATGTTGGGCACGCGATGTTTGTGACTGTGGAAGATATTCTGATTAGATTTCACAGGATGTTGGGTGAGGAAACATTGTGGTTGCCAGGTACAGATCATGCTGGAATCGAGACACAATTTGTATTTGAGAAGAAGTTGGCAAAAGAGGGAAAGAGTAGGTTTGATTTCGACCGCGACACTCTCTACAAGATGATTTGGGATTATGTAAGAGAAAACTCTGACTTGTCAGTGAACCAAATGAAGTCACTTGGAGCAAGTGCTGACTGGTCAAGATTTAAATTTACTTTAGATAAAGAGATTGTTGATGGTGTTTTGGATACTTTTATATCGCTACACAAAGATGGGTTGATTTACAAATCACTAAGATTGGTGAATTACTGCACCAAGTGCGGAACCGCATATTCTGATCTTGAAGTAGAACATGAGGAAAGAGATGACTCGCTCTATTTTTTAAAATACGGTCCTGTAACTGTAGCAACTACTAGACCTGAGACTTTATTTGGAGATGTGGCTGTGGCAGTAAATCCCGAAGACCCTCGGTATAGAGAGCAGATTGGAAGCTTAGTGCCTTTACCTCTTACTGATAGAAAAATTAAGATAATTGGCGACAAGTCTGTAGACATGGAGTATGGCACGGGGGCAGTGAAAGTTACTCCCCTACACGACCACAGTGACTGGGAAATGTCTTTGAGGGGTGGTATTGACCCTACAACACTTGATGATACTTTTTTGGTAATAAACAATTATGGCAAACTAACATCTGCCACGGGAAAGTATCAAGGCATGAATGTACTTCAAGCCCGGGAAGAGGTAGCAAAGGAACTGGGTGATATGTTGGTAGAAAAGAAGGCACTGAAACATAATGTAGGTTTGTGTTATCGATGTAAGAGAGTGCTGGAACCTTTACCAATGAAGCAATTCTTTATAAGGACAAAGCCTTTGGCTGAGAAAGTGATTGAAGCTTTAGATAAAAAGGAGACGGTAATACTGGGGGCAGGGAGAGAGAAAATTCTACGACACTGGCTCGAAAACATAAAAGATTGGAATATCAGTCGCCAGATTGTTTGGGGTATTAGAATCCCAGTTTGGTACAAGGATGGTGAAGAGTATGTAGTATCAAAAACCTCACCTGGAGAGGGGTGGGTACAAGAAACTGATACTTTTGACACTTGGTTTTCATCTGGTCAATGGCCAGTGTTGACCCTGAAGACAGGAAAGAAAGGAGATTTTGAGGCTTACTACCCCACTACTGTAATGGAAACTGCATATGAAATCCTGCCTTTTTGGGTGATGAGGATGATGATGCTCGGGATATATTTAACTGGCCAGACACCATTTAAATATGTTTACCTTCACGGTTTGGTCAGGGATGAAAAGGGCCAAAAAATGAGTAAAAGTAAGGGAAATGTTATTAATCCACTTGAGCTAACGAGAAAATACGGCACTGATGCTTTAAGGATGGCATTGGTAATGAGTACTGTGCCAGGGCAAGATAGTAATACAGGCGAGGATAAAATAAAGGGGATGAGAAATTTTGCTAATAAATTGTGGAATGCAGCAAGGTATGTGTCTGAAATTTCTGATGAAGGTAAATCAAGCAGCGATTTTGATAGATATTTAAAAAATGTTGTAGATGAAACAACTAAACATCTATCTGAATTGCGAGTGGGAATGGCTGCCGAATATGTCTACAATGAGTTTTGGCATTGGTTTTGCGATGAGCAAATAGAACTTAGCAAGACTAATCAAGTCTCCAAGGAACAGATGAAGGCTGGACTTACCACCTTTTTAAAATTATTACACCCTTTTGTACCTTTTGTGACTGAGGCTATATGGAGTCAGCTATATAAAGATAGTGATCTGTTGATGAATTCTTCATGGCCAACAAAATAGATAAGAAAGACATTATTGAAAGGCTTGAAGTTAGTCTAAGACATCGTCAGGATAAGATAAGAGAACTCGAGCATGAGCTAAATGTGGAAAAAGATGCCGAGGATACCTGGGGTGGTCATGATGGACCAGATTTCATGGATAGAGAAAATGAACTCCAGGTTATGATCAGGGTCGTGAAGGACTTAGAAGAAACAATTGCAAAGCTAAGAAAGTGATTATTCTACTTTAGGTTCTGTTTCTGACTGAGACTCAGCTGGTTTTGCCTCTTCTGCAGATTCTGTAGATTCTGCTTCTGCAGGAGTCTCCTCAACAACTTCTTCCTTTTGAGGTTCAGAGAGAGAAACAACAGCAATTTCTGGATCGGTTTTTATCACAACTGAATCTGATACTTTGGCATCGGAAACCTTGAGTAAATCCCCAATTTCCTTTAGGCTTGATATATCGAAGGTGATGCTCTCAGGAATATCTGTAGGTAGGGCTTCAATTTCAATATCACTTAGTGACTGATTTATGATTGCTACTCCATCTTTAACTTTTTCTGACTCACCTATAAGTTCGACTGGGACATAGGTGACAACCTTTTCCTTAAGGTTGACCTGATGAAAATCTACGTGAAGTTTTTGATCTGAAATTGGATCGAAGTGGATATTTGATATAAGGACAGGTCTATCTTTGTCTTCTCCCTCAACCTTGAGATAGACAACAGAAGTTTCTCCTGAATCTTTGAAAACCTTGTCAAATTCTTGAAGTCTGGCTTGGACAGAAAGACTGTCAACATGTTTTCCAAAAACATTTCCAGGTAAAAAACCCTGGCGTCTTAATGCCTTTAGCTTTTTGCCTGTTAACTCTCTTTTGGTAACATTTAAAGAATACTTGGTCATGGCGATATTTTATCTTATATTGTGATATATCTCAAGTTAGTGAGCATATCCAAAACCAAGTCCTACTGTTTTAGTTTTCCCTGAAAGATTAAAGCTATACTGACCTTGAACAGCACTACCAACCTCTGTCACTACCACGGGGACTATACTATCTGGATACTTGAAGATTACTTTTCTGCTGGTATTTGCAACACCTGGCTGCTGATGGTCAGTGACTGAAATCGCCAGTTTGGTGATATCTGTGGGAATTCTCGCTGGTGAGTCGAACAAGATTCTGACTGAGCTATTGGTGTTTGCAGGAATGGATACTGGTATTTGATAGTATTGTTGATCAAATAGTCGACTGCTTATAATGCTATTTTTTGATATGGGCTGATTGTTGACATAAATTTCACCCAAATTTGAACCTGAAGGAATAATTATTTGGTAAACAAGGCTTAGATTTTGTCTGATGTCTTCTAATGCCTGGTTTGGTTGATATTGAATGTCATACTCATGAGAGAGTCTATCTTTTTTTATTTCAACAAAATGAGTTATTTGTCGGTTAAGTGAGTGATTAATGGGAAGTAGTGAAAAATTTGATTCATTTAAATAGAAGGACTGAGCATTACAGTTTGAGAATTGAGATATTCCTCCCAAACACTGCTTTTGCACGACAGAGCCTGATATCCCTAGAGAATCTAGTATTACCTGAGTTTTTTCATCCTTAGACCACATTAGAATATTCCCCTGCTCAATCTCACTGATTACCACCCTTCCTATTTGCGCAAGTGACACCTTACCCTCAACTATTTCTTTTGAGTAGTAATCAAACACAGTGCTTATTAATTCGTCGTTTTGATTATTACTATAAAGTGAGTCTATTGTTATCTTTTGTCCGGAAATATCGATTACACCTGATTCTTGGACTAATTTCTGAAAAAGTGATTTATTTACGGCTAATACCTGATCAACTTGAATATTTGTGTTTTTTGCCAAATATCTATTTATATACTGTGCAGTTTGGGGGAAATCTGCAATATAGTTCATATCTTTAAACCTAAATTCTGTTAGTCCAGATATTTTGGCGACCATTTCTGGTGCTAATGGTGTCCCCTCTCTTAAACTGTCAATCTCTTGACTGGTATATGTTTTCATACCAGTAATTTTTCCTCGACTGATTTTTATAAGAACAAGTTTTTTAATTACACCACCTGATGCTCTTAGCTCATCTTGATCTTGTATAAGCAT
>CAIQPO010000088.1 GCA_903873735.1 Candidatus Collierbacteria bacterium | reverse complement strand
GATTACAATGACTCCGGTAAGCTGAAGATTGTAAATGTTGAGTAATGGGTTGTTTGTCCAGAGATAGATTAGCACGATGACAATTGAAAGGTATGTGGCTGCCAAAAGAGAGTTGGAATTCATACTCTAATAATAACAGGTACTGATAAAACAGGCGTGAAGCGACAAGGAGTTATGGGATTGATTGTTTATATGCAAACATATAGCAGTATCTTGAATTTATTTATTTTCTATTGATGTATTTTGTTACTAAATTATCAATGTTATTATTTATATGATTATGTATTTAGGCGTATTTTATATATATTAATTAATTTTGTTTGTAAAATATAATGCGGTAATTTTGCGGATTTAGTTTATGTTTGTTTTGATTATGAGACTAAGAATAGGAAATTTTTTCAGAAGATAATTTTGTTTGTATAATTATAGTAAATGAATAGATCGCTAGGGTCGATGGGTCTAGAAAGGATTCTGACTGTTTTTTTAGTGTTAGGGTCGCTAATGATTTGTTTTGGAGTTTACAGAGAAATTAGAATGAGTAACGAAGTAGAAGTGGAGTTTCTTGAAAAGAGTACGGTGAAAAATCTTAAAATATTGGTTGATATCCAGGGCGCTGTTATCCACCCGGGGGTATATGAATTGAGTGAAAACTCTAGGATAAAAGATGTCTTAGTAGCTTCAGGTGGACTTTCTGCTGTTGCTGACCGAGATTATGTATCAAAAGTGTTTAACTTAGCAGATAAGGTGAAAGACGGACAGAAAATATATATCCCTGAGATAAATTCAATAGAGGCAGGTGGGGGTAGCATTGAGGCTAAAAGTCAGATAAAGTGTGTCAACATTAATACAGCTACCACTGAAGAATTGGATACTCTTTGGGGTATTGGAAGTAGTCGTGCTAATGACATCATAAATGCTCGTCCGTACCAAAAGGTAGAGGATTTAACAGGCAAGGGGGTGATCTCTAAGGGAGTGCTCGATAGAAATCGAGAAAGGCTGTGTGTTTATTAAAAAAATTTATTCGTTGTTGGCTTGCCAGGGTAGTGGGGCTGTTTGTTTTGCTGGCACTTTCAGAGAGTGTGTGGTGGTTTTATTGTTTTAGGCTTAGTCAGGCTGAAACTATTAGAATAGTTGGCAAACCAGTCAATATATATCAATCAGATTCATTATGTATCATTGAATTTTCTGAATTTGAAGCCTCTATTTATGGTAAGTGTGGATTTTCACAAAGTGAGAGAATTGGCTTAATTGGCATTCCGGAGGTGAATCTGATAACAATTTTGAAACACAAAATTGTCTTGTCTGATGCGGAAATATACGTTGTTGGTAAAGGTGAGAATACTAGTACTAGTAATGGAGTGAATAAGGACTTTGTTTGCAAAATTCGTGAAAAAATAACGCATATTTTTAATAATAAACTGCCTCCTGATGAAGCTGCCTTGAGTTTGGGGATGGTTTTGGGAATCGAGGATGGTATTGGCAGGGATTTCAAAATAAGGATGAGGAGAAGTGGGACGTCTCATTTAGTGGTAGCTTCAGGGGCAAATGTAATGCTGGTATTTGGTTTTTTGGTGTCGGCTTTGTTGGTATTTTTACCCAGATACAAAATTAGGTGGTTTGCTTGGCTGGGTGTAGCGTTTTATTCAATTGTTGCTGGACTGGATCCACCAATGATTAGGGCATCCTTGATGTTGCTTCTTATGATCATTGGTCAGTCTATAGGTAGAGAAGGAAATGGCTGGTGGTACTTGTTTGTTTCCTCATGGCTAATGCTTGCAGTTGAAGGGTTGGGGTTGCTTTGGAATTTAAGCCTTCAGTTGACCGTACTGGCATCCTTTGGGGTTATAGTTTTGGCTCCGTGGCTTGTTTCATGGGCTGATAGGAATGGTGGCAGGGTGGGGAGAGTGCTGGTGGACTTGGGTTTTATTTCTAGCTTGGCTGTTTCTGTTTGCGTATATCCTGTAATTTATTTAGTTTTTGATGAGGTGAGCTTTTTTGGTCTACTAAGTAATATTTTGATTGGTTTTATGGTTCCTATAATAATGGTACTTGGATTAATGACTTTACTTTGGCCAGATGTAATGTGGATGTTTTTATTACCTATGGCAAAATTAGTTGTAATGATTATTGATTTCTTTGGTAGATGATAAACAAGGGGATTGTTGTTGGTTTGGCAATAGTTTTGCTGGGAATTGTTAGTTTGACGATCTCTGTGACTAACAACGGAGCGAGTGTTGTTTTTTGTGATGTGGGTCAAGGGGATGCAGCAATGGTGTATTCAGGCTATTTTCAGGCATTGGTAGACGTAGGTCCTTCCGGTGATGATTTGAACAAATGTATATCTGGGAAAATTCCTGCAGGGGATAAGAAAATTGATTTAGTGTTTGTTTCACATCCACAAAGAGATCATGAAGGCGCTCTTTCCTGGCTTGAAAAGAATTTTGAGATTGGTAAGGTAGTCAGGGGTGGAATAGGTGATATATATAGATATGAAGATTTATATTTTGAGATATTAGATGGCGTTGAACCTAATGAGGTAGTCACTGAAAACGAAAACGACGATTCTTTGGTGGTCCTCTTTAAGGGAGGTGGAAGGAGTGTACTTTTTACAGGAGATATCGGATTCAAGCGAGAATTGGCACTGATAGCTAATGGAGTGCTAGAAAAAATTGATGTGCTGAAAGTGGCTCATCATGGGTCAAAATACAGTACTGGTAAAGAGTTTTTGGAAAAAGTTAGACCTGGTTTGGCTGTAATTTCTGTGGGAGAGAAAAATAGTTACGGACATCCCTCAAGAGAGGTTTTGATATTGTTTGAGCAGTTGGGGGTTGGGCTTTGGCGAACAGACAAGCAGGGGGAGCTGGTGGTGAAGCTTTAGATTACAAAAAAAGACCTGCGATATGCAGGTCTGCTATGACTACTCGTGAGAGATGGGGTTGGTGCAAACCAAAGTAGCGAAGTCTGGTTTGACCACGAGCCCGTCGGCCACCCATTCAATCTTGCCCGAGTCGAAGATGATCGACAGATGCCGGTAGGTGGGGAAAAGCAGAGTTGGCAGCCTGTGCCATCGTTGCTTGTTTTCTGGGCTGGTGGGACTGATTTGTCCATGGTAGTACTGCTGACAGGCTTTTCCGTCTTCCAGAATGGTTTGGCCGGTCAGAATGTAAACCTCATCGCCTGGTTTTAAACCACTGGGCGGTTTAGACAGGGTGATCGGGAGCATTATGCCAACCAAGAGTACAATCATGGTGACAATGAACAGGAGCGCATGTTCAGGTTTCATAGGTGATCCTCCGAGGGTAGTGGAAAAGTGCATGCTGATTATATCATATCTTATAGTAATATCAAGATGGGAAGAGTTTTGAATATCGTTTAGAATATGGTCTATGAGATTTTCGCCAAAAATAATTCAAGTAGGGCAGCTAAAGGTGGTAATGGTAAAAGAAGCCAGACAAAGTGTGACGGTGCGGATGATGGTGGGGACTGGTTCAAGAGAAGAAACTGATCAGGAGGCTGGTAGTGCGCATTTTTTGGAACATTTTGTGTTTAAGGGAACTAGACTATTTCCACACATGTACGACATCAACACGGCAGTGGAAAAAGTGGGCGGGGCTTTCAATGCTTATACTGGTCAGAGTGAGATGGGATTTTGGGTGAAGATGGATAAAACACACTTACCTTTGGCGATGAGGATAGTAGGTCAGCTGGTGACAGAGCCAGTTCTGCCAAAGGAGCATTTTGATAAGGAGCGAGGAACAATTCTTGAGGAGCTTCATATGTATGAAGATCGTCCTAATAGCAAGGCGGCGGAGGAGATGGAGAAGTTGCTTTATGGAAAAACAAACTTGGGAAGACCGATTATCGGCACCGTGGAAAGTTTGAAGGCAATGACAGTTTCAGAACTACGCAGGTATTTTGATAAGTGGTTTGTGGCTGAAAACATGATATTGGGAGTGGTTGGAGATTACGGCAGTGAAGAAGAAGTGGAGAAGCTAATTAAGAAAGAATTCGGGATATTGGTTAAGGATAAAAGAAAGGTACCAGAAAAAGATAAATTTTCTTGGAATGAGCAAAGAGAGACAAGACAAATGCTAGTGTCACGGAAACTTGATCAGGCAGCAGTATTTTTTGGATTTAGAGGAATAGACTTACATGATGGGCGAAAGTGGGCACTGGAGCTAGTCAATATTATTTTGGGTGATAGCTGGCTGTCTAGATTGATGAAAGAGGTTAGGGAAGAAAGAGGATGGGCGTATTCAATTAGATCTGGGGCTAGTCAGTTTGTAGATGCTGGAGACGTAGTGATTGGAGCTGGCTTACCAAAATCAAAGCTGGATGAGGCAGTGTCTCT
>CAIQPO010000087.1 GCA_903873735.1 Candidatus Collierbacteria bacterium | reverse complement strand
TCTACTTGATCCAAGTAAATCCTTATTTTTAAAATCATAATACTTTGCCACTGTTGAGATTACCTTAATCGGTCTAATTTTTACATTAGCAACTGTCTTCGCTGGTAATCCCATTGTCTGTTGAATCATATCTTGAGTTAATCTGCCTCCCTGAATGCTCGCCATTGTCGAAAGTTTTACAAAAGTCCCCTCAATTTCCCTAGCATTGGTGTGTAAAGTGTTTGCCAGCAAATCAAAAGCCTCAGCTTCCACATCGGTACCCATCTCGGTCGCCTTTTGTTTGAGTATTGCCACCTTCATTTCATAGTCAGGCAAACCAATATCAACCGCCATACCACCCAAAAACCGACTAATAAGTCTGTCCTCTAGTCCAGTAATTTCTTGAGGCTTCCTGTCACTAGTCATGATTATCTGCGCCCCCTTCATCGTTAGTTCATTGAAAGTATGGAAAAATTCTTCCTGTGTAGATTCCTTTCCAGAAAAAAACTGCACATCATCAATCAACAAAGCTCCCACTTGGCGATATTTTTTCTTAAATGCATCCGTCATTTTTGATCTAAAGGAGCTGACTAGATCGTTTGTAAACTGTTCGCTAGTTACATATACCACCTTCCCCACTCCTTTCTTTACCAAATCATGTCCAACGGCATGCATTAGGTGAGTTTTTCCCACTCCCACACCACCATATATAAATAAAGGATTATGTCTTACTCCAGGATTATCTGCCACAGATCTAGCTGCTGCAAAAGCCAATCTATTTGGACTCCCTACCACATATGTCTCAAATGTATATTTTGGATTTAGATTGTCATTTTTATGTTTTTGACTCTCATCTTCTTGTTGATTAAACAGATTAACTTTTTTACTAGAGTCATCATCCTTATTTTTTGAAGTGAAATTGTATTGATCTTGCTGAACTGGTTGTTTTGAATCCCCTACTATCAGAGCCACATCACATTTCTTCCCAGTTAATCTATCCAGAGTTCCCCTAATATGGGAATAATATTTCTCTTCGATAGTTCTCACATGATAAGCAGACGGTGTTGATATCTCAACAATAACTCTCTCCTCGCTGATTGGTGTAATTGACTTAATTAAGCATGGTTTAATCCAACCATTAAAACTCGCCGGTGACATAGCCACCTCAAGTTCTCCACATAGCCGATGCCACAGGGACTCAGCTGGATTATCCATAAATTACGCAAAGTTTACTAATTGGGCAGATGAGATTATTTTTTAACACTTATCCACAATTCTACAACCCCCAGTTTACCCAAATAAAGTACATCATAATGCTATAATCCAAGAAGTTCATTGAAATATAGGAGGTGAAAATGTCCATAAGAGATAGAGCAAAAACTCTCATTGCTAAGGCTACCACTCCCCCACCAGATGGCAGAAAAGAAGACAGACTCTTAATCCCCAAAACTAGAATGAGGCTTGTTGAATTTCTTTCTTCGCCTGATATGATGCCGATATTTGAAATTGCTCAAGACTACAGCAAAAAGGTAGATATTGAAGTTGGTTTTCTATTTGATCCAATTCCAAATCAACCAAGCTTCAGTCCAGCACACCAGGCAAGTAATAAGCCTGGAAGTCAGTACTACTCGGCTAAGGTTATAATTCCCCAGTTAGGATCAGTCTTTGTTATTCCCCTCTCTAGTAAAGATAATAAATTTGTCGTTTGTATCAAACCAGCTCGCTCTCTAAAAAGTGATATCTCACTAGGCAGTGCCACATTCAAGGCATTAGGTAATGTGTTTATCTACGAGCCATATACAGAGCTATCAGACACATTACTCGCATGGTCTTCACTCTACGAAGCACTCTCCTTTATTCGTCAAAATCATAGCAGGTAACCCCTGCTATTTTTATTCTTCGGTGTATAATAGCAAACTGCATTATAGTAAAATAACCCTATGTCAACTAAAAGAGTCTATCAACCTAAAAAAATGAAACGAGTTCGTACCCATGGTTTCAGAAAAAAAATGGCTACCGCTTCAGGTAGAAATGTCATAAAAAGAAGAAGACTAAAGGGTAGATCAAAATTGTCAGTTTAAGTATGGCGATAAAACAGTCGTATCGACTTCCTCTAAAAACGGAAAGATCACGACTAAATGACAATGGTACTGTTTTGAGATTGGAAAACCAGACTTTAATATATATCAAATCCCCCCTTACATTTTCAAGATTTGCCATAATTGCTTCAAAAAAAGTCAGCCCACTTGCTACAGTTAGGAATCATTTAAAAAGATCGATTTCCTCAATTCTTCAGGAAGAAGTTGCTAAGATTCCTTCTATCGATTTAATTATTATCCCCAAACCCAATGCCGTCAATCTTACTTTCCAGAAGCTTAAGGAAGAAATCCAGCTCGGACTCAAGAAAATATATTCTTCATAATTTCTATCAATCGTATTTATCTTCTCCTCTACATTTCTTAATCCGCCTTTCAGGAGTTACATCAGCTGGTTGTCGATATTCACCTACCTGTTCAGAATATTCTCGACAAGCCATAATAAAACACGGAATTCTGAAAGGACTGCTTTTATCATTAATAAGAATTATTAAATGCAACCCCCTTTCAAAGGGTGGACTTGATCCAGTTCCTGATAAAATCATATAGCTATGTTTAATATTGTCACAGACACAATCTACCAAGCCCTCTTATTCTTTTTCAAGTTATTCGGTGGTGATTTAGGGCTCTCAATTATTTCTCTTACCTTACTCACCAAATTAGTCTTGATTCCTCTAACTATTCCAAGCATTAAATCTGCTAAAAAAATGCAAGAATTAAAACCAGCTCTTGATCAGCTAAAACACAAACATCAAGACAAAGCAAAGCTTCAGCAGGCTCAACTCGAACTATATAAACAACACGGAATCAATCCAGCCTCCGGTTGTCTTCCTCAAATACTCCAAATAATTATTCTAATTGGTCTATACCAAGTATTAATGAAATTTTTAGGCCAAACAATAATTTCAGGTATTCAAGTAAAAAATCAGTTCCTTTACCTTGATCTCACCAAACCTGATCAATTCTACATACTACCAATTTTGGCTGGTGTTACTCAGTTTGTATTTTCATTAATGATGCAAACTGGTTTAGAGCATCACGTAAACAATCCCAAAGCAACTCAAGAAAAGAAGAAAGAAGAAGATAGTCTTGAAATGGCACAAACCATGCAACAACAGATGCTATATACTATGCCGATTATGACTACAGTTATTTCTCTCAGTTTTCAATCCGGTCTTGTCCTCTACTGGGTTATCTCCACTGTATTTTCAATTATCCAGCAATATATCTTTTCAGGGCTAGGAGGGCTTAAACCTTTCCTGGTAAAAATTAAGATTATCAAAAATATCAATTAACTATGGACAAAACCAAAGTCGTAGAAGTTTTAACTAATGTCTTAACTCTACTAGAATTGAAAGAAGATCAAGTCGTTGTAGAGATGACTGATGATGAAAACATCAATATTTCACTTCAAGTTCCACTAGATAATGCTGGAATCTTTGTTGGTCATCACGGAGAAGGTCTTGCATCATTAAGGTTAATATTCTCTCTAATAATATTTCAAAGATTCGCCTTCTGGCCAAAGTTGCACTTAAATGTTAATGACTATCAGGAAAGAAGAGAAGATGCTCTAAGAGAAATGGCTAGTAACGCCGCTCAACGAGCCATGGAGCTTCAAAAAGAGATAATACTTCCAAATTTATCTTCCTATGAAAGAAGAATCGTTCATATTATTCTTTCAGAATTTCCTGGTATAAAAACTGAATCTAGAGGTGAAGCACCATACAGACAAATGTATATAATCCCCCAATAAATTTAGTCAGTAAGTAATTAATCAATACAGGCAGGTTTAGGTCTGCCTATTGTTGTACAATCCAAAGCAATACATGGGCAGATTGCTGATATTTCTTGGTTTGATCTTCATTCCCTTTCAATTAGGACTTCATTTTTGGCCAGCTTCTAGTTATGTAGCAGGATTCAAAATTGATTATCTCTCCCCCACCATCTATCTAACAGAAATAATTTTTGTTCTTGCACTTATTTCAAATTCACAATATCTTAAAAAACACCTAATAAATAATCAAAACCATTACAAGTTTCTGTTGCTGATTTCCACATTAAACATCATTATCTCGATTAATCCCCTAATCACCTTTGTATCCTGGCTAAAAATTTATTTATATCTTACCTTCACTGGAACTTTAAATGAAAGAAAGATAAGTAAAACTCAAATTGTAAATTCATTAATCTTTTCAGCAACCATCGTTTTAATCCTAGCAAATTTTCAATTTTTTACGGGAAAATCTTTTGGATCAATCTTCTATTTACTTGGTGAAAGAAAAATAAATATATCTGATACCTTTGTTGCTAAACAAGAAATATTTGGAAATTTATATCTAAGACCGTACTCCACATTCTCTCATCCAAATTCACTATCCGGATATTTGATAATCTTTATGTTCTTGCCTGGAGCAATTACTTGGAAGAC
>CAIQPO010000086.1 GCA_903873735.1 Candidatus Collierbacteria bacterium | reverse complement strand
GTTCCTTTGTTGCTCATGGTGGTATTGTTCCAGACCGCGACAGGGGAGTCACCAACAACATAGAATCATCATCTCTCTTTACCTACCGTACAGACCTCCTACAAAACGCTCCAGATGCTGTCAAGTTCCCATACCAAAGATATGCGCCTTATGTACCATGAGCCAGTTGCCCTTGAGTCAGTTGGTTGTTAAAATATGACTTGTCAATAAATACATCTAAAATATGGCTGCAACACCAAAAAGAAAGCTTTCCACTGGCAGACAGGGAAGACGAAGATCTCAGATTAAGCTTGGCACACCCAAGATGATAACCTGCAAAAAATGTGGTAGTCTCAAAAGAGCTCACTACATTTGCCAAAAATGCAAAGCTGATTAAAAAAATCAATATTCACAAGTGAAATCTGCCACAGATCCAAGACACTTAAAACGCATCGCCACCTTTAAGTCGCTTTTTGCTGGTACCTTTACCGATCAACCAGAAAAACCCAGTCGAGTAGAAAAGATTAATGCCAATATCACTCAAATAGACGACATTATTCAAAAATGCGCTCCTGAATGGCCAATTTCACAAATAAATCGCATCGACCTCGCTGTTTTAAGACAGGCAGTCTACGAGTTACTCTTCAAAACTCAAACCCCCACCAAAGTAATCATCGATGAGGCAGTTGAGATAGCCAAAAGATACGGTGGCAAAACCAGCTCTAGTTTTGTAAATGGAGCTCTGGCTGCAGCCATCACCCACACTAATCGTCAAGATTCATGACCCAAGAAGAAATATCTTCCCTTGAACAAATCTTAGAGTACCATTTCCAAAACCCACAAATCTTGGAAATCGCTCTTACGCATAGATCCAAACTCAACGAGCCTGGAGTCAATCAAACATACGAACGTTTAGAGTTTCTAGGTGACGCTATTCTTGAAATGCTTATTTCGGAATATTTGTTCAATACACACCAAGACAAACAGGAAGGTTTTCTTACTGCTGCCAGATCAGCCACAGTCAGAACCGAGTCCCTTTCAAAATTGGCCCAAACACTCAACCTGGGCTCATTTATCCAATTAAGTAAAGGTGAGGAGGCTACAGGTGGCAGACAAAACCCATCAACTCTTGAAGATATTATTGAAAGTCTGATTGGTGCCATTTATTCTGATGGGGGACTGGCGCCTACTCAAAACTTCTTTAACAAATACATTATCCCCTTAGCCGACAGTGCTGTCAGCGAAAATAGACTTAAAGACTCAAAATCCACTCTTCAGGAGCTTATTCAGTCGAAAGGCATGCCGACCCCAATATATACCATCGTTAGCGAAATCGGACCAGATCACGACAAAACTTTTGAAGCTCAAGTATCAATTGACAACAAGCCCATTGCAACAGGTATTGGCAAAAACAAACAAGACGCCGAGCAAAAAGCTGCCCAAAAAGCACTCGAACTGATATAATACGCATATGCTAAAGATCAAACTTCAACCTACAGGCAAAAGACATCAAAGATATTATCGTGTCGTGATTGCCGAAGATAAATCAAAACTATCAGGTACAGTGGTAGAAACACTTGGTACCTACAACCCCCATTTAAAAGAAAATAAAATTTCCATAAATATGGAAAATTATCAATTATGGGTAAAAAAGGGAGCACAACCCACAGATACTATTAGAAAGTTAGTTGAAAAACAACAATGAAACAACTCATCGAATACATCGTTAGTAATATCGTCAATCACCCAGAAAGTGTTTCAGTCACCGAAGAAGTAGCTGAAGACAATACTCTTACCAAATACCTTATTGAAGTCAACCCAGAAGACGTCGGCAGAGTCATTGGCAAGCAGGGAAAGGTCATCAAAGCCATCAGACAAATCGTTAGAATTGCCGCAATCCAGAAGGGCACTAGAGCCATCGTAGACCTTAAAGAGGATGGTAAAGTATACGAAGAGTCAGCAGAAGAAGTTGAAGAGGTTGAAGAAAAGAAAGAAGAGACAAAAGAAGACGTTAAAGAAGTCGCAGAAGAAACTAAGGAATAAAAATTAGAAAATCAAAAGACCCGGGTAACCGGGTTTTTTGTTATCAATTTACTCTCCAAACAAATCTCTACTGGAATCTCCAGACAACTCTCCAGAAATAGATGCTGAAGGCACATACCCAGTTGATGACTGAGTATTATATGTCGCCAGTTCCTTCATTAAGGTAGTTTCAGCTGATGAAAATGTTTGCAATCCTGCCAAATTAAAACTTTTCACCACTGGCTGGTAATACACAATTGAAAGCTTCAAAGTAACTGATCGAGACTTTGTGGATTCAGCCATCTTAACAGCCTCCTGAATTCCAAGGTCAGATACAAATGCTACTGGTAATGTTTTCTGAATTGCCCGAACAAACTTCAAGATATTTTCGATATTTCCATCTATAGAGACAGTTAGAATAAAGTTGTTAAAAATGACTGAGTTTGTTTTATCTTTTGAACCACTGCCGCCAAACTGAAGCTTACCTTCTTCAAAAAGTGTACCTCTGGGTAAGGTGTATTCTTTAATCGAAACTTGAGACTCATTTGCTACCAATCTTATTGAGTAAATCGCTTCTTCAGGAGAATAATTTATCGGCATGGCCTTGAAAATGGCATCCTGTTCGGTCTTCGTTACATCTTGGAGAAGCTTATCCATATTCCTCTTTGATTCTGTCAAGGCAGTCAGTCGCTGGCTATCTGTCTTGTACTGGGCTTGAAGCTTATTTACAGTTTCCTTATTTGGGTTCACGAGTAATACCAATACAAACATCATCACCATAGACACCAAGACATAGCCAATAGCCATGTTCAAGCTTTTTTCATCTACCCACTCTGGTAAGACGAAACCAAATACCTTC
Source organism: Candidatus Collierbacteria bacterium (assembly GCA_903873735.1). Lineage (GTDB taxonomy): Bacteria > Patescibacteriota > Microgenomatia > UBA1400 > MFAQ01 > CAIQPO01. The sequence goes on along the minus strand of CAIQPO010000086.1, from coordinate 3,842 downwards.
TTATATCCAGTAATTTTACTTTCCGGCATCTTGTTTTCCCAAACCAATAATTAGATCAGTCATAATATTTCCATTATCCATCCTAGAAACCTGTTTGATGATTGAACCAGTAAAAAACTTATCGGATAAGTCCATATTCTTAAAAGCTGCTTCCATCGTTTTGTATGAATTAGAGTCCTCAGATAAAATTTTCACCATAGCAAAGCCTTTAGTCTGGAAATCTATACCCGACAACTCTGATCCGATTGGAACCATAGCTGAAATTTTTGATAGATAGGTTATATAGTCAAATTGCTTCGCCCTCTGCTTCAAAACTTCCGACAAAATAAATTTGGACAAAATAAATCTATTTAAATTGTCGTTATCTTTAAGAATCTGTGCCGAAACAGATTCAGTATCTTTTTTGGCTTTCGAAATTTTTTGATTAACTGAAATTAATCCAAACACCACAATGGATAGCTGAACTACAAAATATAAAGCGAACAATCCAAAAGCACCCAAACCAGCATAAACAACAATGCTCTTATTTTTCTTACTTTGCCTCTTTTTACTAAGTAAGTTTACTTTAACCATATTAATTAAGCTGACAAACCACAGGCTACATCAAATACCGGACCCAATCCTTTGAATTTTTCCTGGACCGACAGCCCCGAAAATGCGTCACCAATAACTACCTCAGTGTTGGGGAAAAACTCACTCATATAAGGGATTATTCCATTTAAATACGACCCTCCACCAGACAGTATGATTCTTGCAACCGCAGTGCCCTTGTAGTCATTCTGATAAGCAATCATCATCTTCTTAGCCTCACCTAATACATTATCAATAATTGGCTTTAAAACTGTAAACATCTTCCCTTCAAGCTGGTCTTTTGCCATGCCGTAAGTTCTCTTATAGCTCTCAGCTTGTGTTATTGGCAACGAAAAGGCGTCAGCTACAAACCTTGTCAGTGCATTGCCACCAATCGGCATATAATAGTTTGAAAAAAGTTTCTCTTTACCTGCCACAATCATATTAGTACCAGACGCACCCATATTCATCACTAACACAGGAGCTGTGTCAGAAGCTCCAGCAGAAAAGGCTCTAGATAGAGCTGGAATCTCATTTTCCAATCTCACAGGCTCCAAGCCAGCCAGCTCAAGAACACTTGTGTAAGCGTCAGATACCTTAGATGGGGTAGCTACCACATATACTCCAATTTTTTCCTCTCCAGTAGCTCTTTGCGGTTTTTCGATTACCACCCAAGAAACTTCAATCTCGTTTGGAGGAAAGGGGACAGTTTGATCCAACTCCCATTTTATGGCAGTCGCTAATTCCGGAGTAGACATAAATGGAAATTTCATCACCCTTGAGTAAACAGCTGACTCTGGGATGGAAGCGACCACTTGTCTTGATTTCAAACCAGTCTCTTTCATCATAATTTTCAGAGACTCAACTAATGAAATTTTCTCCGAATTTGCCATATCGGCCAAGGCTTTCCCTTGAGAATTATTTGCAATTCCCAAACAAACCACCTTAGTACCATCTATATGCGCAAGTTTAATACTAGACGTACCAATATCTAAACCAAAATATGCAGGCATAATTCATTATAGCAACCAGAAAACAAATTGGGTATTACTGTACAATTGATCCGCTAGAGAAAAGTGTGTAGTTAAAGACATTTGGCACCTCGTCTGTTATAGACTCTTGGTATTCAAAACCCTGTTTCACCGTATCAGTACCCCTAACTACAGTTCCAACAGAAGTCTTTCTCCTCAATTGGTTTGCTAGAGTTCCACCATTTGATCTGTACCCCAAGGTAGACTCTCCTCCAAGCACTGTTACCTTCATAATCGTGGATGCACCTGCTGTAAAAGGTACTGTTCTTCTGTAGTCAAAGTTGGTGGTACCGAGTGTCTGATTTAGGATTATTCCAGAACTATCAAAACCAGTGCCAAAACCAGCTGGTGCAATAGAATAATCAATTACTCCTGCAGCCGAAAACACTTGAACATAAAGTCCTCTGGCTATACCAGCAGGATCAGATTCCCAAAACAAATCAATGCCAGTACCAGTTCCACCTACTAAATTTATTTCAACTGTTTCCACATTTTTTAGGTTACTTAAGGTCACGTAATCCGATCCAACCGCAGAGTCCTCAACGCGATAGGAAGTATTTGCGTCCAGAGATCCTGTAACTACCGCATCAGTTGGAGCATTCCTTAAAGCAGCTTCAAGTCCAGACTCAGCCGCAAGCATAGCTTGGCTGCTATCAACATTAATCTCTTGAACTCTTGTTTCAATCGTAGCCCTACCGGCAAGTGATATTGCCGCCGCCCCAACCACAGTCATAACCAAAACCAACACCAATGCAATTTGTCCAGACTCAAGATTTCTTTTATTCATACCTATATACCACTATTATACATATTGATCTCTCTTAAAAAATCCCTTGCCAAGGTAGTAGCAGAAGTATCATTTAACCTAAAACTAATCTTCACTTTATCTCCAGCTCCAGAAACACAAGTCCACACAAACTCTAGATTAGTAACCTCCACCTCGCTACTTGAGATAGTAGCGGAGTTTGAAGCAATCGAAGTTCCCACTAATGAATACACGCTTGTACCCCATGAATCGCTGACAGAAAGGGTTGAGGCTGTAACTCCAGACACACCAGCTGCTGCGCAATCTTCTCTATCATTTGCCCCAACCGCTTCAGCATTTGAATATTTTATACTCTGCTCAATTGACTCCATAATCTGCGAACCGGCTGTGTTGATATTTAAATCCGCCTGATTATAACCTCTAGACCCTAGCGTTTTAAATAAAATCAAGGTTCCACCACTAATCAAAATTGCCATAATGGAAATTGCCACCATCATCTCTAGAAGGGTAAAGCCATTTTTCATAACTTTAGTATTGCATAATATCTGCCGACATAGACATTGATCTAGCCTCTCCACCCTCACTCCAAGAGGCTGTCACTGTCGCCCTCTTACCTCCTGTGATGTTTGAAAACATCTGGGCGCAGGAAAACGATCCATAATCAGAAGTAAAAGTCCAAGGACAGTTCATGTTGTTTACAGCCACATTATTAATGTAATTTTCCTGGTCTCTATCTCTTTCCATTCTCAAATAAGCCAATCTTCCCTCAATCAGCCTCTTCGCTTCATCTCTCATCTTTGTTTCTCTTACTGTCTTTGTGGATCTTGTCATGAGACTAGTCATCCCTACCAAAACCAACACAATCACACCAATTGCCACCAACACTTCAGCCAGCATCTGTCCGTTATTTTTCTTAGACAGTATTTTCATTGAATATTAAAAACTCCAAAATCACGCACCTCCACTACTTTTAAAGTAGTAGCGCTATTATTCGAAACAATGTTTAAATTTATTGGTAAGGTAGTTGGAGCAACAGCCTGAAGCTGACCAGAGCCCGTTTTAATGATGAAGTTAACCTCGGTGTTATTATTGTTGAAATACGAAGATTTAAGCACCGCAGTCCTTGTTTCTACGACACTGGCAGGGGAGCACAGTGCGGTCACCGTAATACTACTTTGCTTATTTGTCGAGGATGATGCTGGAATTGTCACTTGATATCCAGAAAGGTTATTGCACACTACACCTCTCGGGTAAGAAACCCCCGTAGCTTGTGAATAAACTCTCCTTAGCTCCGTCAAAACTGATTTAGTATCATCCTCATTACCTTGTATCTGATTAAAGGTGACCACTCCTGCAATAGACATTACCGTCAAGTGGGTTTTCTACCGAAGTAGTCAAACCACCATTAACAGTAGAGTCTTCTACAATGGTAATAGTTCCACCAGTAGCGGTGGTAACTAAGGAAGCCATTGTAT
>CAIQPO010000085.1 GCA_903873735.1 Candidatus Collierbacteria bacterium | reverse complement strand
ATTTTTAAAACAAAAATTAAAGGAAATAAATTAGTCTTTTTGGATAGTGGGGCTACAAGCCAGAAGCCAGAGATGGTGATTGAAAGGATGAATAGGTATTATCGGGAGACGAATGCAAATATTCATAGAGGTGTTTATGAACTGTCGGTGGAGTCAACTAGACTGGTGGATGAGGCAAGGGCGGCGGTGGCTAGTTTGATTGGTGGCCGTTTTGAAGAAGTGATTTTTACACGTAATACCAGTGAAAGTATTAATTTAGTGGCTTACTCTTGGGGTAGAAAGTTTGTGAATGATGGAGACGCTGTGGTGGTGAGCAGGATGGAACATCACTCAAATTTGGTACCTTGGCAAGAGTTGTGCAGAGAGAAAGGAGCGGTGTTGAGGGTTATTGATGTGGATAGTGGAGGAAAATTACGGATGAAACATGGTGGGGTGGAGTATGGTGAGAGAGATGGCTTGAGGACACAAACGGGAGGACTAAGTGATTTGCTAGATGAAAAGGTAAAGATGGTGGCAATTACTGGAGTTTCTAACGTCCTTGGAACGATAAATCCTGTAGATGAGATAGTGTCTCTTGTTCGGCAAAAATCTAAAGAGGCTGTGGTTTTGGTGGATGGAGCTCAGATGGTGCCACATTTACCGGTAAATGTTGAAAGATTGGGAATTGATTTTATGGCTTTTTCTTCACACAAGATGTTGGGACCAACTGGTGTGGGAGTGCTTTGGGGAAAAAGAAAAATATTGGAAGCCATGCCACCGTTTTTGTATGGAGGTGACATGATTGGAGAGGTGAGGGTGGATGGCGCAACTTGGGCAGAGCTTCCGGCTAAGTTTGAGGCGGGTACGCCAGATATCGCGGGAATTGTGGGGTTGGGGGCTTCGTGTGAGTATCTAAAATCATTAGGAATGGACCAGATAAAGAATTACGAGGAATGGCTACTGGAAAAAGCAATTGAAAAAATTACACCATTGGTAGACTCTGGACTGATTGATGTGTATGGGGATTGGAAAGATACCAATCGTGGTGCTGTGATTCCTTTTAATGTAAGAGGAGTTCATTCACATGATACAGCTCAGATATTAAATAGTTTTGGGATTTGTGTAAGGAGTGGTCAGCATTGTGCAGCTCCGTTGGTGAATAGTTTTGGTGTGAATTCTATGGTAAGAGCTTCACTATATTTATATAATACAGAGGAGGATATTGAAGTATTGGTTGATAAGCTCGGAGAAGTAAAAAAAGTTTTTGCATAAAAGTAAATGTCTGAATATAAAGATGAAATAATTGATCATTATAAAAACCCGAGAAACTTTGGGGTGATTGATGGTTGTGCTTTGGCAATTACCGAAGCTAATTCTTCTTGTGGAGATGTAATTAAAGTGTTTATGGAGGTTGACGGTGATAGGGTGAAGTCTGTTAAGTGGCAGGGTGTGGGGTGTGCAATTTCTACTGCTGCTGCAAGCATGCTTTCAGAAAAAATTACCAATATGAGTTTGAGTGAGGTGCGCGAAATTAGTGAAGATGAAGTGATGGAAATGTTGGGAGGTGAAGTAAGTGCCGGAAGAAAAAAATGTGCCACTTTAGCTCATAGGGCAATATTAAAAATGCTGGATCAGATATGAAAGATTTAAAAATGGTATTGGGGGTAGTGGGAGTATGTGTGGTATTGGTGGGTTTGATGATTTTTGGATTATCAAAGATGTCGGGTGAGGGAGCGGTGGTTGATGAGAATAAGCTTGCTGATGGAGCACTTATGGCGACAAGAAGTGGTGAGGTAAAGGTACGAGTGGTGAACTTTTCTGACATGGAGTGTCCGGCGTGTAAAGCGGCGCATGGAGTAATTGGAGGATTACGCAAAACAGAGGGAGTGGAGTTTGTATTTAGACATTATCCTTTAAGAATTCATAAACATGCAGTGATTTCGGCAAAAGCAGTGGAAGCTGCTAGGCAGATGGGTAAGGGTTGGGAGATGATGGATTTGTTGTTTGAAAAACAAGAGGAGTGGACAGGTGTTTCGGACATTGAGAAAAAACTGGAAGGTTATGCTGTGTCTTTGGGGCTTGATAGCAAAGATTTTATGGTAAGGATCGCTAGCTCACAGACTGATCAGGCGGTGGCGGCTGATAGGCAGTTGGCGGAGAGCATGTCGCTTGGAGGAACGCCGACAATTTTTGTGAATGGAGTGATGGTGTCGCCCCAGTTTGTAATGGAAAAAGTTAGAGAAGCATTAACAATCAAATGATTAATTTAGGAGTATTAACAGCTTCTGCTTTGGCAAATGGATTGAATCCATGTGGAATTGGGATGACAATTACTTTCTTGGGATATCTACTGATTTTTGGCGGTAATGATTCTAAAAGAAGGAAGCTTTTGCTGATTGGATTTGCCTATATCAGTGGCGTGTTTGTAACATATCTTTTGGCTGGCTTGGCATTTTATGGAGTGGCGTACTACTTACAAAATTTCTGGTTGGCTTATTGGTTTAAGTTGTTTCTAGGGGTGATGGTGATACTTGCAGGTTTGGTGCAGATTAAAGATGTGTTTTTTCCTGATCTGCCAATTCATCTGCGTATGAGTGGTAAAGGATTTGCCAAGCTTGGTGTGTTGATGGAAAGCGCTAGTGTAGGCATGTCGTTTATAGTTGGGTTTTTAACGACGGCATTTTCTACTCCATGTATGATGCCGCTTTATATTGGAACAGCTACAGTTTTGGCTAGAAGTGGAATGGAGATGTATAAAATATTCTTTTATTTTTTGTACTACAACTTGGTATTTATTTTACCGATGCTGGTGATTTGGTTGGTGGTTAGTTTTGGTAAGGGGGTGTTGGAGATGAAAGAGTGGGAGCATAAGTGGGGAAAATGGATGAGGCTGGCCATGGGACTTATGATGATATGGGCTGGTTGGGTGATTATGAGATAGTTGGTAAAAGGATTGCTATACTTTAGTTAGTTAATAGTCTGATATGAATATGATGAAAAAGTGTTTGGGAGTTATGTTTGCAGCTATTTCACTTCTCAATCCTGGTATTATTTTGGCAGAAACAAGTACTGGGTGGAAGCCGGAGATGCAAGAAAGAAGGAATACAATTTTGCAGGAGAAAAAGGAAAAGGTTAAGGAAGCGGCTACTGAGAGACAGGAGAAAAGAGAAAAAAAAATGACCAAGAGGGCGAGCGCATTGCGAGTACATTGCGTGGAGATGAATAAGAAGCTTGGCGAGATAATTGGAAGAACTGAACAAAAGGTGGAGACACTTAAAACAAAGAAGGGGTCGAACTCTAAAGGGTTGTCTGATGTAAGTAATATGTTGTTGAAGTCAAGAGAAACGTTGACGACAGCTTCAAATAACTGTAACACAGCAGCAGATACCTTTGATGCAATTGAACCAGGAAAGTGGTCGGAAAACTTGAAACAGGTTAATGGAGCAAACGCCATGTTGGGAAAAGCAAGATCTGGATTCGCGGAAGTACACAAGCAATTGGCGAGAGCTTTAGCAGCACTGGCTAGGGTAAGAAAACAGAATTTAGTGATACCGGCATCTGGTGATGAATAAAAAAAATATTGTACTACTTTGTCTTTCTGTATTGCTTGCAGGATGTACTTTGCCTGGAGCTGAAAAGACACCTGTGGTGGAGTATCAGGAACCTCAAATAACTGGTGAGTCGGAGGAGACGGAAGAAGAGCTGCTCAAGGAACTGAATAGTATTCAAGTAGGAGAGTCGTGGGATAAATTAGTAGTTGATGATTGAAAGGTGGTGAATGGAGGGTGAAAAATAAAGATAAATTGGCTTTTGGAAAAGTGCTAATGACAGGGTCAGTGATTTGCGTGGCATTGGCAATAATAGGTGCAGCTGGGAGTGATTTGTGGTTGGCTTCAACACAATGGCTATTAGTTGGTTTGACCTTTGCGATATGGGGAGTATTTGTTTTATTGGAGGCACAGTTTAAAATAGGCAAATGAGTGATATTGAAGCAAGGATTTGGGAGGCTTTGAAAAAAGTAATTGACCCAGAGTTGGGAGTGTCGATTGTGGATTTAGGTCTGGTTTATGATGTGAGGTACGAACAAGGTGAAGCTGAAGTGGAGATGACCTTAACCTCACCAGGATGCCCGCTGGCTCCGCTCATTGAGTCACTGGTAAAAGATTCTGTAAGTGAGATTAAGGAAATAAATCACATAGTGGTGGAGATTGTTTGGGATCCGCCATGGAGCAGAGACATGATGAGTGAGGAACTGAAAGCAGAATTTGGGTACTAGAGTCTTAAGCCTGATATATTAGTTTATATGAAGATATTTTTAGGAGCTGATCATGGCGGCTTTGAGATAAAAGAACAAATTAAGGAATATTTAACTAACCGAGGGAGAGATGAGGTAACTGATTTGGGAAGTACTCAGTTGGATGAGGGTGATGACTATGTGGATTATGCAGTGATGGTGGCAAGAGAATTGGAAGGAGACTCTCAAGCTAGAGGATTGCTATTTTGTAGAAATGGGATGGGTATGGTGATAACAGCTAATAGGTTTTCAGGGGTTAGATGTGGTTTTGGATTTGATAGTGAGGCTGTAAAGCGAGGGAGAACTGATGACGATATTAATTGTTTGGCGATTCCAGCAGACTACCTTGATGTGTCAGCGGTGAGAGACATAGTGGATGCGTTTTTATCAAACGATTTCTCTGATGAAGAGAGATATACAAGAAGAATCAGTAAATTATCTGAAATTTAATATGGTTACAATAGTTCCTTCGATACTAGCAAAAGACATTACAGCGTTTGAACGAGATTTAAAGAAGGTGGAGGGGCTGGTGAAGCGGGTGCAGCTTGATGTGGTGGATGGAAAGTTTGAGGAGACTGTAACCGTGGGTCCAGAAGTGATTAGAGAAGTAACAACAGCTATAGAGTTTGATGTGCATTTAATGGTGGAAAGACCTGAGTACTGGATTGAGAGATGTGCTGAAGCTGGAGCGGTTGGGGTGTGGGGTGAAGTAGAAATGATGGAGGACCGAGTGAGGTTTGTCGCCGACGTACAGGCTGCAGGCATGAAAGCAGGGCTGGCTTATGATGTAAACACAAGCTTGGATGGCTTGGATGAAGTAATACATGATTTGGACGCGGTGCTGCTTATGAGTGTGAAGGCTGGTGCTCAAGGGAGAGAGTTTCAAGACAGTGTGTACGAAAAAATTAAACAAGTAAGAAAATTATCAAAGACAGTGAAGATTATTGTTGATGGGGGTTTGGATGAGGAAAAAATAAAGGGGTGTTTTGTGTCTGATTGGTCGGAGGAGCTGGCTGAAGATGAAATGGACAGGAGTTTTGCCAAGATGGAGTTTGCTGTAGGCAGTCACCTTTTAATGTCAGAAGATATTGCTTTGGAAATTGATAATTTACAAAAATTAGCACAAAAACACCAATGAGTTTTAAAAACTTATCATCGATTACTATTTTTGGTTTTGCCGACTGTCCACCTAGTGATCCACTTTATAAAGAGACGGTGGAGATTGCAAAGCTTTTGGCGGAGAATGGACTGGAAATTGTAAATGGAGGTGGACCAGGGGTGATGAGAGCTGCGACTGAAGGAGCGCACGCAGGAGGGGGGAAGGCGGTGGTGGCAACATTTTATCCGAAGTATATTGAGAACTTTGAGGGAAAAGATCCTGAAAATAAAGCAGATAAAGAAGTGATAATGAATAACTACGTAGACAGAACCATGAAGCTTCTGGAATTGGGGAATGCTTATGTGGTGATGAATGGTGGAACTGGCACCTTGTCTGAATTGGGTATGGCGTGGGGACTAGCCTACTTGTATTTTGGAAGACACAAACCCTTGATTTTGTATGGTGATTTTTGGTTTCCGATAATGGAGTCCTTGGTAAGTAACATGAGGATTGGTGATAGGCCTGGGTCTTTAAGAGTGTATAGAATTGCCACAACCCCAGAGATGGTGGTGAAGTATTTGGAAGAGTTTGATGAGGAATTATCTAAGGGTGAGCGAGAAAATCCACATTTTCATACGCATCTGATTGAGGATGGAAGTGGAGAAGAGGCTTTTGTGGAGCACTAAGCTAAGGTAAGATTAAGTTATGCCGAAACCGGACTTGCCCCTGGTGGCTCGTGATATAAGGAAAAATATAATTAGAAGCTTGGCGATAGCTGGATCTGGTCATACAGCAGGGGCGATGGGAACAGCAGATATATTTGCTTGGTGGTACTTTGGAGGAGGTTTGAGACACAGATCTGGTGAACCATCATGGGAAGGAAGAGATAGATTGATACTGTCGTGCGGTCATTACGCTCCTGTACTGTATGTAACTTTAGCAATGGCAGGTTATTTTCCACTTGCAGAACTTTCTAGCTTGAGAAAGATTGGATCTAGATTACAAGGTCATCCAGTGAAGAGAGTAGAACTTAAAAAAATGTCTGGTTTGGGACATGAGATATTACCTGGTGTGGAAAACACTAGCGGGCCTTTGGGTCAAGGAGTGAGTGTGGCTGTGGGAATGGCTTTGGCAGCAAAAAGAAGAGGTGAAAAACATTGGGTTTGGTGTTTGGGCAGTGATGGGGAAGTGCAAGAAGGGCAGACTTGGGAGGCGTATATTTCAGCGGTAAAGTACGAATTGGGAAACCTGATTTATGTGATTGACTACAATAATATTCAAATTACTGGGGAAGTAAGTAAGATCATGCCCTTGGGAAATTTGAAAAAGAGATTGGAAGGTTGTGGTATGGAGGTGATGGAAATTGATGGACACGATTTTGAAGATTTGGAAAAGGTTAAGGAATGGGCCGGGTTGCATCCCAAAACACCTAAGGCGGTAATTATGGTAACTACTCCCGGAAAAGGGGTTGGTTTTATGGAAAACAACTACCGCTGGCATGGAATTCCCCCTACAAAAGAACAAGCATTCGATGCATTAGAAGAGTTAATTAGAGGTAAAAAATGACTGAAGTACAAATGAAAGCAACTAGAGATGGTTTTGGCGAGGCTCTGTTGTCTTTGGGCGAAAAGCAGAACAAGGTGATGGTGGTGTGTGCTGATCTTGAGGAGAGTATGCGAGTTGAAGAGTTTGGAAAAAGATTTCCAGAAAGAATGGTAGAGGTGGGAGTGGCTGAGCAAAATATGGTAGGGCTGGCAGCTGGCTTGGCCTTGGAAGGCAATTGTGTTTTTGCCGTTTCTTATGCGGCATTTTCTCCTGGCAGGAGCTGGGATCAGATTAGAGTTTCTGTGGCGCTATCGAACTTGAATGTGAAGATCGTGGGTGGACATACTGGATTAGGTGTAGGTCCAGATGGGGCAACTCATCAGGCGCTGGAGGATATTGCCATTATGAGGGTTTTGCCGGGTATGATGGTGGTGGTGCCAGCTGATGCTTATCAGGCAAGACAGGCAACAGAGAGATTATCTGAACTTTATGGCCCTGCGTATCTAAGGTTAACAAGGCAAAAGACAGGGTTGTTTGTTGACAAAGCTCTTAAGTTTGAAATAGGTAAAGCGCAGATTTTAAGGCAAGGAAAAGATATTACAGTGGTTGGTTGTGGTCCTATCTTGGGAGAAGCGATGAAGGTGGCAGAAAAGCTGGCAGGGAGGGTGTCAGTGGAGGTAATAAATATGCACACGGTTAAACCGATTGATGCTGAGACGTTGATTAGAAGTGCAAAGAAGACAGGAAGGGTTCTTTGCATAGAAGATCACCAGGTGACTGGTGGTTTGGGGGGTGCTGTGGCAGAAGTGTTATCTGAAAAGATGCCCGTAAGACTAGAGAGAATGGGAGTGGCCGACAAGTGGGGTGAGAGTGGCTTACCTGAAGATTTATACGAGAAGTTTGGTTTGTCTGCAAGATGGATAGAGGGGAGAGTTGAGAAGTTGATGTTATGATGGGTTATGGTATCAACTAATGTAATCGAAAGAGATGGAAAGGTTATGCTTTTGGCTTATGATCAAGGTTTTGAACATGGGCCGGTGGATTTTAATGAGACGAATATTGATCCTGAATATTTAATGAAGATAGCACAGAATGGCTACTATACAGGGGTGGTTTTTCAGGAAGGTATTGCAGCTAGATACTACAAACGAGAGTGTGGAGTGCCTTTGATAGTGAAGTTAAATGGGAAAACAGCGTTTCAAAAAGAAGAACCTTTATCACTGCAGCTTTGTACTGTGGATAAAGCAATAGAATTGGGAGCGGTGGGTGTTGGATATACGATTTATGTTGGCTCTGAAAATGAAGAACAGATGCTGGTGGAGTTTTCTCGTATTGAAGATGAAGCACATGCCAAAGGTTTGGTGGTGATTGCCTGGATGTATCCTAGGGGTAAAAAAGTAGAGGGAAAAGAGACAGACAAAGATGTGGTTGCCTATGGTGCAAGGTTGGGCTTGGAGCTTAATGCTGATTTTGTAAAGGTACCTTACACGGGAGACAGAGAAAGCTTTAAGTGGGTGGTGCAGTCTGCTGGTAAGACCGGAGTGCTGGTGCAGGGTGGAAATAAAACTGACTGGCTAAGCTTAGAATCAGAGATCGCTGGTTGTATGGATGCTGGGGCGGCTGGGATAGCAATTGGAAGGAATGTGTGGCAGGATGATAATCCTGATGAAGTATCCAGAAAGTTGGCCGAAATCGTATATGGAAAAGCTTGAAGATGAAAAGGGTAATAACAATAGGCGCTGCTGTCGTTGATGCGATTTTAAAGTCGAATAGCTTAAAGGTGGTGAAGGGTCATGATATGCCTGGCGGTGTGGCTATGTGTGAAATGATTGGCGGGAAGCTAGAAGCACAAGATGGGGTCCTGGCTACAGGCGGAGGAGGAACGAATGTGGGAGTGGGCTTGATGATGCTTGGGCACGCTGTGAAAGTGTTGGTAAAGGTCGGGGATGATAATCTAGCCAAGATGATTGAAGATGAGCTGAGGTCATTGGGTTTGGATTTGTCCTTGGTAATAAGAAGTCAGGGAAGGACGGGATTGTCGGCGGTGTTGGTAGCTCCTGATGGAGGTAGATCGATTATTACCTATAGAGGAGAAAGCGGCGATATTGAGCCAGAAGAGATTTTGTGGAAGGATCTTGAGAGAAGTGATTGGTTGCAGATTAGTTCGCTTGGGGGAAAGGTATCTTTACTTGAAGATATAGTATCGTATGCAAACAGTAAGAACGTGGGGGTTGGGATAAATCCTGGAAGAGGAGAACTTAATGAGAGAGAGAGGATTATAAAGTTGTTACCAAAGGTACAGTATTTGGTGGTCAATAGAATGGAGGCGGCAAATTTGTTTGACATAGATTTTAATGATGAAGACTCGATTGCCAGGGCAGCAGCAAGTTGTGGTGCTGGGGTGGTAGCTATTACTGATGGAAAAAGAGGGGCAGGAATCGTGGCGGCAAAAAAATGGATTAGGATGAAAGCATATCCAAATAAATCGGTAGATGATACAGGAGCGGGGGATGCGTTTGTGGCTGGTAGTTTGAGCGGGCTGCTTAATGGAGAGAGTGTGGATATAGCACTAAAAATGGGGTTAGCAAACGGTGGAAGCGCGGTAACGGAGATTGGAGCGAAATCTGGTTTGTTGGGAAAATTAGAAATTCAAAAATGGTTGAAGAAAGATTTGAGGGAAGTAGAGGTTGAGTTTAATTGAGAGTGAGTATTGGTTGTGGTTAAATTAAAACTGTGAAAAAAGGAGAAGACATAGAGGATATTGAAGATATGGTTCCTGATGAGGATGATGAGAATGTGGGTGCTGTTCCTAAGGAAAAGAAGAAGCGAGAAAAGAAAAAGAAGTCAGCTGAAGAGAAAAGAAGACAGCGCAGGGCGGTGATGGCCTTGTTTTTGGTAGTAACCTTGGCGTCAGTAATATTTTACCTTTTAGGCACGACACGTAAAACTTCAGAAGATGAGAATGATGAGGGAGTAAAAATTGAGACTATTGATAAGGGAGGGAAGGGTTTTAATTTATCTTGGCCTAGATTCGAGTGGACTAGGGAGAGTGAGTTTTAGTTTCTCAATTTCTTGAGGTTGGCAGTGGACTTTTGGCTCTTTGCCTTTTTCGAAGTATTCGTAGATAGTGGGGCAACCAGCACAAGGGAGAGTTTTGGTTAGACTACAAATGGCAACTTTTATTAAATTGCCGGGAGGAGTAATTTCTTTGGGCTGGGGATGCTTTGAAAGTATTTCTTTAAAGATATTTGCCCAAATTGGAGAGGCTCCGGTTATGCCTGAAGCAATCTTTGACATTGGTGTGTTGTCGTTGTTTCCAACCCAAGTTGCTACAAGATAATCAGGGGTAAAGCCAATGGTCCAGTTGTCTCTTAGGTCATTGGAAGTACCGGTTTTTACGGCTACCTTTGCGTCCTTTATGTTTAATACTGAGTTTGAGCCGAAAGACGGAGAACGGGCTTGATTATCTGAAAGAATATCTGTTATGAAATAAGCAGTTTTTGGAGAGATTACTTTTTGAGTTTGGCAGTTGTCTTCAACTGCAATAACAGTGGCGTTTTGGGGTGATTCGGATGGAGCTGGGCATGAGGCTACGGTTAGTTCTTTTTGATCAATGTTTTTGATGTTTAGTATGGCTTTTAGTGGTGTTTTGATTCCTTGATTGGCGAACGATGAGTAGGCTGTGGCCAGATCAGTCATTTTTACCTCAAGGCTACCAAGAGCCATTGATAAACCAAATCTAGAGGGGTCTTTCCAAGTTGTAATTCCCATATTCGATGCAATTTTTTGGAAACTGCTAATACCGTTTTTAGATAAAAGAATAATGGAAGGTATGTTGTAGGAGCTAGCTAGAGCGTGTCTTAGAGTGATTTTTCCGTGGAACTTGCCATCGTAGTTTTTAGGAATCCAAACGGATTGGCCAGGGATTGAAAAGGAAATTGGTTTGTCTTCTATGTAGGTGGAGGGGGTGAATCCATTTTCAAATGAGAGGGCATAGTTTATGGGTTTGATGGATGATCCTGGTTGTCTTTGGGATGTGGTGAGATTGACTTGACCTGAGTTGTTTAGATCAAAGTAGTCTTTTGATCCAACCATGGCGAGTATTTCTCCTGTTTTGGGATTGGTGACTAAAGCAGCTCCGTTTGAAACTTGGTATTTTTTTAGTTTTGCTACCTCCGCGGTTACTGTGTCTTGTACAAACTGCTGAAGTTCTAGATCAAGAGTGGTGGTAACTACATAGCCACCTTTTTCAAGAGCATTCTCTCCTAGCTGACTGGTGAGAATATCTTTGACGAACATTACAAAATGAGGAGCAAGAATTTCAATCTTTTTGGGTGAAAAGGTGAGGTTTTCATTAATAGTGCTTTCTAGGATGTCTCTGTCGATGAAGCCAGCATTGAACATCTGAAGAAGTATCTGTTTTTGTCTTGACTTACTTATCTGAATATCGTTGCTGAATGGTGAGTATTTGGTTGGAGCTTGGGGTAAGCCGGCCAGGAAGGCTGCTTGAGAAAGTGATAGATTTTTTGCATTAACACCAAAATACTGCTGAGAAGCTTCTTCTATACCGTATGCTGGACCACCAAAACCTACCTGATTTAGATACATTTCAAAGATCTCATCTTTGGTAAAGGTCATTTCTACCTTGGTGGCAAGGATTAGTTCCTTGATTTTTCTGATGATGGTTCTTTCGTTTGAGAGGAGGGTGTTTTTGACTAATTGTTGGGTGATGGTTGAGCCGCCCTCAAGCCTGTTTGAGGTAAAGTTTTTATATAAAGCCCTAATCATGCTTGTAAGGGAAAAACCTTTGTGCTGATAAAAATCTTTATCCTCCGCTGCTAGAAATGCGCTCTTGACGTGTTCGGGGAGGTCTGAAAGTTGAACAAGAGTTCTGTTTTCGTCTTTGTAGATGTTGTATAGAAGCTTCCCATTTCGATCTAGAATTTTGGTAGTTATTTTGGTGGGGTATTGTTTTAGGACGGTGGGTGAAGGAAGTCCGTGAAAGATTTCATAATATATCCAAGTAGAAGTGAGGATAAAGCAGCTAATAAAAATAGCTTGCTTCAGGTTGAGATCTGATTTGATTGGGGGTATTTGTGGAGAAAATTTTGGAAGTTTTAGGGGAGGAACTTGGTGTAATATTCTTTGGGAGTGGGTTTTTAGGCGTGTTAGACTGGTGGCTAGCGTGAGAATTAAGGTGACAAGAAGAATGAGAATTTTAGCTAATGGAAGGCCAATAAATCTAAGGGTACGATTTAATTTATTAAAGTGGCTTCTCTTAATCATCTCCATCAAGCGAATATTGAAGGAACGGCTGTCCTATCTATATTTTATGTTTGAATTGGATAAAAATGAAGAGGCTATTTTGAGGAATAGTACTCAGTGATTGGTTGCCATATATCTAGGTATGGGGTTTCGTACCCTAAAGCCCAAATAGCAACCCCGGTCATACCGGTATTCTCAATTAGTTTTATTTTGTAGCTTAATGATTGGGGGTTCTCATATTGAACGGTATAGATTTTATTTTTTTGGAAGTAGGTGATGTAGGGACTTTGTGATTTGGTGGACCATTGGGCTGAAATTGAAGACACATCTGGGCTGTTGAAGAGATTGATAATGTCTTTGTAGAAAATGGTGGAGCCAGTTTTGGGGTAGGTGTTGGCTAGGTAATCTGTGGATGCAGTTTGCCATTCGTAACCGTAAAAAGGAACTCCTAAAATTAGCTGGCTAGGAGGAACGAGTGAGGTGATTTCTGAGATGTTGGTGGTGATGTCTTGATCGAGACAGTCGCTGTCTTTGTTTAATAGCGCTGAAAAACCAGCTTCTGAAGAGCAGACGCCTCTTAGGGGAGCGATAGGTCCGGCTTTCGTGGAGCTACGACGGTAGTAATCGTAGGCCATGACAATGACATGATCAACAAAGGGTTGAAGATCTTTTAAGTTCCAGAGTCTTTTTTGTTTGCCTGCGTCTGCGAAGATGTCGATGTCTATTTGACACTGTTTTTTGACATTTTTGCAGTTGGCTTTTAGAAGTGAAATGAATTTGGTGAAGTTGTCAATTATTGTGTCGTCTGGAGTCCCGACATACTCGAAATCTATATTTAACGAATCGAAGGGTAGTTTGGAGAACTCTGTAAGAATGTTTTGTGCTGCAGTGGTGAGTGCTTGGTCATCTTTGAGAATGGCATTTATCGTATCTTGATCCATGGCGGTAATGGTAAGGACCTGTTTTTGTCCGAGGAGTTTTGATTGGTAAATAATTTTTTGGAGCTCTGACGAATTGATTTTGTTCCACCCTGGCTCTGTTTCTTTGGGGTTGTTTTTCTTCTTTATCGTGCCATCTGATTGCATATCCAGGGCAAAATAAGCGAGATGTGTTAGGTGTCTTATTTCTAAACTGGAGTGGAGCTTTACATTCCAGTAGGGGAGAAAACCATAAACAATTTTGTTTGGATTGGCTCTTTTTTCAATGCTAGATTCAAGAAGCGCTAGGGGGCTAACTAAGGGAAGATTTTGTTGCCACAAATAATAGCCTGTGAAACAACTAACTCCTATACCAAGAATAAAAAAGAACAGGAGAAGTTTTTTTAACATGATTTATGGAGTGGGAAGGTAGGTGAATCTGGTGATTTGGGAGAATTGAGTGGGATTGTAGTTTATGTTGGTAGTGGGCCACTGAACATTTCCCTTGTCGTTTACTGGGTATGCACAATCCAGACAGAAATCTTTGGTAAAAGGATCGGTGACTACGGTGTGCTCTTCAAGGTCTCGATCAACTGTTTCGTCTCCAGGGAGAATGGGGAATTTATCAGATCTTCTTACCCAGACCTGCTTTCGGAGAGGAGCTTTGTCTTGACCTGCGGGGATGACATCTTTAACAAAATATTCTGAATGAGATTCGCATTGATTTTCAGCTGTCGCTAGTAAGCCAGTGAGGTTGCAGACTTGATAGTTGGTTACGCCATCAGGTTTAAGTAGAGGCTTGTCTTTAATCTCCTTTAAAAGTTTTTTCATAATTGTGTTCCAAATAGGTGAGGCGCCTGTAACACCTGAAGCAACATAAGACATTGAGGTGTTGTCGTTATTTCCGACCCAAGTGACGGTGAGATAGTCTGGAGTGTAGCCGATAGTCCAGTTGTCTTTTAGGTCATTAGTTGTTCCTGTTTTGACTGAAACGGTGTGGTTTGGTATCACCAGCTGGGAAGAAGGTCCGAAGGTGGTTGACCTAGCTTGATTGTCTGCAAGAATATCGGAGATGATAAAGGCTACTTCTTCGGGTAGGGTGGTGCGAGGGTCTTGAGGGTTTGTGGATTTTAAGTTGGGGTTTTGATGAAAGTTGGTCCAGTTTTGGGGAAGAACTGCGGTGAGGTTTTCAACTTTTTCGGATGAGAACTGCTCTAACAAGGCCCCCTTGTAGTCTTCTACTTTGATAATGGAAGTGAGTGGAACAGTGACACCTCGGTTGGCGAAAGTGCTGAAGGCAGTTGCTAGGTCATACATAGTGACTTCACCACCACCCAGCGTAAGAGATAGTCCGTATTTGCTACTGTCGGTCCATGAACTGATACCCATAGCAGAGGCAGTAGCGATAAAAGTATCGAGTCCATTAAGTGCTAGCATTTTGACTGCGGGAATATTCAGAGAGTTTGCAAGTGAGAGACGCATGGAAACTGGACCTCTAAAGCTGCCATCGTAGTTTTTGGGGCAGTATTGCTTTTGGCCAGCCACATTGAAACAGGTGGGGACGTCTAGAAAACTAGTGCCAGCTGTCCAACCTTTTAGTATGCCAGTGGCGTAGTTTAGTGGCTTAATTGAAGATCCTGGTTGCCTGAGTGAGGTGACGATGTTTACCTGACCGTCGATTTTTTCATCAAAATAGTCTTTGGAGCCAATCATACTGATAATTTCACCAGTTTTTGGTTTGGTAATTAGCGCAGCTCCGTTGGAGATTTTTAGCTTAGCGATTTTTTTCATTTCGGCTGAAAGAGAGGCTTCAAAATATTTTTGGAGCTCAAGGTCTAGAGTGGTGGTAACGACTAGACCACCAAGGTTGACTTTTTCTTCACCATATTTTTGAATTAGTTGGTCGCGAACCATGAGTGAAAAGTGCGGAGCATTTATCTGAACATTCTTGGTAAGGAATTTTAGTTTTTCATTTTTTGCCTCTTCTGCTTGTTGGGGTGTGATAAAGCCCTCCTCTGTCATACGGCGAAGAACTTCATGTTGGCGATTTATGGCAAGCTCTGGCTTGGCACCAAAGGGAGAATACCTGGTAGGTGATTGTGGAAGTCCGGCTAGTAGCGCAGATTCAGCTAAAGTGAGGTCCTTAGCGTGTTTGCCGAAGTAAGTTTGGGCAGCAGTTTCGATGCCATATAAAGTACCACCATAAGGGGCGTGGTTTAGATAAAGCTCAAGAATTTGGTCCTTGCTGTAGACCATTTCTGTGGCTATGGCTAAAGCCGCCTCTCTGATTTTTCTGGTGAGAGTTCTTCTTGAGTCAGAGAGAAGAGCTGTTTTGACAAGTTGTTGGGTAAGGGTAGAGCCACCCTCAAGTCTTTGGCCAGAGAGTGTTTTGAATGCAGCTCTGATGATGGCAACTGTGTCTAACCCATGGTGTCGGTAGAAGTTTTTGTCTTCTATGGCAACCGTAGCTTTTTTGACATAGTCAGAGATTTCACTTAGTTGGGCTGGGGTTCTCCTGTATTCTGAATAGACCTCATAAAGAAGTTTGCCGTTTCTGTCGAGTATCTTTGTGCTAACAGGAGCAGGGTTTTTGGTTAGCTTTGAAGGATTAGGAACATCTTTGAAAAGAAAGAAAAAGAAGATAAGAAGTAGTCCAGAGATAGTGAGTAGTGTGGGTGTGATAAACCTTTTTGGGCCGTGAGAAAGACATTGTTTGATGGTCTTTTCGATGCGTCGGAGGTGTTTTTTACGAGTTGACTCCATGGTGAGTACATTATACCTGTTGTGGTAGGATGAATATGTGAAGCGGTTGTGGATTTATTTTATTTATCTTTTTATAGCTTGGGGTAGTTTTAGGTATTTTGTGAAGCTACCTGACGTAATCGAAGAGCTTTGGTTTAAACCGGTGATTTGGTTGATACCTCTTTTTTGGTGGAATTTATCTCTGAAGAAACGAGTGGAAATGTTTAAGGGGCAGTGGATTCACACATTAGCATATGGTTTAAGTTTGGCCGTATTTTACTGGTTTGCATTTTCTCAGTTTAAGAACCTAAGGGTAGACTGGAATTTATGGGGAGTGGCTGTAGCTACGGCGGTGGTTGAAGAGCTAGTATTTAGTGGATTTGTGACTGGATATCTGGAGCGTTTTCAAAAGAGGAGTTTTTGGAATGTATTTTTGTCTGGTGCAGCTGCAGGGGTGATGAGATTGCCCATTGCCACCTTTGTCTTCCATTTGAGTCCATTGGCTACTTTGGGGGTGGTGATGCTTGCTTTCGCGACAACAATGATGCATTCGTGGGTGAGACAACAAACTGGGAATGTGGCTGGGTCAATGATTGCTAGAATTGGTATGAACCTGTCGATTTTGAGTTGAACTTAATTGATGAAGTTTTTGCGGAGAACGGCTTTAATGAAATGTTCTGATATATATTGCATCAGTTGAAATACTAGGAGTAGTGTTTGATGATGATATCTAACACTAAATATCTAGATACCAATGAACTGTCCATATTGTGACTATGATGATACCAGCGTACTGGAAAGTAGATCTCTTCCTGAAGATAAAGGGGTAAGGAGGAGAAGAGAATGTAAAAAATGCAGCAAACGATTTACTACACACGAGAAGATTGTGAATCTTGATTTGAAGGTAATAAAAAAGAGTGGAGTTTTGGAGGATTATGATAGAGAGAAACTGCTCAAGGGAGTAAAAAAAGCTTGTTATAAAAGGATGGTGTCTTCTGAAGTGATTGAGGCTTTGGTTGATGAGATTGAGATGAAGCTTTTGAAAAGACAGACTACACAGATAAAGTCATCAGATATTGGCAAGATGGTACTAAATCGGCTGAAAAAAATCGATGAGTTGGCATTTATGAGGTTTGCAAGTGTGTACATGGATTTTGAGGATGCTAATCAGTTTAGGTTGTTTATTGGATGTCCTGTGAAAATTAATAATTAATAACGATATATATGGCAATATCATCTAGTTTGTATAAAAGCTCATCACCTGAAGTAAGTCAGGAAAATGATAGCTATGAAGAAATTACTGAAGGAATAAATAAAAAGTTGGGAGATCGTCCAGAAATTCCAGCTGATCTGCCTACAGGTGAGTGGTCGGAACAGGCAATTAAAGTATTGAAGGAGAGGTACTTGGACAAAGACATGGATGGGAACGTGATAGAGACACCAGATCAATTGGCTTGGAGAGTGTCTTGGGCAGTGGCTTCAGCAGAGGTAAGATGGGGTGCTGACAAAGGGGATGTTTTAGAAAGTGCAAAGCGCTTCTATAAACTGATTTTGTCGAAAAAGTTTTTACCCAACTCTCCAACTCTCATGAATGCAGGGAAGGGAAATGGGTTGCAGTATTCTGCCTGTTTTGTATTACCAGTTGAAGATTCATTGGAAGGAATATTTGAGTCAATTAAGCATCAGGCAATTATTCATCAGTCAGGAGGAGGTACGGGATTTTCCTTTTCAAGATTGAGACAGAAAGGGGCGATGGTGAAGAGGAGCCGAGGGGTAGCATCAGGACCAGTGAGTTTCATGAAGATTTTTAACGAGGCGACTCAGCAAATAAAACAAGGAGGTACCAGAAGAGGTGCCAATATGGGAATTCTGAGAGTAGATCACCCGGATATTAGAGATTTTATAACTTGCAAGCTTGATGGAGGGATAACGAATTTTAATATTTCTGTGGCAGCAACAGATGTATTTATGAAGGCTTTGGAGGAGGATTCCGAGTATGACTTGGTTGAACCGCATACAGGTAAGGTAGTGGGCAGAGAGAAAGCAAGAGATATTTTTGAGATGATTTGTAAGTGTGCTTGGGAGAGCGGAGACCCGGGGATGATTTTCATTGATAAAGTAAATGATTCACCTGCTAATCCAGTACCTTCATTGGGTCCAGTGGAAAGTACAAACCCATGTGGTGAGCAGCCGCTTTATCCATATGATGCCTGTAATCTAGGGAGTATTTTCCTTAACTACTTTGTGGTGAAGGATGAGAAAGGTGCTTACAGTGTAGACTGGGATGATCTAAAGAGAACGGCTAGTGAGTCGGTGAGGTTTTTGGATGATGTTATCGAGATTAATCCCTATCCATTGCAGCAGATCTGGGATACGGTTAGGTCGATTAGGAGAATTGGTTTGGGAATTGGTGGTTGGGCAGACATGCTTTACTTGCTAGGTATTCCCTATAACTCAAACGAAGCACTGGAGCTCGCTAAGAAAGTAATGAGGACTATCAATGAAGCTGCTCACAAGGCAAGTGAAGACTTGGCAGAAGTAAGAGGGGCATTTCCTTTATGGAAAGAAAGCATTTACAAGTCCGGAAAGAAAAAGAGAAACTCGGCTATTACCACTATTGCTCCAACGGGAACAATTGGAATAATTGCTAACACCTCTGGTGGTTGTGAGCCTGTTTTTGCTTTGGCGTACAAACACATGGTAAAAGATGAGAGTCTTCAGCGGGAGATGTATTTTATTGATCCAGCTTTTAGAGAGGTGGCGGAGAGAGAAGGATTTTGGAGTGAGAAACTGGCGAGTCAAGTAGCCGAGACAGGGAGTGTTCATGGAGTCAGTGAGGTGCCAGAGTTTTGGAGAAAGGCTTTGGTGACTGCACACGAGATAACTCCTGAGTGGCATGTGAGGATGCAGGCTGCTTGGCAAGAGCATACAGATAACGCAGTAAGTAAAACCATCAACTTGCCAAACGAAGCGACTGTAGAAGATGTAGCAAAGGCATATTTGATGTCCTACCAGCTTGGTTGTAAGGGAATTACTATTTATAGAGATGGTTGCAAGACTTGGCAGGTGTTGAATGTGGGGACAAAGAAAGAGGAAGAAAAAAAAGTAGTGGAAGAAGTGAAGACTGATGAGACGATGAGTAAGTCAGAGATTGAAGAGACGATGGCTGATTTGAGAATAAGACCAAAGAAACTGCAAGGAAGTACTTACAAAATTCACACTCCGGTGGGATCGGCCTTTATAGTAATAAACGCTGACGAGTATGGTAATCCTTTTGAGGTGTTTATCAATGTAGGTAAAGCAGGAAGTCATGTGATGGCAGACGCTGAAGCCTTGGGAAGATTAATTTCACTGTCGCTCAGAGTGCCATCAAAGTTCCCAGCTAGAGCAGTGGCGGAGTCTGTGGTTGAACAATTGTCAGGGATAGGAGGAGCTGAAAGTGTTGGATTTGGAAATAACAAGGTAAGAAGTTTGGCTGATGGAGTATCAAAAGTGATGAGAGATTATTTAAGGGGTGAGACAAATGTGGAAGTTGGAGAAAAAGAAGAGACTTCTCATGCACCTGAACAACAAGCATTGCCTCTTACTACCAAGAGAGGTGATCTCTGTCCTGATTGTGGTCAAGCTAGTTTGGTATTGGAGGAAGGGTGTCAGAAATGTTATAGCTGCGGGGCAAGTAAGTGTTAACTTTTTGCAGAGGTTGATAAAAAGAGAGGCGTAATAGCCTCTCTTTTTTGAGGTTGTTGTTATATTATGGGGGATGTTTGATTGCTTTTGATATAGTTTTGCGTATGACTTGACAAATTTCTTATATGGTCTTTTAATTAAATAAGGTAATCTTGTTTACTATCAGTCTTTTGTTGACACTGCTAATGATTTTCTCAGCTGGCGTTTGAAGAGTATATCGCTTTTTTTTCGCATTTTTTCTAAATAAAACTAAGTTGATATAGTTCGAGATGGTTGGGTAGTGCTGTAACCTTATAGTTTTTCATATATCAAACTGTTTGTATTATCACAATGATAGTGAGAGTGCTAATTACAGCCCCACTTTACTATTAGTTAAGGTCTTGGATAATAGGGTTATGAGTAAAAAGGGGTTAGTTTATGCATTTGTAGGAGAGGGAAAAGGAAAAACTTCGGCTGCTTTGGGGGTAATGATGAGGATGCTGTTGTGTGGAGAAAAGGTGGCGTGGATATCTTGGTATAAGACAGCCGATTGGCCAATTAGTGAGAGAGCAGCGGTTGATTTTTTTCCTAATTTAGAGATGCATTGGGGCGGAAAGGGGTTTTATATTAAAGGTGCAAGAGAGGCAAGAGTAAACGAGGGCAAGGTCTATGATACTACGACTCCTGATATCCACAGTTTGGCAGCAAAAGATTGTGTGAGGCTGGCAAGAGAAAAGATTGCTTCTGGTGAATATAAATTGATAGTTTTTGGATGAAGTGCTGCAGGCGATAACTGATAAATTGATCGAGGTGGATGATTTACGGGAGCTTGTTGATAACAGAGAAGATACAAATATTGTATTAACTGGGAGGGTAAAAACAGAGTTAATAATTGAGGAGGTGGATCTTTTAACAGAGATGAGAAAGATAAAGCACCCTTTTGATAGTGGAATGATGGCGGTAAAAGGTTTGGATTACTAAAGCTTGCCCACAGTTTAAGGGCAATTCTTGGTATATTTATATTATGCCCGCTATAGGGAAAGAAATTGAGAGGCCACAAAGTTTTGATCAGATCGCTGTTCGCGAGGTGGATAACTATATCGAGAAAATGGAGAAGAAGGCGGAAAATCCGGTACAGGATCAACAAACTCCCCCACAGCAAGTTCAGCCCCCACAGACTCCCACGCCACAGGCTGATATGGGAAAGGTGGTAGCGTTACAAAATGCTGCTGTAGCAAAAGCCAAGATTGTTTTACCAATGAATAGAGAGGAGATTGAAGGGGGGATGAAATCAAAAGTGGTAGACAGTGTAAGATGGTTGGCAGAGTGGTGCGTAATGATGATTAAAAAGTATCCAGGTAGGGTTTTTTATATGCCTCCAACACAACCACAAGTATGATAGACCCAATGTTTTTGATTGAGTATTTTTTGACTG
This sequence comes from Candidatus Collierbacteria bacterium, assembly GCA_903873735.1. Taxonomy (GTDB): domain Bacteria; phylum Patescibacteriota; class Microgenomatia; order UBA1400; family MFAQ01; genus CAIQPO01. The sequence goes on along the minus strand of CAIQPO010000085.1, from coordinate 3,778 downwards.
TCTTTGTGGCCCTGGGTTTGATTATTGTCCTTTTGATAGTGTCTTGGAGCTTGTTTTTGATTTATCTGAAACATAACAACAGAGAAGAGGTGAGTATGGAGTTTGTGTTGCTTGAAGTGGCTGTTCCAAAAGATAATGAGGTAAAAATTGACGCAGTAGAGCAGTTGTTTGCGTCGCTTTACTCAATAAAGAAGGGTGGTTTTTGGCAAAAGTTTAAGGCTCAGCAGCATATCTCTTTGGAGATAGTTGGCAAGAAGGAAGAAATTAAATTTTTCATTTCATGTCATAAGAATAATATGGAGCTAGTAGAGAAGCTCGTGGCTGGTACTTATCCAGGGGTGAGGGTAAAACAGGTGGATGAATACAATATTTTTTATAAAGACGCTAAAGTAGCATTCGCAGAACTTGCTCTAAAGAACAATAGTTTTAAGCCAATAAAATCATTTAAGGAATTGCCAGTAGATCCTTTGGCTTCAATTACTTCAGCTTTAGCTAAGTTTGGTGAAAATGAGGCGGCAGCAGTGCAGGTGATAATTTCTCCGGCAGAGTCATCTTGGAGTAAGTCTGGTGAGGGGTTTGTGTCTAAGATTAAAAAGGATGAGGCTAATCCTGAGAAAGCGAAGTTTAAGATGAACCCTCAAGACCTAGAAGCCATTACAAACAAAACAGGAAAGGTTGGGTTTTTAACTACCATCAGAATGGTAAGTGTGGCACCTTCAGAGGGTCAGGCTAAGGCAAATTTGTCGAACTTGAAGAGTACCTTTGCTCAATTTTCAGGAAATCAAAATGGATTTTCAGGAAGTACCATCAGATTTAAACAGATGTTTATGGTGGATTTTATTTACCGCTATCAGTCGATGTGGGGTAATAACTCAATTTTATCTGTTGACGAGCTAGCTACAGTTTGGCATATGCCAAATAAAACGATTGAAACTCCTCATATTTTTTGGCTAACGGCAAAGAGTGCTCCAGCAACTGGAGGTTTTCCTGAATCTGGATTGTGGCTTGGTAGGTCAATTTATCGAGGTCAGGAAAGAAATATATATATTGGTGAGCAAGACAGAATGAGGCACATGTACATCATTGGTAGAACTGGTACAGGAAAAACCGAGCTTTTGAAATCGATGATTATTCAAGATATGAGGGCTGGCAAGGGTTTGTGTTTTTTGGAGCCGCACGGAGAGGGTATTGAAGAGTTGATGGAGCTTGTACCGCCAGAGAGAGCTGAAGATGTGGTATTTTTTGACCCAACAGATAGAGATAGACCGGTTGGGTTTAACTTATTGGAGGTAAATAACATTGAGGAGATGCATACAGTGGCCTCGTCGATTATCAACTTGATGTATAAGCTCTACGATCCACACAAAACAGGTATTATTGGTCCGAGATTTGAACATGCAATTAGAAATGCTATGTTGACAGTGGGTGAAGCTATCCCAGGAGCGACTTTTATTGAAGTTAATAGAGTACTAACCGATCAAAAATTTGTCCAAGAGCTCTTACCTGCAGTAAAAGATCCAATTGTTAAGAGATACTGGACTGATCAAATTGCCCAAACGTCTGATTTCCATAAGTCAGAGACCTTGGATTATATTGCGTCAAAGTTTGGCAAGTTTGTTACCAACAAGCTGATTAGAAATATCATTGGTCAACAAAAGAGTGCCTTAAGCTTTAGAGAGGCGATGGACCAGGGAAAGATTGTATTTTTAAAGTTAGCTAAAGGTTTGCTCGGTGAGGAGGATGCAAACTTCCTAGGGTTGGTGTTGGTACCAAAGATTTTGGCAGCAGCTCTGTCTAGGCAAGATATTCCTAAAGAACAGAGAAGACCATTTTTCCTGTATGTTGATGAGTTTCAGAACTTTGCTACTCCAGACTTTGCGCAGATGTTGTCTGAAGTCCGTAAATACGGAGTGGGTTTGGTGCTAGCCAATCAGTTTGTGTCCCAACTTGATGAGCAGGTAAGAGATGCTATTTTTGGAAACACTGGTACGCTCATGTCTTATCGTGTGGGTACGCAGGATGCAGCAATTCTTTCAAAAGAGTTTGATCCTGTTTTCCATGAAGCTGATTTGACCAACGTAGAAGCACAAAATATTTATGTAAAGACCATTGTGAATGGTTCACCAGTACCTGCATTTTCGATGAATGTGGGAAGAGATCTTAAAGCGGAAAAGGCTGGGGGAAGTAAAGAAGTATCGAGAATGGTGAAAGAACTATCAAGGCTGAAGTATGGTAGAGATGTGGCTGAAGTGGAAGAGGAGATTGAGAGAAGGGCAAAATTATAAGGTAGTGTAGTAAAATATTGGAGCTAGGGCCGATAGCTCAGCTGGTTAGAGCGCGAAGCTTATACCTTCGATGTCCCAGGTCCGAATCCTGGTCGGCCCACAAGAACGAGATGAAAAGAAAGAAAATAACAAGCGAGAAACACGACAAGCTTCTCAGAGTGGCAGATTCAAATAGTGAGGGTTTGGGTGAGGTGGTTATTGGATCCTGGCCAAGAGAAGTAACAATTGCAGGAGACTTGGGTATTGGAAAAAAAGGTAACTCGGTGACGATAATGATTGAAGACGAAGTAACTGGTGAAACACTAGAAGTGAGTGGTGTAAGAAATGCTTTTTTCGTAATTCAAGATACCAGAAAAAATAGCTCTGGATGGTTAGCTATGGTGGTGGGAAAAGTGGAGAAGGTATCAGAAGTACTTGGGTTTTTAACCCAAGTGACTCTTGATAGTCTGAAAAAAATGGTTAGCAGATAAAGGTTTGAATCACCAGATTAGAGATCAACAAGTTTGGGTTTGTCCTTGCTTGGTTTCTCAGCAATGAATTCAAGATATTTTTCTGTAGTAGAAAGTCTCTTGTGACCTACGAGCTTACTAATGTAGACCAGTGGACTGCCTGAGGTGAGCTGCTGGGCAATAAATGTGTGGCGAAGGTCGTTTACCTTGGCTCCATCAATACCAGCGATTCTAAAGTATCTGTCGAGATTTGATCTGATATTTCTTATAAGGAATGGATTACCAGTTTTGGTGATGAAGACAGAGGTGTTGCCACTCTTGGGTCTACCAGTGAGGTATTTTTCAAGGGATTCTTTTACAGGTTGGTTTAGAGGTACGACTCTTTCTGGGTGAGATTCATAGGCACGAATAGTGATGGTGTTTCCAGCAAGGTCTATATCTCCGACTTGGAGGTTGGCTAGCTCGGAAATACGCATACCTGTTTGGAGTAAGAGCTCAACGATGGCAGCCATTCTAACATCTTCTCTGCAAGCATCTCTTAAAGCTCTGTATTCAAGCTTGGTAAGAATGCGGGGAGGTTTGATGTCGTATTTGGGGTGGGTAACAGTGGTGGCTGGATTCTCAGAAATGACTCCAGTAGATTGCATGTAGGCAAAGAAAGCCTTAATAGAGTTTATTTTTCTGGAAATTGATTTGGTGGTATAGCTGTGGGAAGCGAGATCCTCTTTAAAAGCATCGATGTCTTCTTTGGAGAATTGAGTAATCTCGGTCTTATTTGACTTACCGATAAAGGTAGCAAGTTGCTCTATATCTTTAGAGTAGGCTAAAATGGTGGCAGAAGCTCTGCCTTGCTGGGTTAAGTGACCCTTGAAAGCATCGATAGATTGTTTGATAGAGTTGTCTTTCTGTTCCATAGTAGTTAAATATTATTTATGGCACTTATTATAACATTACAGGGCTAAAATGCAAGTAGATGATTAAATACAGGGAAAGAGGGGGAAAATGGTGGGTAAAGGGCGTATTTTTGATATTAATTTGGTCCTT
>CAIQPO010000084.1 GCA_903873735.1 Candidatus Collierbacteria bacterium | reverse complement strand
CCCAGTCTATGGTCAGCCTACTTTTGCATCTGAGTTTGCGATGATTCGGTATTTGGCTAGACATGAAGTACCTTCATTGAAAGCTGTTGCTTTTGGCGTGAGGGCATCCTCTAATGGTGAGCAGGCTATTCTAATGACAGAAGAGCTAGCTGGATTTCAGTCTCTGGAAAGTTTAACGGAAAAGCTCTTTTCTAAAAAACGCGCCTCAATATCTGAGCAAAACCAAGTGCTAAGGCAAGTGGCTCGAACCGTATCAAAATTGCACTTCGTAGGGGTGCAACATCGATCTTTATATCCTAAGCACCTCTTTGTTCACAAAGACCTTTCAAAAGATGTAGTTGTAATCGATCTGGAAAAATCACGTATCAAATGGTTGGGTTTAATCCGCACATTGTATGATCTTGCAACACTAAATCGTCACGCTCAATACTGGTCAAAAACAAGGCGATTATATTTTTATTTACAGTATCTGGGCGAGCCAAGGTTAACTACATTTTCCAAGTGGTTGTGCCGCCTAATTATTCGACGTTCAAATCGTGTAAAGAAATAATTTTTAATTTTCTGAAAGTGGTTTAAATATGACTAAAGCTAAAAAAGGTGCTATCAAGTTAGAGTTTTCAAATAAGTACGATCGTGAACACTCCCAGTATTATTATCAAAAGCATCGGGAGGGAATTGAGCCTAGGTTATCTCATTGGCGTGATGTTCAGCTGGCTCGTAAAGCGTTAAAAATTGCAGGAAATCCTGAGCTTGTTTTGGATTTGCCCTGTGGGGCCGGACGTTTTTGGCCAGTTTTAGCAGAAAATCCTACAAGAAAAGTTATTGGTGCTGATAATTCTGCTGATATGGTAGCAGTTGCGCTGGAACACTGCCCAAAAGAAATTGCTTCAAGATTTACTGGAATAACGACATCCGCTTTCGATATTGATTTAGAAGCCAGCGCGGTAGATAGCATTTTTAGCATGCGTTTGATGCATCATATCGGCAAATCTGAACACCGCTTGGCGATGCTAAAAGAGTTTCACCGAGTATCGCGAGACACTGTGATTATTTCGTTATGGGTTGATGGTAACTATAAATCTTACAAACGAAAGAAATCTGAAAGAAAGCATCCACGTGGAGCTAATCAAAATCGATTCGTTATTCCCGCAAAGCAAATTGAGCAAGAGTTTACTCAATCAGGTTTTAAAGTCCTTGATTACTTGGATTTCATTCCTTATTACGCAATGTGGCGAGTCTATGTATTGCGCAAAGCATAGCCTTTAAAGATTTTTAGTACACTTGAAAAATTTTTTCGCAAAACTAGAGGTAGAAGCAGTTATTCGCTCTGTTGCTGGGCAGAGGGAAGTTATTAAGGGTACATGGGATAGTAAACCAGTTTATGCAAAGAGGTTCATAGGGAATAAAGCTCGTAAACATTTTTTAAGAGACTTGTCCGGAATTTTGGCTTTGTCTAAAGCGGGCATTTTGACCCCAGGCATTTTGTGTGGTGATAATCCGGTTGAAAATGATTCTTATGTTCTAGTGATAGATGCTATTCCTAATTCCGAAAACGCTGAACAATTTTATCTGCATAGCTCCCATCTAGAGCGAGCTGGGTTGGCTTGCCAACTTGTTTGCGTTGTCGCGCAGCATCATCAAGCCAACATTATTCAAACAGATCTCTATCTCAAGAACTTCCTCGTTGCCGGTGAAGATATTTACACATTGGATGGAGACGGAATTCGGGAATATAGGTTCTTATCACGCAAGCGGGCATTAAAAAATTTAGCAGTTTTAATCTCTAAATTCGATGCTTTACAAGTTGAGCGTTGGCTGCCAAAACTGCTTGAGATTTACGCGACAGCTAGAAAGTGGTCCTCAATGCCTGAGTT
>CAIQPO010000083.1 GCA_903873735.1 Candidatus Collierbacteria bacterium | reverse complement strand
TAGTAGTCTTGCTACCGCTACCTTTTCTGTCAGCAATCCTCACCAAAATCATATCACCGATATTTTCTTTACCGATTTTTCGAATAAGTCTCCTAATCGCCGCATCAGTCATTTCTGGCTGATATGAAAACATGTGCATTCTCACCAAGGTCACAAGCTTTTCATGTTGTTTGTTGGTTAGTCTTAGTCTCTTGCCAATCTCCTCTACCATTCTTGCTCCAATTACTTCATGACCATAAAAGGTAATCATCTTTCTCACTGGTTGGTTAAATCCACAAACCTCACATGTATAAAAATCACCCTCAATTTTTTTATTCAATCTGCCACACTTTCTACACTTAAACCTTTGACTTCTTGGTTTGCCAATATCATGAAGTAGTGTAGCTAGTCTCACCACGGGGTCAGGAGATGAACAGTTTTGCAAAGCCTCGAGCAAATGATCAAGAACTAGTAAATGATGGTGCCCGCCTTGCAATGTCTGTCTCCCTTCCAGTAGTTCTGGGATAATATTCTCCATTAACCCGGTCGATATCAATAACCGTACTCCATCTGCAGGAAAACTAGTAGAAAGTATCTTAAAGAGTTCGTCTCTAATTCTTTCTTTGCTAATATGTGACAACAGTGGCGAATTTTTTGTAACTGCCAAAAGAGTCTTGTCTTCGATTGTAAACTGTAACCGTGCAGCAAATCTAATGGCTCTCATCATTCTCAGCGCGTCTTCAGCGAATCTGTTATCTGGGTCTCCTACCGCTCTAATTACCCTTTTTTCAAAGTCGGAAAGACCATCTACCATATCAATCAAACACATTTCTCCTTCCATTTTCCCAACTACAATAGCGTTTACTGTGAAGTCTCTTCTGACCACATCCTCCTCAAGGGTTTTTCCCCAAACAACCCCAGATGGTCTTCTAAAGTCTGTGTATTCTTTTTCTGATCTGTAGGTAGTCACTTCATATAGTTCGTTATTTCCCTCCACAGTGATGTTAAAAGATACTGTCCCAAAATCATTATTGTAAAAAGGATTTCTGTGAGCCAGCACTTTTAAGCTCTCTTCAGGGGTAGCATTTGTCGTTAGATCACAGTCCTTAGGTGTTTTTCCCATCAGAATATTTCTCACCCCTCCTCCTACCAAAAACAACTCAAATCCTTGCTTCTCATACTCACCAAAAACCTCCATTAGCTCGCCTGGAATAAGTGATTTTTCATCAGTAGTCAATTTTCGCCTATACACGCATAAATCTTATCATGATATTCGCACAAAACAGGTTACAATAATCTGCATGAGCATTCACTTCGACGATCTTCTAAGCGTCGCCCACGAAAAAAATCAGGGTATAGATGGAAAACGCCTCCATGGCGTCTTTGAATTTGCCTCCGAAAAACACCTAGGTCAGGTTCGCCAAACCGGAGAGCCATATATTTCTCACTCCTTGTTTGTAGCCAAGACAATCGCCGACTGGGGACTAGGCCAAAGTAGTATTGAAGCGGCCCTGCTTCACGACACTCCTGATATGGCAGGAGTTCTGATAACAGAAATTCAAGATAAATTTGGCCAAGAGGTCGCTGATCTAGTCGAAGCGGCCAACAAAGTTGGGCAGGTTAAGCTTAGGGGTAGCAGAAATGAGGATTTCCTAGAAAATCTTCGCAAAATGTTTGTCGCCATGGCTAAAGACATTCGAGTTGTCCTGATAAGGCTTGCCGATCGTCTCCACAATGTCTCCACTCTTGAAGGCATAGCTTTATCCAAACAAAAACGAATCGCTTTGGAGACCTTAGAGGTCTATGCCCCACTGGCTGAGCGATTAGGTATGGGAAAGCTAAAGGGGGAGCTAGAAGATTTATCCTTTCCCTTCATCTATCCCGAAGAATACCAATGGGTCATGGAAGTTGCCAAACCTCATTTCAAATACTCTGAAGAAAACATTGGCGATGTTATCCAAAAAATCCGCCAACAGCTAGCCAAAAACAACATCAAAGCAAGAGTCGAGGGCAGGCCAAAAAGAAAATACAGTCTTTACAAAAAGCTTTTAAGGCCAGAAATTGACCGTGACATCTCATTAATCCATGACTTGATGGCGGTAAGAGTTATTACGCCAGACACCAATTCCTGTTACACCATTCTCGGAATAATTCATCAGTACTGGAAACCGGCACCAAACATTGGTATATCCGACTTCATTGCTCAACCCAAGCCAAACGGCTATCAATCAATCCACACTAAAGTTTTTGATAATCGAGGCAATATTGTTGAAATTCAAATTAGGTCAGAGGCTATGCACGAACAGGCAGAATATGGAGCCGCAGCTCACTTTGCCTATGCTCAAGCCAAAATGGCTGGCGTTGAAGATGAAAAACTGGAAAAAGGTATCGGTTTTAAAGTAACCGAAAAAATGTCTTGGGTTAATCAGCTCGCGGGTTGGAAGCAGCAGGTGGCCGATACAGCTGAAAGTGTCAAACAGTACAAGCTGGATGCTTTGTCTGAGCATATCTATGTTTTTTCTCCTAAAGGGGATGTTTTCGATCTGCCAGCTGGCTCTACTCCTGTTGACTTCGCATTCACAGTCCACTCAAGTCTAGGATATTTTCTTAATACTGCCAAGGTTAATGGTCGTGTTGTACCCCTTAGCACACCTCTACATAGCGGTGATTTGGTAGAAATCATAAAGTCCAAACAAAAAAGAAAGCCAAGTAGAAGCTGGCTTCAATTTGTCAAAACAACCAAAGCCAGATCAGCAGTCAGAAAGGTCAGCGACAAAAATTAACACAAAAAAAGAGCGGTCATAAGACCGCTCTATTTGGTGCATTTTCTATTTCCTAGCCGCGGCGCAGGTTGCCGTAACCCGTACCGCCGAAGGCGGAGGGCAGGTCTTCGCCAATGATGCCATGAGCCACGAGCCATTCCCGGGTCTTGTAGTGAACCTCGATCATGGTCGCGGGAGTGAACTCGTCAGCGCGGGTAAACTGGGTTTTGCCGTAATTCACCCGGTCGGTTCGATCGCCCATGTGAGCGGCCGTGCCGCTGCTGGCGCTGAAGCTCTCCAGGCCACCACGCATGGTGATACCTTTTGCCACAGGCTCATCGCCCAGGCCGAGGGAGCGCAGGTTGTTTTCGCGGTAAACGGGACGCTTGTACTCGGGGAAGATGGCGATACCGATCACTTCGGCGTTGGCATTGGAGCCAGCAGTCTGGGCGGCGACGCTGTCAGAATTCGCCCGGCCGATCACGATCGGGGCAGTGTGCTGATCGTCGATCAACCAGCCCTGGACGTTCCAGGTTCCGTAAGGCCGAACCACCATACCGCGGTTGCTGAAATTCGCAGGCTCGTTGCGGAGCACATGGCGTCCGTCAACAGAAACCAGGATTTCGGCCTGGCGGTCATGAAGGTTGCTGGTGACATCGATTGTCAGTTCAGCGCCAACCACGGATTCAATGTAGTAGCGCCCACCGTGATAGTACACGGGCACGGTGCGGCCATTGAGCATCAGGACCACATTCGCATTCGGGGTGTTGATTGAGTACTGCATAAGATCCTCCTCAAAAGTTGTCTTAGGAAATAGGGTTAATGTGCCAAATCGTGTGAGTATCATATCAGATTATAGGACAAATGTCAAGTACCTCCCCACGCATATCTTCAAGTGTTATAAAATTAAGCTCATGGAAAGAACGCTAGTCTGCGAGGCCACAGCCAAAATCGGCCAAAAAATCACAATCAAGGGATGGGTTTCCACCAAAAGAGATCACGGCAAGCTTACCTTTATCGACCTTAGGGATCGTACCGGCAAAATTCAGCTAGTTGGCTATCAAAAAATGTCGGAGCTTGGTCCAGAGGACTGTCTTTCAGTCACAGGTACCATCAAGGAAAGAAACGAGAAATCCATAAACCCTAATCTACCCACTGGCAAGATTGAAATGGATGTTGAAGAATACTCACTTCTTGCCAAGGCTGCCCCACTTCCTTTCGACATTACCAAAGAAGAACTTGATCTCGAACTACCCACCCTCCTTGATCACCGAAGCCTCACTCTTCGCCATCCCAAAGTTCAAGCCATTTTCAAGGTCCAAGCCGTAATTATTGATTCGTTTAGAGAATTCATGAAGCAAAACGGTTTCCTAGAATTCCAAGCACCCTCTATTGTTCCAGAAATTGCTGAAGGCGGATCTGAAGTGTTCCAAGTGGACTACTTCGATAAAAAAGCCTATCTTAGTCAAAGCCCGCAGCTCTACAAGCAAATTGCCATGACTGCCTTTGAGAGAGTTTTCTCGGTAAACAAAGTTTTTAGAGCCGAACCTAGTGTCACCACTAGACATCTTACAGAGGTAGTCTCGCTTGACGCTGAAATGGCATTTATTGACTCCTGGAGAGATGTAAAAGACATGGAGGATGCCTGCGTAAAGTACATCCTAAACCAAGTAGGTGAAAGGTGTATAGAAGAGCTAAAGCTTTACCAAGCTAGTCTACCAAAAACTATAGATGAAACTCCTGTTTTAAGTCTCCGAGAGGCTCAGCAAAAAATCTTCGACAAAACCGGTAGAGACTGCAGGGGCGAAAAGGACCTCAATCCTGAAGATGAGCGTGATATCTGTAAGATTATTGCCGAAGAAACAGGTTCCGATCTAGTTTTTGTGTATGGCTACCCTACCAAAAAGAAACCTTTTTACGTATTCCCAGATCCGGAAGAGCCAGAATTCAATCAAGGTATGGATTTACTTTGCAGAGGCGTAGAGTGGTCATCTGGAGGTCGAAGGGTAAACGACTACGAACAACTAATGAAACATGTAGAGGAGTGGCATATGGACCCAAACAAAATCACACTTTTCTTGGAAGCGTTTAAATATGCTGTTCCACCAGAAGGCGGATTCGCCTTTGGAGCTGAAAGGCTTACAATGCAAATCTTGGGATTAGGCAACATCAGAGAAGCAAGTCTCTTCCCAAGAGACATGGAGAGAGTTGACTTCAAACTCAACAAATAAACTTATGAATAAATCTGCTCATCTAAGGCGCCAAATCAAATGGGGTCTATCCCTCATTTGTATTTCGGCCATCTCCACCTTTGTAATTACCACACCCTTAGCCCCAGATAAGACTATTCCCTTGCCCACCGTTAAAGCCGCTTTCACTCAAACTCCTCCTGTTCCCTACACCCAAACCAAAACTCCACCAGTTCTATCTGCTGAAGCAGCATATGTTGTCGATGTTGATAGTGGTGTAGTTTTGCTTGCTAAAAACCCTAATAAGAGGCTAAAACCTGCATCTCTTACCAAAGTAATGACCGCTCTTGTGTCTATGGACTACTACAATGAGGGTCAAATTCTCAAAGTAAAAAATGGCTATAAAGCGCTAGGAGCCAAAGCTGATTTAAGAGCAAACGATGAATTTACAGCCGAAGAACTACTTTATGCCCTTCTTGTACCTTCAGGTAATGATGCAGCAGTTACACTAGCCGAAAACTACCCAGGTGGTTACTCCAATTTTGTGTCTCACATGAATGAAAAAGCCACCTTTCTAAAGCTAACTAATTCTCACTTTAGTTCAGTTTCTGGTGTTGATATCTCTAATCACTATACATCTGCTTATGATATTGGTCAGGTAGCCTTAGAGGCACTCAAGCGCCCAGTTTTCAGAAGAATTGTCTCCACGAAAAAAATCACCTTGAAAAGCGAAAAGGGGAATATCTACCCTCTCTTCACCACTAATCAGCTTCTTGGAGAGCCAGGTATCGAGGGGGTAAAAACAGGCTGGACACCAGCTGCTGGTGAATGTCTAATCACCCTTGCCGACAGATACAATCATCCAATACTAATAAGCGTCCTGGGTAGTAGAGACCGCTTTGGCGAAACAGAAAAAATCCTAGACTGGGTCTACGAAAACTACATCTGGCAATAAGCCTACTTAGGTTGTTTAATCCAATCTTCTTTTACTGCACTCACATAAGCGATAAAACCTTTATCACCTTGGAATACATAAACAGGCATTGAGAAACTCTGCCCATTGTCGGCATCGTAATACCCCAAGAAAATCTTCCTTATCTTCACCTCTCCCTCTTTCGGGCCTGAAGTGGTTACAAAACCTCCACCTTTCTCAAGTTCAGCCCATGCTTCTTCACCAGTCTTTATTGGATAAGTACCGTAGTTGTCATATTGCACTTTTGTGTAGGCGTAATCTATGTAGATAAACTTCTCACTTATAGTTTTTCCTCCCGACACAATCACTCTAATCAATCCTTTAGTGGGATCAGTTCGCCAGAAAGGATAACTAAACTTAACTTCTTTAGTATTACTTTCAGGGTCTATCTCATCGATATTTTTTCTAAACATATCAATCTGAATAAAATCAGCGTCAGACAGAGAAAGTGCATTCACCAGCTTACCGGCATCGTCTTTTAGTGGAGTTATTTTCTCAACCCCCATGGCATCGTCAGGCATTAACTCCATCTTTTTAAGATAATTTGCTGTTTCCGTGATTACTTGCTGGGTTGAAGTGAAATTCGCCATGGCAGCAATAGCTGGATTATTTTGCCACTGTCTTGTCAGTACAAAATGTCCGCTAATAATATTCATGTCAAGCTTTGAGTTAAGCTGATCTTGAATTGTCCAGACATAGTTTGTTTCTGTTGGTTGATCAGGTTTAAATAAAAATCCGAGGGCAGTGGCAGTTTCAATAGCATTTCCTGGATCAGCGAACCCGCTTCTTTTGGTAGGGGCACGATAAATAGTCATTCTGTCTGGGAACGCCGGAATCTTTCCAGTCGGTAGTTCAAGCACCAACTTTGGTCTTTCCTTACTCTCAGGGAAATTAAGCGGTGGAACAGTACCAAAATCCACAGTTGGGGGTGGTGGCGCTGGAGGATACATCTTGTTGTAATAATCCACAGCAGCAACACCTAAGTACCATAAAAAAGACAAGGCCACAAAAAGTATGCCACCATATTTAATTGCCTTCCTTGCTTGTTCAGCGGATTCAGTAAGTGTCGCCATAATCAATTTCTAAGTATAAATAAAGTATACTATCATCATGGACTCTACGCATGTAGTAAGGACTAGATTTGCCCCATCGCCCACAGGATCTCTTCATATTGGAGGATTACGTACTGCTGCCTATGCCTATGCCCTTGCTCGTCATTCAGATGGAAAGTTTATCTTAAGAATTGAGGACACAGACCAAAAAAGAGAAGTCGCCGGATCTACAGAGCAAATCTACAGCACTCTGCGCGCCTTTGGACTAGATTGGGACGAGGGTCCTGAGGTTGGAGGAGACTTCGGTCCATATATTCAATCTGAAAGAGTCTCTCTAGGCTCATATAAAAAGGCTGCCGAAAAACTACTTCAAGAAGGTCGTGCCTTTTATTGTTTTTGTAAACCAAAATCCAAGGAAGAAATCAAATCAGAAAGACAATTCAAAATTGAGTTTCGCGATCCCTGCCGTCATCTCACGCCTGAAGAAATTGAGGCAAAAATCACTGCTGGTGAAAAACCTGCCATCAGGCTAAAAACTCCAGACGGAGAAACCATTAGCTACACCGATTATGTTCTTGGAAAAACTACCACCTGGAAAACAGACATTGTCGACGATGCTATGCTCCTAAAATCTGACGGCTTTCCGACCTACCACCTGGCGGTTGTGGTAGACGATACTGAAATGAAGATTACTCACGTTCTTCGTGGGCACGACTGGCAGCCAAGCACCCCTATTCACCTTCTCGTCTACAAATTCTTAGGGCTTCCTGTTCCAGAAATTGGTCATCTCACAGACATCCTAAACCCCGATGGTAAAGGCAAACTTTCCAAAAGAAACAATAATGTTTCCTGCGAACAATATCTAGCTGATGGTTATCTTCCTGAGGCAATTCTAAACTTCGTTCTACTTCTGGGTTGGGCGCCAAAAGACAATCAAGATTTGTTTACTCTTTCTGAGTTCGTAGAGAAGTTCGATCCTAAAGGCTTCCAAAAATCAAATCCCAGATTTGATATCGCCAAGCTTGATTGGCTCAACGGCCAGTTTTTGAAGCGACAATCAGACGAAGAAATCTTTTCCCATGTTAAGTCACTATTTGATCCTCAAATCCCAGCAGAAAAAATAAAACAAGTTATCCCTCTTGCCAAAGAGCGCATGCATCGTTATGGAGACATCCTCTCACTTACTGGTTTTATCTTTTCTACTCCCCAATACCCCGCTGATTTGGGAATAAACAAAGACTATCTTCCAGATATCATCAACTCCTTGTCTACATCTGATTGGGACAAAGTTTCTATTGAAACTTCTTTAAATGAACTAACTAAAGCAAAAAACTACAATCGCAGTGATTTCTTTATGACCTTAAGGCTTGCTGTCGCTGGTCAAAAAGTTACCCCTCCTCTCACAGAATCAATGATCATCATCGGAAAAGACGAGATCATATCCCGACTAAAATCACTAACCTAAAAAAGCATGCCTGCTAGCCTTGCCCAATCAATCGCTAATCTAGAAAAAAGATCAGAAGTCTTAAGAAAAAGGCTGGTCAAACATCCTTCTGCAAAAAAATTCTACAAACATTCCAAACTTATTGCTCACGATTTAAGGCAAAAATCTACCAGACTCTTAGCAGGAGCTGGATTGATTGGTACGCTCCTTACCACTCCCATTCAGCCACCAAGCATGAACCCTCAAACAGAAATTGCCAAGCGAGAAGATGTCTACACCACCAAACAGCTACTCTTATCAAAACTCCAAGAGGTCATACCTCACCAGCCCACAAAACTTACTGATTTAGGTGCCAGAAAAATCGAAAACTTAGTCTATGAGCACACTCAAGTAAAAGCAAAAGCATTTCTTGAAGGGCAATCGCTTAACCATCATCTAGGGTTCATGGGATTTGAACAACACCTAAAGAGATTTCCCGGTGACTCCCTTAGCCAACACGACAGCCTACAGGAAGCAGGCATGGCTCCCGGGCTTGGAGCTTTTGGTTATTTTTCCTCTGATCCGTCAAAACTTACCACCAAAGATTACATGAGGGAAAAATATTATGTTGCTGTTCAAACCCTTTATCTAGAAAACTGGAATCAAGATTTCAACTTTCTTAAGGAGTGGTACAAATTCCGTAAAGTTTTAGTTATCAACCCAGCCAACGGACAGGCAGTAGTGGCTGTTGTGGGAGATGCTGGTCCGGCAGAATGGACAGGTAAGCAATTTGGTGGTTCACCAGAGGTTATGGAGTCATTAAATCTTCATCTCGGACCCAGGAAAGGTATGGTACTAATGATGTTTGTCGACGATCCAAACAATTTAATACCGCTAGGTCCAATAAACTATTAAGTATATGGCCATAATTTTTTACGACCACCTAATAAAAAAACACGAAATTCATCTACTAATTGATGGTTATGGTGAAGCGGATAATCACAAAAACAAAGCCAAGCAATTGGTAGACGACATTATTCACCAAGCTGTTGTGGCTCTCATCCTAGAAAAACTAGATCAAAAAAAACATATCCCCTTTCTTAACATGCTTCATGAAAGACCATACGATCCAGAAATTATGCAATACCTAATTCAACATATCGGCACTGATATTGAAACTGAAATTCATCATGAAGCCAATCGCATCATAGAGGAGATAAAAAAAGATTTTGAGGATAAAAAATAGCTGACAATAAAGCTTCAAGGTGATAATCTGTAAGGATGGATAAACAAAACAGTGATGTCTGCCCCAAGTGTGGATCTGCCTTAGGTGAAATTTCCGAAACACCCACAGGTAGAAAACTTCAAAGATGCAGCGCTGGCTCATGGAATAAAGAAACAAAAAAAGCCGAAGGTTGTGATTTCGTGAAATGGCTTCCTGTAGAACCCACCACCTTAGACGAAAAATGCCCCAAATGTGGGTCGCCTCTGGTCCTTCAAGTCACAAGATTCGGTAAAAAAATGAAGAAATGTTCAGCGGGTGGTTGGGATAGGGATGCCAAAAAAGCTACTGGCTGTGACTATGTTGAATGGATAAATGGAACTACTGAAAATTTAGATGAAAAATGCCCCGCTTGTGGCCAACCCCTTGTTCTTTACACTACTTCAAATGGCAAGAGAATGAAAAAATGCTCTACTTCAGGCTGGGACAGAGAAGCCAAAAAAGCTACTGGTTGTGACTATGTGCAATGGCTAAAAGCCGAAAGACCAAGTCAACCTTCAAATGGTGAAGAATTTCTCCCTCCCGAAGAGGAGTTGATCTTCTAAATTGACTTTTGAGGCAAACTATCCTATAATACCACCACACATTGAAAAACGGAGGTAGTTATGCCTAAATGGCTTGAAAAGCTGTTGTATTCTTTAAACCCAGCCAGGCTCTCACCGGATGATCTGATGGAGGTCTGGTATGTGGAGTTCCTAAGCGCTGAAATGCTTATGAGCGATGAGGAACACACCATAGCGGGTCGTGTCCAGATGACATCTGTTCCTGCTAGCGAGATCGGCCTCACCGGCACGTCCATCCCCTTTGGTCTCTCTGCAAGCGACATGGTCACCGCCTTGATCGTCTTCAAGAGCTTCAAAGGCACCGATAAAAAGGTGATCACGGTTTCCAAAGCCGACTTTGAAGCTAAATTCAAGAGCATTCCAGTCAAAACAGCTGAAGAGCTGGTGGATGACGGCTTGAACTTCCTAAAGCTCTTCGAAGAGCACTACGACAAAGTTCAGGCTATCATCGACGAGATGCGGCACGGAACCAGCCAGCCCGAGTTATAAACATTTCGCCCCTTCAAAGGGGCGATTTTTTTGTTTTATAAAGGTATAATTTATCTTAATCACCCCCTTATCAGTTAGCCCTCCTTTTTTATGCACCAGCTAGAGAAATTCTCCGAAAATCTCACCTACTTGATCGGAACCCCCAAATCAATTGTTGTTCACACTATCCTTTTTATTGGCATCTTTGCCCTTAGATTCTTTGGAGTAAACACTGAAGAAATTCTCCTAATCCTTACAACAGCAGTCTCTCTGGAAGCAATATATCTTGCCATATTTATCCAAATGTCAGTCAATCGCACCACCCACCACATTGCCAATGTCAAAGAAGATATTGAGGACATTCAGGAAGATGTTGAAGATATCCAGGAGGATGTGGAAGGAATCGAGGAGGACGTTGACGATATCCAGGAAGATGTCAAAGAGATTTCAGACGACTACGTAGACTACGATGCAGATGAAACCGACATGGTCAAGGCTCTCACCGACATAGAAAAACGCCTTCGCACTCTCCAAGAAGACATCTCCAATCTAAAAACAAAGAAAAACTAAAAAAAGCCAGTAGCTAAATTGCCAAAAGCTGCAATACTTTCAGTACCACCAAAGCTGGCCAAAATATCGCTTTAACTATTCCAGTGATTATGGCGGTCAATGTACCTGCGCCCTGTAAGAAATAAAACATCGCACCAATTACTCCAAATCCATAGATTGCGTCACCACTGCCACCATGTCCAAAATGTTTGTGCTTTTTGCACATCTTGGGCTTTTCCTCACAGCAATTATTCATCTCTTTACTCATCAATTTTTTTCACAATAATAACTACCACTATTCTAATACAAT
Source organism: Candidatus Collierbacteria bacterium (assembly GCA_903873735.1). Taxonomy (GTDB): domain Bacteria; phylum Patescibacteriota; class Microgenomatia; order UBA1400; family MFAQ01; genus CAIQPO01. The sequence goes on along the minus strand of CAIQPO010000083.1, from coordinate 4,603 downwards.
CAGCAATTTAAATCTCTTCACTTAAGTCAAATATATCCACAGGCAGGTCATCTTCATTTCCACTGTCAAGCATCTTAACTGACTCCCAGAATTCTGTTGGGATTTCCAGATCTCCAACCTTTTCAGCCCCTTGGGGCACTGATGTTAGCTTTGCCAAACTAAAACCTGGCTGCTCGCACTCAACTATTTCACCAGGTGTTTCACTTTCTTTAAGCACATAAAGACACATCGCCTCACCCTTATGCACCTGTAGTGAAAAACTCACCTCCTCGTTCGCAGAGTCATATTTATACACCGACAAGCCATCAGCAGTAATATGAAACAACAAAAACTTACCTTTTTGAATATTTTCATCAAACACATGGTCAGTTTCCACATACTGAACAGGAGTTCTACATCCCTGCATAACCTCAACTAATGCCCCATCTATCACCTCATCGGACACATCTTCATATTTCCAAGTTCTGTACCTAACTCCCTTCACCTCTTCAAGCACTGTCCACTCTCCAGCCGCTATCGGACCAGCATACTCTTCACTAGCAATCACACTTCCATTCGGATTATTAAAATCAATAACATTTTCTTTACCCGTCATGAAGCCAATTATACAGACGACTATAAATATCTCTTATATGTGTTGCCGAGCTAGGACTCGAACCTAGAATATTCTCCTCCAGAGGGAGACGTCCTACCATTAGACGACTCGGCAATATCAAATCACACCTATTTTACCATTTTAAGCACAAAAAATGGCTGACCAAAGCCAGCCATTTTTTGCATAAAAACTAAATTATGATTCTTTTGATTCTTTAATAGCTTTCTTGATTCGCTTGGTGATCTTCTCTTTTGGAGTTTCTTCTTCAGCTGGTGCTGAATCCTTCTTTCCTTTTTCGGAAAGAATTTCTAAAATTCTATCTATCTTGCGATTAAGAGCCAAAAATTCATCTCGGTAATTGGTAGCATTTCCCTGGCTTTCGCCTCTGTTTTCACCAAAACTTCTTCTGTTGTCAGAGCCAAAGTTGTCTCTTCTTTCATAAACTCTTACAGAGTCTCTGCTTGAGCTTCTGTTTCCCATCGACTCAAAACACTCACTACAATAGACTGGTTTGCTACCACTCGGACGGAATGGTACCTCACAGTCTTTGCCGCATTGGTCACAGGTAGCATGAAACATTTCAGCCCTGTCTGGTCTTCGACTTCCGAAAGAATTTCTTCTTGAATCTTGACCTCTATTAAATCCTCCACCTCGGTTATAAAATGACATATCCTATATTATACCACTATTATTTTTTAATTGCGAGCATAGCCAAAAACATCGGAAATTCGCTTCTTGCCATGTTTTCCGACTTAGCATGTTTACCTTCACTTTGCTTATTTGAAGTCCATTCTTCAATCTTTTCTATCAAAAAGCCATTGTCATAAAGATACGCACTGTAATCAGAAATTGGATGGTGGAAGCTCCAGGTTACCGGCCCATCATTTCTTCCAGGATGCATATTAATTGGTACCTCAAGCTCGGTCATATAGCGATTAATTCTCCTATATTGCATCTTATTCTGCTTATCCTCTTCCCATGAAGACTGTCTTGGTATCCTAAAACAAGGATGATTCAACACAATGAGTAGTTTTCCACCGCTTTTTAGTAACTTAGAGCAATTCTTTATTACCTCCCAGCCGTCTTTAATATTTTGAAGTGCCAATATTATCGTAGCTTTATCAAACTCACCTAATCTTTCAAGGGGTGTTGATGCATCTGCCACAATATATTTATGTTTTGGATTCCTATCTCTCCTTCTAGCCTGATCAATAAGACTCTTTGCCAAATCAATCCCTAAGTACTCCATTTCATCAGGAATGTTTTCCGCCAAAAAACCCTGACCACAAGCAATATCCACTAATCTTTCATCTCTCTTAAGCTTTAGGAGCTTTAAAGTATTAGGCAGGACCACAGTTTTGTGGAAAAAATGGCCAGATTCTCCCACTATTCCTCCATACCATTTACCCACTTTGTGCCAGGAGGTATCTCTTCTTTTAAAATTATTCGACATATCCGTATTTTACCCTATCTTGACTATTTATTTTCTCTCTCATACACTATTATTACCCTAATAAAAACCGAACAAAATGACACAAGAGCCTCTAGCATCAAAAATCAGACCCAAAAAACTAGCTGAATATGTAGGTCAAGAGCATTTAGTAGGTGAGGGTAAGCCCTTAAGATTAGCCATTGAAAACAAACTTCTTTTCTCCTTTATCCTTTGGGGTACACCAGGTACGGGTAAAACCACCATCGCTAGAATCTATGCTGAAGCTATGAATGCTCATTTTTTCGAGCTTAGTGCTGTTTCTGCTGGCAAAGAAGATATCAGAAACATTATTAATTTTGAATTTGAAGACGACAATCCTAAGGTTTTATTCCTTGACGAAATCCATAGGTTTAATAAAGCTCAGCAGGATTTTCTTCTTCCCTTTGTTGAGTCAGGAGCCCTCACCCTTATTGGTGCCACCACCGAAAACCCCAGCTTTGAAGTTATTTCCCCCTTGTTATCAAGATGTCGAGTTTTTGTCCTAAGCGAGCTAAATCCAGACCATATCGATAAAATCATCGACAGGGCTACCAAAGTCTTAAGCCTAAAAATCAAATCAGATGCCAAAGAATGGCTATCAAACTTCGCCAATGGAGATGCCAGACAAGCCATTACACTAATTGAGTCCACTGCCAATCTTTACAAAAGTCTAACCATTGAAAACTTTAAAAGTGCACTTCAGTCTAAATTCCTAAGATTCGATAAGCAGGGAGAGGAGCATTACAACACTATCTCTGCCTTTATCAAGTCCATGAGAGCTAGCAACCCAGATGCTGCCCTCTACTATCTTGCTCGCATGGTAGATTCAGGTGAAGACCCCCTTTTTATAGCACGGCGCATGGTCATTTTTGCCAGTGAAGACATCGGAATGGCGCAGCCCACCGCTCTTGTAGTAGCCAATGAAGTATTCCGTGCTTGCGAGGTAATAGGCTATCCCGAATGTGCCATCAACCTTGCTCATGGTGTTGTCTACCTAGCCACCTCCAAAAAAAATAGAGCAGCATACGACGGCTTAAGATCTGCCCAAGCAGATGTAAGTCAACATGGCAACCTACCCATCCCACTAAATCTTCGTAATGCTCCCACCAAACTGATGAAAAAATTAGGCTATGGCTCTGGCTACGAAATGTATACAGCAGACGATCTCTTACCAGACAAGCTGAAAGGTAAAAAATACTATGTCCCTCCAAAATAAATATCACCAAGAGATTCTTCAGCAGGTTAAGGAGTTGTCAGGAAAATCGAACCCTGATTTTGAGGGCTTCGGCCTTAAATATGTAGGCACCGACTAACCCTCATATCACCTTGACACAAAAACCACCCAACAGATAGCCAAAAGTTTCCTAAAAAAGCACCAGCTCAGCTTAAAAGAATTCCACCAGCTAATTTCATCTCTATATCGCGGAGCCACATACGACGAGATCAATCTCGGCGCCAAAATAATTCAATTTGATAAATTAAATCACTCAAAAATTGAATTAGATATCCTCGACGACTGTCTTTCGTTTGTGCATGGGTGGGCAGAAGTAGACACGCTCTGTCAAATGGCTTTCCCAGCCCCAGCAGTGCTCGAGAGATGGAGCCTCTGGAAGCCATTTCTCCAAAAACTAAACCAAGACAATAATATCCACAAGCGAAGAGCTAGTTTAGTATTGCTTACTAAGGTGGTTGCCAAGTCTAGCGACAGAGAGGCTGCTTTTCTGGCTTTCCAAAATATCGATAACCTCAAATCCGAAAAACATATTCTCATTACCAAAGCAATTTCTTGGCTACTTCGCTGTCTCATAGTGAACCACAGGTCAGAAGTTGAGGACTATCTTTCTCATAATTCAGATCTCCTGCCCAAAATTGCCATAAGAGAGGTAAAAACCAAACTTACTACTGGAAAGAAATATAATAAATCAAATGGAAAGAAAAATTAAGGCAATCCTATTTGATCTAAATGGAGTATTTATCAAAAGCCCCAAATTAAGTGAGCGCCTTGCAGAGAAATACGGTATTTCGGCAGACAATATCTGGCCAGTCCTCAAAGAAATTCTCAAAAAAACCAGACTTCCTGAAACTCGCACAGCAGATGTCTGGAACCCCCTACTTGAAATGCTACATACCTCCCAAGATGACCTTTTTGAATTCTGGTTTACAGCAGAGTCGCTAAATGAGGATTTGCTAAGCTTCTCACAAAGCTTAAAGAATGAAGGGTATCAAATATTCGTTTTATCAAACAACTTTCCCGAACGCACTGCCTATTATCGCTCTCATTTCCCCCAAATCTTTGAGTCAGTGTCTGGATCGTACTTTTCCTGGGAAACCGGCTTAATCAAACCCGACCCCAAAGCCTACGAACATCTTCTAAATGAAAACAAGCTTCGAGGGGATGAATGTATCTACTTCGATGACTCCGAAGAGAATATCCAATCAGCCGCCACCTTAGGAATTCACGGATATATCTACACTAGCCTTGAGGAGGCAAAAATGGTTATTTCAAGCTTTCAACCGAGTTTGACCTAATTCTTGGC
>CAIQPO010000082.1 GCA_903873735.1 Candidatus Collierbacteria bacterium | reverse complement strand
CTTGGATCAAGTAGAAAAGCCGACTTAGTTGAAGCGAGACATATTGCTATGTTTTTATTAAGAGATTCACTGGGGCTGCAATACGCAAAAGTGGGGGAGATTATGGGAGGAAGAGATCATACCACTGTGATGCACGCCGTTGAAAAGATGGCAGATGAAATAGAGAACAATAACAACATCAGGAGGCGAGTTGTGGCTGTGAAACAGGCTTTATACACATAGATATCCACATAACTAACCTAATTGTGGATAAGAAAAATAATAGTGCATAAGAAACCGAAGATAAGATGAAACACCGAATTTATACCAAAACAGTTATCCCGATAATTATCAACAGAAGAGTGGAGTTATTAAGAGGTTACCTAGCCACATTTTCCGGAAGAATTATAAATAAAGGATTGATGCTGGCGCCAAAGCTTTGGCCTAATGAGAAGCAACAGGCACTTACCGTGCTCGGTTACCACATATCCACAGACACTATTACTACAACTATTTATATTAATTAATGTATATATAATTGCTTTAATGAAAGTAACAGTCTTAGTTGAAAACTTAAAAAGATCTTTGGCAATAGTGAACAAAGGAGTGAGCACTAGACCTCAAATGCCGATTTTATCTGGAGTATTAGTTAGAGCTAATTCTGAAGGACTAGAGCTTGTTTCAACTGACTTGGAAATTAGTTTTTGGGTGAAGCTTGGAGCTAAGGTGATTGAAGAGGGGGAGGCGGTATTACCGGCAAAGCTCTTTACAGAACTAGTTTCAAGTTTACCGGTTGGTCCAGTTGATCTGGTAGTTGAAGGAGAAAAAATTAAGATTATTTCAAAAAACACAAAAAGCGAAATGCTTTTGCAGAAGTCTGAGGATTTTCCTTCAATTCCTAGATTTAGTAAAACGCACTTAAGTGTCGGATCTGGGGTGTTTAGGGAAAAAGTGGAGAAGATAAGTATTTCCTCTGCAAAAGATGATACTAGACCGGTGTTGACTGGTATCCTTTGGGACATTCGGGGTGATGAAGTGGTGATGGCTGCCACAGATGGGTATAGACTAGGGGTGAATAAAATGCGGATTAAAGGTGATGGAGAAAAGTTTGAAGGAAAGGTAATCTTGCCAGCAAAATCTTTAGTAGAAGTGTCTAGAGTAGCTAGCGAATTGTCGGAGGAGAAGATTCTGATTGATATTAACAAGGCTGACCAACAGGTAATATTTTCCATTGGTAGCGTTGAGGTTGCTTCACGGTTGATTGCTGGTGATTTTCCTCCATATCAGCAGATTATGCCTAATACTTACACTACAAGACTTTCGTTTAATAAGGATGATTTTGCTGATTCAGTAAAGAGAGCTAAGCTATTTGCTAGAGATAATGCGAATATTGTGAAGTTGGTGGTTGATAGAGAGAAAATGACTATTGCGGCTGAGAGCACACAGGTGGGGACAAACAGTAGTGATTTAGAAGTGGAGATTGAGGGTGGTGATATAACTGTAGCCTTTAACGCACAGTATTTACTGGATTATTTGTCTATTTGCACCGATGAGCAAATTGTATGGGAAACAGAGGGTGAACTTAAGCCCAGTGTCTTCAGGACTAGTGACGAGGACTGGGTTCAGGTAGTGATGCCTGTAAGAATTCAATCTTAAGGGAGAACTACTTTGTAGGACTTGGTATTTAGATCAAGAATCTTTAGGTAGATATCTCCATTGACCATTACTGGTTCAATATAACTTTCGTTGGTGTTGAGCTTGTAGAGCTTTGTTTGGGTGATTTTGTTTTTATCGGTGTTTACTTTACTTATTTCAACTACTTCAGTTTTTGGAGTGATTAAAGTGACAAATTCTGTATAGGGATCTGGAACCACTTCTGTATTGAGTTGAGTTTTATCTAAAACCTTTGTCTCTTGATATGTGGTAAGTGAAATTTTGTTTAGGGTTCTGCCTATTGGGTTAATGTAATACAAAAATCCATGCCCGGATTTTACTGATTTTTCAGTTCCAGGGGTGTCTTTATTAATAAACTGTCTTTTGTTTACAGGATAGATGCTGAAATGATAGTTTGGTTCTGTCTGGTCTGCCTTGTAGGCTACTATGAAATTATCATTATCTGCCCAGAATACTTTATTGGCTCTTATGGAAAATGCGATAAAACCTGTATTTCCGGTGATGGTGGAGTAGACGTTTAGGTTAGCACTAGCGTTATTTGCTTGGTAGTTTGATAAAAATAATACACTCTGATTGTCTGGAGAGATAGCGAATGAAATAACTGGACGTAGCTTGTCGGTATTTATTTTGGTGGTTTTTTCAGTGAGTTGATCGTAAATATACAAATTATTTGAAGGATCTGAATAGATACCGGTTTCGTAGATGACGATATTGTTTTTTGCTTGGAAGCTTATTACTGAGTATCCTGGAAGTGAAATTAATTTGGGTTGACCTTGGATATATTGAACTAACTGTTTTTGCTCGTTGATGCTGTAAAAAACATTATCGAAAACGGTGATGTTTGTGTTGCCTGATAGATCTTTGGGAATTTCTGTTTGGATAGCAGAGGTGGTGGCTATTGTAGGTATAACAGGAGATGGTGAAGTTGATAGATTTTTCTCTTCTTCATCTATTGGTTTGGAAATAATTGATTGGTCTCTTTTACTGATTACTGCTACGATAAAAAGCAATAAAATGCTGGTGCTAATAGTGGCGATAGCGAATGCTTTACTGTTGGTATTTATTTTTATTTTATTCATTTATCTTCCCTTGCTACCTATCCAGGGGGGAGTAATTCCTAATTTTTCTTGGAAATCTACCCACGGGGCCACGTAATAAGGATAGTTTTCAGGAATGGTGACCATTTTTCCTGCCTCTCTGGCTATTTGGAAATGAAGGTGTTGGGGAGTGGTAATAGCGTTACCTGATGAACCCATGACAGCAAGAATGTCACCTGCGTTGACATGTTGGCCTCTGTTGACGAGGTTGCAAGCATTGTGAGCGTAGTAGTAGAAGCGACCGTCATCGCCATCTATGATAAAGGAGAAGCCCCCGAGAGAGTCTGAGGAACTGATCCAGGAAACAGTTCCGCTGACATAGGCGACTATGGTTAGAGGTTGATCATCTTGAGGTCCAGCCTTATCTCCGTTTCTAAAGATATCATTTGCATAGTAGTCGTGATGGGCGGCAACATAATTTACGTAGTCCATATCGTTTACTGGGAAACAGTATTGCCTGCCACTGTAATTCCTGCAGGTAGTGTTGCTATTAGTTGGAGTATATCCGGCGCAGATATTGGTATTACTTAATTGGGATGATGTGCTTAGCTGGGCGAGACCTGACATGATTGGCCCGACTATAAAGAAAGATAGGTAAATTGCCAAAGTGATAATAGCGGCGATAATGACGATGATAGCTGCTGAAATAATGGCAGGAAGAATAAACTTACTAGCTTTTCTTGCAGCGATTGATGCACCTGCTGCGGTAGCAACTGTGCCTGCAGCTACAGCACCAGTGGCAACTACCGGTAAGACAAGGTCTCTGGCATGAAATTCATCTCCAAAACCAAGCTCTTGCCAAAGCTCGTCTAATCTTCTTTTGGTGAAACCGAAGATTGCTTCGCCTAAAGCCCATACCAATTCCACAGCAACAGCTAAAACTATTCCTAGCCCAGGAATTGCATTGGCAAGTTGAGCAACAGCTTGAATAGTAGCTTTTAATCCTAGTTTTACTGCAATTTTGGCAGCAGTTTGAGCAGCTAATTTGGCAACTCTTTCTGCTGCAATCTTGGCAAGTTTTTTTACAGCACCTTCAAGCCCCTCCTTTAATAGGAAATCAGCAGCTTTTTTGAGGGTTTCATTGGCTAATTTGGTAAAAACTCTATCATAGATATATGACCCAGCTTTACGACCCAGCCAAGACATGATTGCGCCTTGTGGATCGTAGATTACATTTAGTATTGGTTGGGCTTTACCGAGAAGCCCCATTGATTTTTCATAGAGATTGACGCCTTTTTGAAAAGTGGTGTTGGCAAATTTTTCAAGTCTCTTTATTGGTTTGGAGATTTTTCTGGCGAATGAGCTATTGGTAAAGCTTTGCCAATTTTTATCAAATGAGGCGATGAGTTTGGCGCCACCTTTCTCTTTTACAATTTTTCCTAAGGCTGTTTCTGGGTGAGCTTGAGCATATCGAATAACATCTTTTACTCCGAGTTTTTTACCTTGAGCAGCAAATTCTTCCGCTAGCTTGCTGTATTCATCTGCTGCATCCTTTGCCTGTCCGTTTTTATTGAAGACTTTATCATTAAGTAGTTTGCCAATTTTTGATTCCGGACTTTCTTTTGCTTCTCTAAGAACTCTTTCTAGAATCGCTTGAGGTGAAGCAGTTCGCTCAATTTTTCCGATTTGATTTTTGAGTAGTCCGAAGATCTCAGGATTTTTATTGTAGAGCTTGCCAAGTTCGGACATCGGGTTGGCCTGGGCGTAAGCAATAATTTCATTAACTGAGTTTAGGTTTAATCCCTTGCTGTAAAGGAGAACTGATTCAGAAGAGAGTGTGGGATCTTGAGTTTTTGGTGAACCGATTAAGACTGCGGCCTGAGAACCCTCAAAAGAAGCATGGGGGCGCAATCCGATACCTGGTACATCATGCCGAATTGCAGCTTCAAGTGCAGCTGATTTTGTGATAAGGGGGTCTTGAATGGCGGGGAAATGTCCTTGGACACCTGCTTCAATTAGTTTATCCTGTATTGTTACAATTGACTTTCTTGCTGCAGTCATTTGATCCTGGAATTCTCTATTCGGTTTTTGATCAGGATTGTTTTGACCCTCAACGATACCTTGCTCGATTACTTGTTCGGTAGTTTTTTTGTGAGAGGCTTCAATTTCATTTTTTTGATTATCAACACTCTGATAAAAATGATCAAGAAGAGTAGTTTTTTCAGACTGAGATAGATTAATTTGGGATTGGATTTGGCTTATTTGTGTGAGGATTGCCAGTTGTTCATTTTTGCTCTTGGCGTTTCTAAGTGCGTATTGAAGATTTGATTCTTGGAGTTCTAGATTATAGATATTTCTATCTAGAGCTGTAGATCTGTTATCAACTTGAGTGAACTGTTGGTAGAGTTTGCCTGATTGGGTAGGGAAGCCGGCTCCTGTGGTGTGCATGGCAACCTCAATAGCAACGATCATGTCGTAGCGATTTGCAACATCAACAGCATCTGTAAGGGAAAGATAAGTGGTGTTTTCAACAATAACACTTGTCAGTCCTCTTAACTTGGCGGTGTCATCTGCTGATAGATTGGGGTTATTGGCGATATAGGTGTCTATGTATGAACCTACAGCTACTGTGATGGTTTGTTTGGCTTGAGGTAAAAGCTCATTCTTGTGATCTGCTAAACCTTGGAGTGCTTTAGTGTATTTTTCCTCTTCTGCTTGAAGGAATTTATCACCCTGACCGGAGATTCTAGCTCTTGCGTTTCTAATAGCCTCTATTTTTTTACGGAGGAGCATTGCCTCTCTGGCTCTTTCTACTGCTTTGGCAACTGAGTGAGCACTACCATCGTTTTTGTGCTGTTCTTCTCTAAATTTTTCGTATTCAGCGACAAGCGCTTCCAGGTCTGGTGGAATACCAGCATCTTCGATTACTTCATGACTTTTCTGATTAAGTTGTTTGAGAAGATTTTCAAGTTCTTTGTCGGCTTGAGTGGGGTTTTCTAACTTGTCTATTAAATCTTGAACTTCGTTGGTGAGAATATCTTCAAATGCTTTGTGAAAGTAGCCTGAAGCCCAACCAGCTGTTTCCTTGTCAGTTTTTGAAAATTTATCTGGAGGAGTCTGACTACTGATTAAGCTAAGTGTTAGATGAAGTTGACTGAGAAGTTGGTCATTTTGATCCATGCCTATTTAGTGGCTAGTGATTGTTGTCTTTTTTCCAAGATTTCTGATGGTTTACTGGTGGCAAGGGCGTGTTCGTCTGGAGAGGAGATTATTTTAATGGCGACGTGATTTTGGCCAGCAAAGAAGATTCCTTCACCAACATTGGCTGCAAGTAAATGTTGGCGCTCTCCTTGGGATAGGAAAAAGACTTCTGAAATTTGATTTATGGCAGCAGAGGATTGTTTTAGTAGTAGCTTGAGAGCGGAGTTGGTAATAATGGCTTTGCCGTATGGCGATGAAAGGAAGTCATCAACATTTTGAGAAATGACTGTCACACCGAGATAGTATTTTCTAGCACGTTTGACGAATCCTTGTAGAATCTTGGCTGAGTCTTCATAACGCATCAAATACCAAGCCTCATCAACAATAAGCATGCGCTTTCTTAAGTCTTTTCGGACTTGAGTCCAGACAAAGTCGAGAATCATAAACATGACAATGGGGCGAATTTCGTCGGCTAGGTCTCTTAGTGTGAAAACAGTAACAGGTGCGTCGATGTTTACATTTGATTGTTGATCAAAAATACCTTTAGTGGAACCCATGACAAATCTTTCGAGACGGGCTGCAAGTACTTTACTGGTTTGCTCTTCCATACCAATTAGAGCGCGATATAAGTCTTCCATTCTCGGGGCTTCGAGGGTGTGGGTGGTGGGATCATCGGTGATACCTTTTTGACGATAGGCCAAAACCAAGGCTCGGTTCATGGTAGCTTCTTCCATTGGAGCCATCTCGCCCATCATAATTTTGAGAAGCGACATGAGGAAAAGATATTTGTAGCCCATTTCATCTTCGGAACTTTCTTGAGGTTTGGCTATTTGGAAGGGGTTAATTTTATGTGGAGAAGTGGCGGCAAAACTGATGTAGTTTCCACCAACCGCTTTGGTAATCATTTCATATTCGTTTTCAGGATCTAGAATAATGATTTGAGTGTCAAACATTAAAGATCTAAGGATTTCTAGCTTAACACCATATGATTTACCTGCACCAGAAGTAGCCAGAACTAACATATTGGCGTTTTCTAGGGAGTAACGATCGAAAATTACCAAGGAGTCGTTGTGGGCGTTGACGCCGTAAAGAATGCCTTGGTTGTCTGAAAGTTCTGATGAGGTAAAAGGAAATGTGGTGGAGAGGGCAGTGGTGTCCATATTTCTGGTAATCATGAGTCTGTCTTTGCAGTACGGAAGAGTGGTTTTGAAAGCATCCTCCATGGTGAGGGTGGCGGTTTTGCCAATAATGAGGAGTGATGCTAGCATTGATTGAATTTGGGCGGAGATGGTGTTTAATTCCTTGATGGATTCAGCAGAGATGGAGATATAAAGGGAGTACTGAAAGAAACGTTCGGCACCTTTTACAAGCTGTTCTTGTAGTGATTTAGCATCCTCTAGAGCAGCTTCTGTGGCGGCTTGAGGTATTCTACCTCTTTCAATATCGGTGTTGATTTCTGCCTCCATTTCAGCAATACGACGACGAAGTTGGTCGAGAGTGTCTTTAGAATCGGAAGGATAGATGTACATAGCAATATCAAGGGAATGGTTGAAGTTTACAAGTGGTGCTAGCCAGTTGGCTGAGACATACCTTGGATATCCAGTAACAAAGAGAGTGCGGATATAAACATCGTCAATTTTGATATTTGAAAAATCAATATCAATGGCTGAAGGAGCAATAATATCTTGTACAGAAGTGTTTACGGCAAGGTGTTTGGCAGAGGGTGATGGTGTGCTTGTTGGGGTAGGTGGATTTTGGGGTGCAGAAGGAGTAGCCGGGGTGGGGCTTGTAGTGTTTTGTGCGGGAGCGGATGGCTGGCCAAAAAGATTAAACGCCATATCTAAAGTATAACGGAAAGAAGCTAATTATTGTGAAACTAGTCCTGATATTGCCTTGGTTTGGGCGGAGGTGGCGGTAGCGGCAGAAGACTGGTTGTAGATGGAGTAAAAGAGGTTGACCAACTCTGGAGTGGTGAGCTGGCTAGCTTTTAGACCGAGTCTGGCGAATTGACGAATAATATGGTCTCTTCTAGGATAGAGAGCCATAGACGCCTTTTCTTCGATGTAATCTAGGTCAAAAGGCGGTTTTTGTGGAGATTTGGCTAAAGGGTTGAAGGTAGAAGATGAAACACCAAGCTCTATAGCCGAAAAAGGAACAATGACATAGAATTTCTTTTCCAGGACTCTGTTTTCTTTGACAAGAGATTTGACAAATTGGCGATAGGCTAGAAGCTGCTCTTTTACTTTTTGAGAAGGAGTGGCTTGAATTCTTACATCAAGTAGGTCGAGATAATCAGAGATATTTTTTCTTTGAGATCTAATTAGGATTTGAATCGAGAAGGAAAGAGAGTTTAGGAGTCCGGCGTAGGCATAAATTGTGGCATCTTGTTCTTCTTCGGAGAGAAGGTTGAAGTTTATGGCAGTAGTGCGCATAACAAGGGCACAGGAGCCATCTTTTAGGAACACTATATGGTTTCTGATGGTGTAAATATCTAGATGTTCTTGTGTTGAAGCTTTGATGTTGTCGGCCATAGTTAAGTTTCTGCTTGGATTTTAAGAGGTCTAACGATATCACCTTTTAGTTCGAGTGAATAGGCAGTGAATTTAAATCCTTCTTTGTCAGCTGATAATTGGTAAAGACCGTTTTCAAGTGGACGGGCGAACATGAATTGACCTAATCGATTGCTTTTGGTAGCTCTTATAGTGAGCCCTTGAGATAGAACTTCTACTAAAACATTATCAAGAATTTTTCCGTCTGGCGTGAGAGTGAGACCTACGAGTGTATTGGGAGTGGTGGGGGTAAAGGGAATTGGTAGGGTGGTAGTGGGAGCTGCTTGAGTGGCTTGGGGTTGTGGCTGGGGAGTGGGTGCTGGAGATGGTGATGTATCACTTTGTGGCGGAGGTGTCGGCGTGGTGTTTGGCTGAGACGGCTCTTCGATTGGTGTCGTTTTGGTTTTTGAAACCACAGGAGCTTCTTCTTTTGGAGAGGTGGGGGTTGTGGGTGTTGAAATAGTCTCTTCCTTCGGGGTTTCTGGAGCTGCAGCTTGGTTTATGGGTGGGGCGGAAGGAGCTGGTGGGTTTTGGTTTACCTGAAGAGTTGGATACTGTGTTTTGATTTGCTCTTGAACTGTTGTTGGTTTTACGATTAATGTTTGAGCGTCGTCTTTGTCGGCAGATTGGCGCCAGACATATTGAGTGGGCGAGTAGATTGATTTAATGAAGGCAATAATCCATTGATCAAGAGGTCTCCCTTGAATCGGAACAAAAGCTGATCCAATACCGATAGCTAGAGCAACAAAGGCAAGGGGATATTTGAAGAAGAAGGGAATAGGGCTGGAATAGATAATAATGGCACCAATAATGCCACCAGCAAGCATACCGAACTGCTTGATGGTCATGTCACCAATTAAGCGAAAGCGGTAGCTACTAATATCCTGTGGTAGTGGATGTTGTTGAATTGCCATGGGTATGTGATTTTAGTATATCGTTTTTTGTTGGGCAATTCGAGGTGCTTTAATGGGATTGTGAAGCTTGAGGTGGTATAATTGAGGCTAGTTATAGGATTATTTTTATTGTCAAATGACTGAAATTGATCAGGCACGACTAGAGGCTCTGAAAGGTGAAGCCACGAAGAAGATGGTGGATTTTATTGATGCTGACCCTGATAGGGCAAAAAGAAATAGAGAGAGGCTATCAGCACTAACCCTTACTGATGGGAAAGTACAGCTTAAGTCAAAAACTATTACTGTTGAAGATATTAGGGAGACTATTGGTGAATTACAACAGGTATGCGTTGATGCTGAATTGCCATTAGATGCTGGTGGAATTCGTAGATGGGAAGGAATAGTTGAAATCTTCCAGAGAGCAGAAACAGAGGTTGCAAATAGAAAGGTGGAGCCAGATATTGTGGTAGTGGCTCCAGAAACTGATAAACGAGGTGTTTGGTATGAGGGAATCGTGGATGATTTAAGAATGGCAACTAAATATAGTCCAGATAAATATGGGGATAAACCTAGACCTGTTGATGAGGTTAGAAGAGAAAGAGCTCAGAGAAGTGCAGCCAGAAAAAAATTGGAAGAAAACAATTTGAGTCTTGATGTGATGCTTGGAGTTAGTGCTGACCCAAGGTATAAAAGAAATGAAGTAAGAGCTGCTGATGCTATAGCTATAGTTTTTGGTGGAAGAAGAATAAAAGGATCCACTATGACTGAAGAGGAAGCTAAGGCTTTGCTAAGTGAAATTGGAGTAGATTGGGAGTTTCGCGGCGGAGAAAGAGGAACTTCAGCAGAGGTTAAGGGAAGAAATGATGAAGCTCCGGCTTCAACAGAAAAAGCTACTAAACGAGAAACTTGGAATGAAGTGTTGGAAGATGAGGTCGTGGCTCGAGATTTAGTAAAACTTTTTGGCGCCTGGGATGGTAAGAGTGATTTTCAGGAAGTGGTTGGAGGTTTGAGTAGAGAAAGAGCAGAAGAATTGTTGCTTAGAATTATGAGACTTGATGGGAATGATGCTTTAGGTGGTCTGCTAGGACTTGCTGATGCTGCTAGTGTAGCAGAGGCAGTTGAGAAAGGCAGAAGATCAGGAATAGATCTGTCATTACTGCTCGGAATTACCAGAGAAAACTATTTTATACATTTAATTGGGGGAGAAGAGAGCAAAGCGGTTCAACTAAGATCGAAACTGGAAATGGGTGGATCCGATTTGTCAGATAAAGCAAGGATTAATCTAGTAGGTAAGTCGACTGATGGAATCTTAGGAGAACTGATTCAGGCTAAAAAGGTGGGTAAGATTAATGGATCTCCTGAAGGGAAGGCCCTGATTGAGAAATTAAAACATTGGGCGCTCTGTAAAGACTACGATAAGGAGGAACAAGCTGAAGACTCTGTGGTGGTGGAAAATGGAGTGAATAGGGAGAGATATAGTGAAGAGGATTGGAAGTTGTTGAAGCAAGTACACACGATGCTTGAGGCGAAATATGCCCAACCTGGAAATATGCAGTCGGCTTTTGCATATGCTGCTCAGCCAGGAGCGGAAAGATTTAATGCTGCGGCAATTTTAATTGGTAAGGTATCTAGCCCAGAACTGAAAAAACAACTAACCTCTGAACTTACTGCAGTATCCTGGCTTCACGACGAGATGCAAAGATTTAATACGTTACAGAAATTTGAAGGTTGGGCAACATCTGAATTTTCTCCACTTGAGTCGTACCTTGAGACGTTGCTTCACATGGAGAATGAGCATGGATTTATGACTGCAAAATCCATGGTTGAATATGACAATCTTTCTTCTGAGGCATGGCTCCAAAATCAAAGAACTCCTGTTTCTGCTGATGATATGACTGATCGTGTACGTGCCTTGTCAGGAAATACTACTAATAGCTTGTACCAAATGGTAGCGCTGGATTTGTACAGAATTACTGGTGGTGAGGCTAGATACGCTTATTCTGCCAAGCCAAACAGAAGAGCAGCTGATTCAAGAGGAACTTTTACTGATGGGTCTGAGATAGATTCTGCTATGGGTTGGGGAGATGGCTATAAAAAACATGATAATGTGGGTGGCGGTTCGGCTATAGTTTCAGAGCTAATTCATACTAGGAGAATTTTTATGGGAAAGAATCATCCAGTATCTTATTGGCATGTTGATTCCGGAATGACTTCATTTTGGGAGGAGATTGCTAATCCTGGTGAATTAGTCGTAATTGATCCGGAGAGAGCATATAGTTATAAAGATACTGATGAGACTTTGAATAGAAACTTGGCTACTGCAAAAAAAGCGAAAATTGCAGATCCTGTTAGAAGAGATTACTTTACACCTACCAGTAAAAAATATGCAAGATTGTCTGAAGATATGTTACTTGGAGTTAGATTTGTTGGTTCGTCACGTAGTGTCGGACGTGAGAATATTGGAACTGCTAGCCATCCAAGATTTGTTGAATCTAGATCTCCTCTCAAAAAAGGGAAGTTTAAAGACTGGCTAACGGACCTTGGATATATGCAAGAAACGAAACTGCAGGAAACTATCATGCTTGGTAATATGGCAAAGTCAGCGGGGGTAGCAGACTTTTTAGTGTCGAAATGGGGTGCTCAATTTTATGTAAATAGAGGGGCTGCTAGAAACAGAATGGCAGAAGCAAGGGTATTAGACTTATTAGAATGGCATGCTGGCGGATCCCAACCATCTTATACCAAGATTAGGGAAGCAGTGGTAAAGTTTCAGACATCTGCTTTAATTTCTCCTGAAGCTGCAAAAAGATTACTGGCTATGTACCCAATTACATTATCGAATACGACTGAAAAGATAGAATTTGTAGGTAGTGCAATGAAAACTGTAGGTGAAATTATCCGCGAACTTACTAGTCAAGGGTAATCTTAGAGTACATGTTGTTGGTAAATGCGTGTTTGCGGAGTTAATTAGCCTTATTGTTGTGGAAGGGATTGGATCCCTGGATGCAAGAGGAAATTTATAGTTGAATACTTATTGTGTAGATATTTATACGCCGGAACCGCCACCGGTAGTACCTGTTCCTGTTGTACCAGTGCTAGTGGGAGTAGGTGTGGGTGCAGGATTATTTTTTCTGTACTTACTATAAGCCTCAACGCCTTTTCCAGCGTATTTAATGCCCATACCCATGGCTTCGTTGATACCAGATCCATATGGGAATGGTTTAACCTTGAAGGCATCTTGAACCATTTTGACGTATTTATTGGCCATTAAAAGAAGACCTAGGCCAATAAATGCCATTACGGCCACACTGCTAGTGACACCAGTGCCTGCCCAGTTTGGATAAATGATTGGCCAACCACCCATTTCAAAGCTTGATCCTGAAAGATTTGCGATGTGCCAAAGATTGAGGGACGCACCACCACCACCAACTTGGTCGGTAAAATAGGCAAGTGGTTGGAACATTAGGATAGCTGAAAGGCAGAGGAAAAAGAAGGTAGCGGGGAAAGCCATGAGATTGGCGGTGATGCCTCTAACCCATTCACCAAACGAATCTCTACCCGGGAGCACATTTTGTAGGAGTATTAGGGGCGCAAAAATTAGACTAATTATGATTGATAGATAAGCTTTAAGAAGGTTGAAAAACAGTTGTCCATAAATAAAGACTAGAGCAATAACTATGAAGATCCAGAAGATAAATCCAAACAGTGCAGATATTATTCCAGAGATTACACCCCAGCCTGCAGGGAAAGTGCCAAAAAGCACAATCATTATTTGAGATGAAGCAAAGAGGGAGAATAATAGATTCATCAGGAATGAGAGCACAAGTCCTTGGTTACCACTAACAGCTGATATATTGTTGTAGTAAACCGGAGCCTTGATTAATCCTGCAGTACCTAGAATGCTAGCAATTAGATTCAAGCTGACATACATTAAATCGACTAAAAATCCAACAATGGCATACGAAAAGGTAATAAGAAGGAGGGTAACAATAAGCTTGGGAAGGGCCATTTCAAAAGAAGTGACAGTCTTTGGATCAATCTTGACTCTGAAGATCATCATGAAGCCATAGAGGACAAAAACAACAATAAAGACCATATAGGCGACATTCCTGAAAGCTTTCCAAATACCTAGAAGTCCAGTGAATGATTCAAAGCCAATACCTGGACCTGTGTAGGCGGCGTAAGTTTGAGGGATAATTCTTTTATTGGCTAGGTTTCTGGTGACATAGGCAATATAGTCTGTGGAGCCCACTGGCTTGAGAAGGAACATAGCCATTATGCCTTTATTGATGGTTTCTAGTGGAGAGCTTGATGGTTTAGTAAGTGCATATTTGATTGCTTCTTTTGGATCTTGAGGGGCTTCGGTGACAGACTTGAGAGCATCCTTGATTTGGTCTTTGTAGTCTTTGTTTTGATAGCCAATAATCATTTCCACAAAATCAAGTCTGACCATATCGGCAAAACCTGCTTGATCGCCTAAACCAAGAAAACGATCGTGATATTCAAGGGCAGCTTCTTGTTCGGGGGTGGGACACTTACCTGAAAACCAAGTTTCAAGATTCATTTGGTCACCTTGTCGTTTTTGGCAGTATTCTCTAAGGGCTCTCACTGGTGATTTGTTTTCTCCAGGGAAGGTAAGTTCGACTATGCCATCAATAAGTGCGTCTCCTAGTATACCTGCTTGAGAGATTCTGGGAGCAATAAAAGCCAGAGCCGAAGTTAGGGTGATTGCAAGTAGAGCGATGATGAATTTTCGAGACATAGATTTAAGAAAATTATACTAGATATGAGTAGTGCTGTCAGCGGGTGGGATAATAGCTGGTACTCATGGGACAGGGTGATACCCAGTTCCAAGAAACTAGGATTTCATTGTAGTAAGCATAGGCTCCATCTGTGGTGGGAATACAAGGACCTCCGTAAGTGGCACCTTTGTAGTAAATCTGAAGGAAGTTTAGGAATTTGGGGTAGCCATTGTTAAAACACCAAGGGAAACCATAGGGGTAGTTTTTGGCAAGAGGCATAAATCTGGTAATTTGGGCTGTAAAATCATTTTCTATGCTTTTATCATTGACACCAAAGTCCTGGATTTTATATGGAAAAGCAGAATAATTGGAGGCACCACTTTCATGTACCCAGATCCACATAGCAAAAGCCGGATCAATACCATTCTCTTTGGCGGTGGCTATAACATCGTCATAACACTCCATAACAAAGTCGTGCCCTCTGTTTCCTAGCCAGCGTTTGGCAACATCATGAACAACTTCTTTGGGAAAAACACATTTATCAGATTGTGGTGGTAGATTTTGTCGACAATTAATATCGCCACTGGTGGTAGCAGAGTTTAGGAATGGGGCACATTTGGGTGAGGTTTGCATGTGAGAGGGCATAGCCCAACAGTTTTGTAGCTCATGCATAGCGTCTTGAGCTAGATTGTTTTCTCTGTAAATGGGATTGCTGGGATTGCTTACTGAAGCACCGTCGGTGGTGGTAGTGTGATTGCTGGTAGGAGCGTCGATCATGGCTTTTTCTGGAAGTTTGGCGAAGTTTGGAGTCATCATACTGACAAAACCTTGTTTTTCTGCTCCCTCTTCTCCTACTACTGATTTGGTGATGGATTTAACTTTCGGGTTATTCAAAACTCCAAGGGCTGTACCTACACCAGAGCCGGTAACATGATGAGTGGTGGTGCTGCAGTAGTTGTATCCACCCTTTATAACAATTTCACCATCTGGGCAGGTGTCTGTGGGGGACATGGGTTCTTCTGTGGTATCTGATGTTACCTGGAGGTTGGTAATTAATACCTGCTGAGTGACAGCAGAAGGATCGTTTGGCCAGGTTTTTGGTGCTTGGAGGTTGCTTGATTTGGGTGGTGGTGAACACATGCCCATACCCTCACCTACTTTTGCTGCCTTTTTTATAACTGGTGGTTCGTAGTCGGTGGCACTAAATTTTGCTTGGGGTTTGTACATCCATGACGGGGAAAAGACTGGAGTAATCCCGTATTCACCTTCAAGACCGTTGAGAATAGCGTTTAGATAAGGAATGCTTTCTTTGGATACATCCCCTTTCTTGGAAACAATGTAGGCTCTTAAGTCATCCCAATCGAAAGGAATGAAAGCGTCGTATTTTGATTTTAGGTCTCCATCAGCCAAGAAATTTGGTAAATCTAAATAGGCTCTAGTATGATACTGACAGACAGGGAGCTGGACGAGACAATTTCTTTCGATTATTGGTGGTATGAATTGGACAATGGAGAATTGGATATTGAGTTTGTTGTAGAGATCTTTGGCATCGGTGTCCCAGGTTTTGCCATTCTTGTCGATAAATTTGTATTTAGTATTTTTATATTCTCCTTTATGGATTTTGTTTAGGGCAATGGACTTTAGATTGGCTTGATCTCTTTGGGAGAGCAGGCGCCAGTAAGCTCTGTATGCTTCTCTGGGGGTGTAGTCTCTGGTAAAGTTTGGTTTGTCGAATAATCCACTGTAAAGATAATTTTGAGCAAGCATGTCTGGGTTTTGAGAGGAGATTGAAGGTGCATCTGGTCCAAAACCACCTAAGCGGGCTTCAGCAAGATTAGTAAGTACGTCAACTAATACTGATGTTGGTGGGGTGCCACCAATATAATCTTTGGAATAGGTAATTTGGGGCTCTGGAATACATGAAAGGGGGTAGTCTTCCATGTTGGGTTGGAATAGTTTGGGGGAACTATAACAGTCGGAGTTTGGAGGATAAATGCTTTTTCCACCACCGCATTTTTTGCCGTTTTCTGCATATTGAGGAGGAGTGGGAGTGGGGGTGGGTGTATTTGATGGGGTGGGGTAACTGGGAGTGGGACTGGGGGTGCCAGTAGAGGTGGGAGTGGGTGTAGGAGATTCGGTGGGGGTAGGGGTGGGTGTAGGAGAAAGAGTGAAGTCACACACACAGTCCTCGGTAGGAACAAAACCGCTGGGATATGGTGTGGGGAGATAAGTATATGAATATTTGCATGTACCTTGGCTTTCACCTGAACCACAAAATTCACCACTGGCTTTGCCTTGGCACTCAGGAACTGAATCAGCGTTACAAAGACTAGGGGTGGGGGTGGGTGTGGCTGAATAAACGGATCTTGCCGAAAGAAGGGCTGTGGTGAACAGTATGGCTAGGAGTAAAGCAAGATGTTTCACTTAAATTACAAATTGGGGATACCGAATTGAGTGACTGGAGCACCTGTTAGGCGTTCGATGAGAACAAGAACTATCCAAATGACTGACATAAGGATGATACCTATTACTGCCCAAGTGAGTGTGGACCAAGCTGAGGCATAAGCTTTGGGATCAGCGCCAGCGGTAATGAGTTTAAACCCGGCAAAAACTATTACAAATGCAGCGACAAGGGCAATTAGGGGAGGGGCAAAACTTATGACTCTTTTTAGCAGACAAACGATGCCCTTTATGGTTACAGCTCCTTCGGCCTGACAGCCTTGAGCTTGAGAAAAAACGTCTGGAGCAGCTGCATAGGCAGCTCTTATGAATGATATGGCCATAAATTGATTATAACTGAAGATACCTAACAAACAAAAGCGGCCTGGTGGCCGCTTTGTGTTTACTATTATTTGATCCTTAGTAGGGTTTTGGAAGCTGAGTGCCAGCATCCAAGACATTAACACCAAAGAAGTAGGAGATGAGTCTCATAATGGCGTATGAGGCTGCAACTATGGCAAGACCAACGAGTGCAGCGGTGATTCTGTTTCTAGCTGATTCAGTTTTGGTTTTGTCACCACCTGATGTGAGCCAATCAATACCTCCCCAGACGAGGAAGGCAAAGGTGAGAACACCTGCGAGAATAAAGGCGAGGGAAATAACGGATGAGATCAGTTTGCCGATATCAGTGATCTGCATTCCTGATGGTTGGGGGATACCGAGGGTGCCTTCAGCGAGGGCTTGTGGAATCAAGGACATATTTTTTGTTTATTTTTTAATAATTATTAAGACTTTAAGCAAATTATTGCTACTTTATGCCTAGTTGTCAACTAGGGGTAAATTTATGGTCCGACAGGAGTGGTGGTACAGATTTTACTAAGGTCAATTCCAAAGAAATCTAGAACGAGTTTGTAGATTGCGAATGAGGCAGCAACTATGGCAAGACCAATAAGAGCACTGGTAATTCTTTTCGAAGCTCCCTCTACCTTGGCTTTATCACCGCCTGATGTGAGCCAATCAATACCTCCCCAGACGAGAATAAGGAAAAAAGCTATACCTGAAATGATAAAAGCCATGCTGACGATGTTGCTGACGAAGTTACCTATACAAGTAAAGCCAAAAAAGTTTCCGGCAGTAGCTGGAGTTTCGATATCTACTTCAGTGGTGCCAGAAGCTGCGTGCACTAAGGGGATAATTAAGTTCATCATATAGTTATGGTGTGATGTAATTTGGAAATACTGGCTTAAGAAGGTTTATCTTGAAGACACCTTGTATGAAGAGAGTGATAGCGTAAGAAGCGACTAGAACGCCCAAACCGATGACAGCGTTGGAGATCTTATGTTGAGCATTTTCTACTCTGGCTTTGTCTCCTCCGCCGATCATCCATTCCACACCACCCCAGATGAGGTAGATTAAGAAGAGTATGCCGCCGACGGTAACGATAGTGCGCCAGAGATTGGCGATATAGAAAGCTAGGCCAGCTCCTGCTTCTCTAGGGACAGCTTTGTCTAGAGCGTTGTTAACAATTTCGTTGTCTGCTGCCAGGACTTGGGAAATTATTTTTATCATAGTGTGGGGAATAAAGTTTTAAAGGGATTAAGAATATTAATACCTAAGACTCCTCCAACAATGCCGATGATTGAGTAGGCGGCGGTCATGGCAATTAGACCGATGGCGGCCTGGGTCATTTGAGTTTGAGCTTCTTGCATTTTACCCTTGTCTCCTCCAGCGGTAATCCATTTGATAGAACCAAGGATGAAGTAGATGACAAAAGCCAGTCCACCAATCACAGTGATGGTGGTAATTAAATTACTGATAAATTTCCCCAGATTTTCTCTTATGTTGGCACTGGTAATATCTCCAAATACGCCTGTGCCCTTGATGTCTCCTAGCTTGGTAGTGCTGGCTGCGTAGGCTGATTTAACTATGCTAATCATAAATTATTGTACTGATTGTAATTCGGGAGCGAGAATGGCCATAAAGTTGCCGAAGAGTAGTTGACTGGCTAAGGCGATAATGATGAAGGATCCTGCCATAATGGCGAGACCGGTGATAGCCATTTGGATTTTATGCTGAGCTTCGGTGAGCTTTCCCTTATCGGCTCCGCCAGTGATCATACCTAAACCACCGGTAAGGAATTGCCAGAGGGTAAAAAGACCAGCAATGATAAAGATGAATCTAACAATGCCTGAGATAAAATCTCCGGTTTTGGTTATGTCTTGTGGTAGACCTGAGGGAAGAGTAAGAGTGCCAATGGGGTCGTCAACTGCGTGAGCTGATTTGATGATTATTTCTAGAGGGTTAATCATAGATTAGTTTGGTTTTAAAAAGTTGAAGCCTGTAACAGCACTGACGATGTTGGTAATTAGAAAGGCAGCTGCGACTACAACTATGCCTATTATGGCATAGTTTAGGGTGTTTTGTGCCTGAGCTACTTTACCCTTGTCTCCACCTGAAGTAATGTATTGAAAACCGGCAAATAAAATGACGAAGAAAGCAAAGACTCCGGTGAAGGTAATGATGTTTACGAGTATTGGTGAAAGAAAGCCTGCGACAGTAACATTAGTGCCTAGCTTCTCTGCAGGTTTGTAAATATTAGTAATTGGCTCTAAAGCTAACATTAATAGTATTTTACAGTAAAATCAAGGTGATGAGTACAAGTATACTGGCACAAAGAGCAAAGATGAGGTTGGAGGCTTTAGTGGTGGAGATGGATAGGAGACTGGATATTTATTGGCAGGAGGAAATTGAACTTAACTTTGGTTTTAATGAGGCTCAAAAGGAGTTGGTAAATAGGATGTTGGTGCATGCGAGAGAGCATAATCTAAGATCTGGTAAAAGACTAAGAGGGTCGCTTGTAATTGCTGGGTATGAACTTTCTGGTAAAAAAGCTGATGAAAGGGTGTGGAGAGCGGCGATGGCGGTAGAAATAGTTCATACAGCTTTGTTGATGCATGATGATTTTATGGATGAGGATAAACTTAGAAGAGGAAAACCCACTACACACGAGTTTTGGTCTGAGGGTGATAAACACTATGGTGAAGCGATGGCAGTTAATATTGGAGATGCTGTGCTATGTTTGGGTTATGAGATGCTCGCTAGATGTGGATTTGATGATAGGCTGACAAATAAGGCGATGGTACAACTGCTGAGGGGGATTACCAACACTGCATACGGTCAGGCATTTGATGTGAGTTTGCCAAAGCTAAAACAACTGACTGAAGAAAATGTGTTGTGTCTACATAGAGCAAAGACGGCTATTTATACATATGAAAATCCATTGGTCATCGGTGCGATATTGGGTGAGTTGGGTGAGGAGATTATCGGGAAACTGAAGGAATATTCCGAGTTTGGAGGTGTGGCATTTCAATTGCAGGATGATGTTTTGGGAGTATTTGGAGATGAAGAAAAGACCGGAAAGTCTTCAGATTCGGATTTATTACAAGGGAAGGTAACTCTATTGGCAGTGGTGGTTTTGGCTAAATCAAGTGCGATGGAGATTGATAAATTCAGGAGAGTATGGGGAAATACTAAAGCTAGTAGACAAGAAATTGATGAAGTGAAAAAAAATATTTCCGAGGGTGGTTCTTATAAATATTCAGTGGAATTGGCTCGGTCGTTTGCGATTAAGGCAGTTAATGTAGCTAATAAGATGAGATCTTTGGGTTTGGATGCTGAGTCTTTGGATTACTTGGAGGGAATTGCTCAATATATGGTGGAGAGGGATTTGTAGAGAATGGTTGAGAGTTTTTGAGAGTTTTTGGTGTTTAGTATGAGGTTTTATGGAAATACCAAGATTTTGGAGATTGTCTCCTTCAACCAAAGGCTTTAGAACTGAAACGGTAGTGGATGATAACCACGAGCCATTGTTTTTGCGCTATCCGGGAGGAGAGATACCGCTCAATGGTGGAATTGAAGAGGTGGAAGCAAGACTATCTGCAAAGGGTTTTAATGACGAAGCAATTGAGAAAATTTTATTTAGTGTTTATGGTGCTGTTGCCACCGAATCGCCTATCCCGGAGGAGGAAACTATCAATAGCCTTTTGAAATTCCTCCGGAGTGAAGTCGGGGAACAGTATAGGAGTGAAGAAAAACTCGGAGTAAACTGATTGCCAAGGAAGATAGCCTGAAAGACGCTGATCTCCACCGGTGCGGATAATGAAGTCTGGATCGGGTATCCCGGCAGTATCTAGATGATCTGAGAAGACTTTTTCGTTTATTTCAGAAGAGGGAATTTTTTCATCGACGATTTTTTTGACTGCTCTTAAGATTTCATCTCTACCGCCATAGTTTAAGGCAAAGGTAACGGTGATAGCTGAATTTTTAGAACTGTTGCTAATCATTTCAGTAACTTTTTGGGCAATATCTGAAGGGAATCTATTTATATCGCCAAGGATTCTAAGTTTTGCTCCTCGTTTGATGAATTTGAAAGCAAGAGTACCCAGGGCAAATCTAAAGATATTGAAAAGCCCTTTTAGCTCTTGCTCATCTCTTTTCCAGTTTTCGGTGGAAAAAGCCCAGAAGGTAACATAGGGAATTTTGAGATCGACACATCTTTCTATGATTGGCTCGATGGCATTGTTGGCAGCATATTCGTGACCTTTGATAGGGTCTAGGCCTTTTTGCCTAGCCCATCTACGATTACCATCCATAATAATCGCGACATGTTTGATTTGGGAATCCATAACTTTGATATCTTAATTTAGATGAGTTTATCAAGTCCTATCATCTTGGTGAAGATATTAACGATGATAAAGGCAAAGAAAACGATGACAAGACCCATAAACCCATTGAGGAACCTAGAGGTGGCAGAACTAATCTTTTTTGGGTCGCCGTTGCTTGTGAGATAATCCCAGCCTGACATAATGATATTGAAGAGAAAGACGAAGCCAATAATTGAGAAAATGAAAGTGATGATGTTGAAACCACCTCCAGTGATAAGGTAGGAGACTGATAGTTTTGAGATGTCAAACTTAGTAGCAGGGTTGTACTGTTGTGAAATTCCGACATCTGGAATAGAAGTAGATGAAGCAAGGAGTTTTAACATTTTTGTTAGTTTAGTCCTGGTAATCCAAGAATATTAATACCGATGAAGTTCATCAAAACAGTAGATAGGACAATAAAGATAAGACCCATGACTGCAGAAGTGATAATTTCTTGACCAAGCTTGAGCTTGTCTGGACTACCAGCAGAAGAGATTATGGTGAAAGTACCGTAAAGCATCATAATGAGGGCAAATCCACTGCCTAAACCAATTGAAACCCTGATTAGAGCTCCAACAAAACTATTTCCTGATGGACCAGTACCAAAAAAGTCTACCGGTACACAGCCAATGGCTGTTTTGACACCAGATGCTGGGTTGCCACTAACACAATACGCTTCTTCAGTACCAGCGTAAACTGGGTTGGATAGTGTAAGTATTAGAGCAAAAAGAATTGATGCTCTGGTTAATAATTTGATTATCTTCATGAGACACATTAATTTTATCATGATAGGTAGGAGATGACCAACCCTGGATTAGGGTAAACTAGATAGTGATGAGATGGGGTAAATGGTGGTTTTTGGCTTTAATTATTAGTTTGGGGATAGCTTTTGGGCTGTCGGCTGGGGTGTGGGCAGAAGAGGACTGTGGAAATAATACTGACTGTATTCAGAAGCAGATTGATGATTTAACAAAGTCATTGGAGATGAGTAGATCAGCAACAAAGCCCTTGGAAGCTGAGATTTCAAAGCTGTCGGCGAAGATAAAGACGATTCAGACACAAATTGACAATGCTATTAAAAAGACTAAGCAGCTAGAGGTAGATGTGAGGACAAGAAGCGAGAAAGTAACCGCTTCGTACACAATATTGTCGGTGAAGACAAGGGAGATGTATAAGAAACTTAGAGCAGAACCATTGTGGGTAGAATTGTTGAGATATCAGAATTTAGGTGAGTCAAGGAGAGAATTGGTTTATAGGCAAGAGAGTAGCGATAGAGATAAGCAGTTGATAGTAAACTTGGTGTCCGAAATTGGGAGGCTGGAACAGGACAAGAAGAGTTTGGAGATTGAAAAACAAAGATTAGTAAAACTACAGACAGAACTAGACAAACAAAACTCCTTTTTTCAAGGAGAAGTGAAGAAAGCAAAGTCGTTTCAGACCGATCTGACAAGTAAAATTGCTCAACTATCTGCACGACAGCAGGCTATTTTGGCAGAAAAGCAAGGGAATTTCTCTACTTCTGTGGGTGATGTACCTTTGGCTGATGATCCAAATAGCAGACCAGATTACAATCCTGGATTTTCACCTGCTTTTGCGGCCTTTTCTTTTGGGGCACCACACTTTAAGGGGATGAGCCAGTATGGAGCTTATGGAAGAGCTAAGAGTGGACAGAATGTGGAAGATATTTTAAGAGCTTACTATGGAGGAGTGGAGATTAAGAAGGATTATTCGAGCTCCAAGGTAATTAAAGTGTCTGGCTATGGATCAATGGATATTGAAACTTATGTGAAGCGAATTTATGAAATGCCTGGCTCCTGGGGAGATAATGGTGGCTTTGAGGCTCTTAAAGCACAAGCAGTGGCAGCTAGATCTTATGCACTGGCTTGGACTGATGAAGGACGAGGTGGGGCAATTTGCACGACACAAGATTGCCAGGTGTATAAAAATGCAAACAAAGGAGGAAAATGGGAAGAGGCGGTAAACGCTACTCGAGGTTGGGTACTTTGGGCGAACGGGAAACCATTTAAGTCTTGGTATGCATCAACTTCTGGAGGTTATCAGGAATCGTATAGAGATAGTTATTCTGGTCACACTACCCCTTCTCTTTGGGATACTCCAAGTGGTAGGGGTGGTTGGACGAGCCAAGCTTACGAAAAAGTGGGTGGAAGTCCTTGGTTTTATAAGGGATGGTACAAAGGGACGTCTGGAGATAGCTGTGGGAGGAGCCATCCTTGGCTTACTGGGGAAGAGATGGCGGATATCGTGAATGCTTGGGTGGTGATTAAGAGTGGAAGTGACGATAGGGTTTCGCCTTTGGGAAGTTGTTGGGGAGGGAATCCGTATTCACTGGCAGACCTTAAGAATAAGGCTGAAGAGAAAGGAGGAGGCTATGGTAAGGTAACAAAGGTAACGGTAACTTACTCAGAGGGTGGATACACCTCTATTGTCCGACTGGACACTGATAAGGGGGCGGTGGAGATATCTGGAGCAGACTTTAAGAAGACATTTAATTTGAGAGCTCCAGGAAGAATTTCTCTAAAGAGTGGTTTGTTTAACATTGAGAATAAATAGGCTAGCTTTGGTACAATTAGGTATGCCAGAAATATTTAACAAAGAGGTGGAGGAAAAGAAAAAAGATTCGGGTCTGCTGCATGAGGTGGAAAGTTTGAAAAAGAGTGGAAGATTTAATAGCTTTTGGGGGTCTATGGTTATCGCACCGGAAAAGGCTAAGTTTGAATCACAAAATGACAATGAGAAGATAATACTGCTTGGAAGAAGACATTTTGTAACTAATTTGGGATGGATGTTTATGTCTTGTTTGCTGTTTTTTGTGCCGCTATTTTGGAGTGAGTTTCCTTTGATAGGAGAGCTTGGGGCAAACACATATTTTGGCTTGTTGATTCTTTGGTATACAGGATTATCTTTTTATGTAATTCAGAACTTTATTTTATGGTTTTACAACGTCTACATAGTGACTGATGAAAGGATAATTGATATCGACTTCTTTGGTTTGATGTATAAAAACATAAATGTGACACAGATTAGAAAGATTGAAGATGTTAATTATTCACAAAAGGGAATATTGTCTTCCTTCTTTAATTTTGGAGATGTGGTAATTCAGACCGCATCAGAGCAAAGATCTGATGAAGTTTTTGCTCAAAATGGAGAAGCATCACCATTTACCTTTGATCAAATAACAAATCCTGATAAGGTTGTAAGGATAATCTCTGAACTAATGGAGCAGGAGGAGTTGGAAGAATATCAGGGAAGAATTAGATAATTTTTAGAAAAATATATGGAAATATTTCCAGGGATAACAATAGAAGGAGGATTGAGTCTGATAGTGGGTGTAATGATCAAGATGTTGATGGTGATTTTGTTGCTTTTGTCTTTGCTTTTGGTAAAACAGGACGAACTGATGAGTAGGG
>CAIQPO010000081.1 GCA_903873735.1 Candidatus Collierbacteria bacterium | reverse complement strand
CCCTTTTCAAGCAGAAGACGGCATACGAGATTTCTGAATGTGACTGGAGTTCAGACGTGTGCTCTTCCGATCTCCTTTTGCGATTTGCGCGCCATGATCTCTTTTGAAAGCAGGTGACTTATATTTACCCTGATAGTCGATAATTTTAAGATTCTCAAACTTTAGATTTAAGGGGTGATCAGATTCAAGGATGATTTCAAAGTTTTTGTATGTTTGCTTCTCTATTGCCTCCAAACACTCAATTAAGTAAGGATTTTCTTTTTTGTAGTCAATGACCACAATAGAGACAAGAGGAACAAATGATTTAGGCATATCGGAGTTTTAGATTCTTGTCACCATCCCAAAGATCGGTGCCGTTGTCATAATAACGGAGAATATATGTTCTGTAGATGATGGCGAGATAGTCGGTGGCAAAATTTTGGACTGATTGCCAGCCAACATTACTGGCAAAGTTGTAGTTTAGTTCGATTGGTGATTCGTAGATTTTGGTGAAGCCTAGGCGGCTGGCTACTGCTAGGATTTCCAGATCAAAAGCCCAGCGCTTAACTAGGAGACGAGGAAGGACTTTTACTAGAACTTGTCTTTTGAAAACTTTTAGCCCTGTTTGGGTGTCGGAGACATTTAATCCAAACATTAGTCTAGTAGATTTTTGAACAATAAAGGAAAGTATTTTTCTTTGCCATGGATAGCTGACCTTGCTTGCTTTGTGGCGCTTGCTACCAACAATGATATCGGCGTCGTACCATTTCATGTGCTCTAAAGCTAAGCTTAGTCCCTTGACGTTTAGATCTGATCCGGCGTCTATGAAGGCAATTGTCCCCCCTTTGGCCCTAGCCATACCATATCGTATGGCATAGCCTTTACCTTTGTTTTCCTGGTAGAAATAGACTTTGACGCTGGGGCCTGACATAGATTTTGCCAATTCTCTGGTAGGATCTTTTTCGCTTTTTAGACCATCTACTACGCAGATGAGCTCATAAGGACGATTGATCAAATCAAGATGGAGTTTTATGGATCCTAGATCGCGATTGATGGTTTTGCAGTTGTAGGCAGGAACAATTACCGAGAGGAGCTCGGGGTCGTGCGGCGGCAAAGTAAGCGTGACCTTTTTTTTGGCCATTCTGAAGTGAGTATATCAATATGTAGATAGATAAGGTAGATATTGGAGATAGATAAGAGCTTGCAATGCTTGAATATAAAAAAACACCCCTAATGATAGGGGTGTGTGATTTACTTTTAGGCTTTTTCCCAGTCGACTGAGGCAAGTTTGCCCCAGGTGAACTGGAGATGGCAGATGATGTCTGCTTCAATGTTCTCAACTTTGTGGCCAAGGCAAGCCGGGTCACCTGATTCCCAAGGCTCGCCTACAAGCTGGTAGTCGAGGAAGGTGTGGACCTTGGCATGGCCGGAGAGGGTGAAGCTCTTGGTATTTATGGCTGTGGAGAAGAGTGCTTCGAGCTGTGGCTGGCTCTCAAGATCAAACTCGATGATGTAGTACGAGTCGAAGTGACCGCCAGCTTCAAGATATGGCCGAGCATGTTTTTCCGCGACGATCTGAATTAATTCAGTGCTCGGATCTCGGCGGAGAAGGTAGCGCCATTCTTGGGATTCTGGGCCGGAGCTTTCGAAGTAGGTGATGGTGTCTTTGCAGCCAAGATGATAGAAAGCAATGAGCTGGATAGTGAGGTGGTCTCCGTCTTCGACCTGGCTTTCGGCGGTCACTTCTCTCACCCCTTGGGGATTGAGAGTGATGTGGATATCAAGGTCGGCGAGGACAGGGTCTTTTACCAGACAGACCTCGGCTAGGTTGGTGACCATGAACTTTAGGACCGAGTGGCGGCCATTCAAGAAATGAGCACTGACTGCTGCTACAGCAGAGGATACTGTTTGTCCCGCGTGGAGCGGAACATTGCGTAAAATGAAAGTCTCGTAGAGGACAAGGCCATCCCGGGTTAGATCCCAAGGCTGGTTGCACTGGGCACAGACGCCTGAACAAGGAGCGTCTTCGCAATGGCGTGTATCTTCAAGGCGGTGAATCTTTAGCGACATAGCACCTCCTATTGGTAAATCAAAGGACAAGATAGTGGGGTATATTTTATAGCTATAGGTATTAGAAAGCAAAAAAATACCCCTGCGAACAGGGGTATGGGTATTAGGCATGGGTAAAATTTACATCTATTAGCTTGCCTTCAGAGAAAGTAAGGCGGAGGCTGCCGTTTGATTCATAGGATACCTCCTGAAAGCCAGAGGTAACGGTATTGGTGTCGTTTCGGCTACCGCCTGCCTGGCGGTATGAGTGTAGCAGCCGCACTTGGACATCGCCCACAAGATCAAGTGACTCGGAGGTTATTACCCGGCGGAAAAGATCTTCAAGATTGTTTGAGTGATGAGGATTGAAGACATAGACGGTAGTGTAATTGAAGAAGCTACCGGTTTGAGGATGGGGCGACTCTTGGGTTTCCTTGACGATTTCCATGAGCCCCGTGTCTGGATTGCGGCGGATAAATAGGCGCGTTTGTCGATCTTCTTTTGACCCGGAGGCAAGATACTCCGCCTTGGAAGCACATGCGGGGTGAAAATATTGATGAAGAGAAACGGTAAGTAGGTCGCCTTCAATTAATTGATCATTTAAGGTGACATCGCGGAAACCTACAGGATCGATGGTCTCCCAATGATCGGATTCGGCCAGATCGGGATGATAGCGAAGGTCGCGATAGTTTGAGTTGGTGACTCGGAATGAAGCGAGAATGGTAGTGCCTCCGAGGTAATGGCTGCGGAGGGCTTCTACCACGTCCTTAATTACCTGCCCTGGTTCTGGGATGAGGTCAATCTGGAAGATTTGTACTGCTATCTTTTTATCGGTTTCGGAACTCCAAGGTTGGCCACAGACTTGGCAATTGCCGGAACCTGGGAAGTGGCGATTGTATGTATCGAAGATATAAAAGTGCATAACGCCTCCTGGGGTGATGTGGGTAAGGAAACGATCAGAGAGATATTTTAGCAAAAAAATACCTCGTGATTGACGAGGTATGGTTTGCTCTATAGCTTAGTCCATCAGATAGATATTGACGATTTTCCCAGCGACAAAGGTGATCTTTAGGCTAAGAAATCTTTCGAGGGAGTATTCATCTCGCCCTGATGCAACTGCCTCATCTGGATCCCAGGGAGCTCCAATCTGGAGGTAGTCATGGAGATGATAGAGGGAAAATTTACCCCGATGAATTACCTCTTCAGTACCCACAATACCTCTGAAGAGCAGTTCGATTCCTATTTGGCTAATTGGATCTGGTGTATAGACATCGATTGAGTCGAAATGGCCACCGCTTTCTGTGTAAGGAGCTTCATGGCGCTCACGAACATACTCAAACAGGCCGGAGTTGGGATTGCGACGAATGTAGTTTTGACTAAAGGAGTCGTCTGCTTGTATTCCAACCATGTATTTTGCTTTGTCGGCGCAGCTGAGGTGATAGTAATAAGCGAGAATGACTCGGAGAAAGTCATCTGCTTCGGTGTAGCTTTGTAAAGACACGCTGCGCTCACCAATCGGGTCTATCTCTTCCCAGATATCGTAGTCTGTAAGGTGAGGATCGTAGCTTGTGTTGCGATAACGGTAGTTGGTGACTTTGAAGCTACTTACTACTGTTTTGCCATCTAAGAAGCTGGCTTGAAGTTTGGTAATGACATCTTTGAGCTGAAGCCCGGGGATTGGAGTGTGCTCCAACGCAAAGCTCTCTATGGCTACCTGACTGTCGGTATTATGACTCCATGGCTGTCCACAGACACCACAGATACCAGATAGTGGATAGTATGGATGCTTTGGACCTATTTTGACAATAGTTGGGTGCATATTGCCTCCTTTTGTAAATGAGCGAAAGTTGGCGTTATTTTATCCCATTCAAAGGGAAAATTCAAAAAAATCCCCCCTCTAGAAATGAGGGGGGAACACGGAGGAGATCACATGCCGGAAGTTGGTTAGATGAATTTTTCGGGGTCGGCGATGGAGACCTGGCGGAGCTCGTGGAATTCGGTCACGAATTGCTCGGCGAGCTTTAAGGCCAACTCGGGGTCACCCTCGACGCACCAGATGTGGAACTCGGGTGCCGGGTCGCTCCAGCGCTGGGGTTTGGGGAACCAGAAGGTAACTTCTGGCCAACTGGCGGAGTCGATACTTTCATCGACTTCTACGGGACACACACGGATGGCGACCAGGTCGTTGCAGAATTTGCCACCGGTGTAGCGGGAGATTTCGGCTTCGCAGTGGGTGGTGCGGAAGAGCCGATCGTGACCTGCGGGGAGCATGAAACCGGCGAGTTTTTTGGCTCGGGGCCAGAACTTGGGTCCGAGCTTTTGGGCATGGGCTTCGAATTGATCCCGGTACTTGCCGAGATCTTCTACGGGTGCCTCGTAGGTATTGTCCATGGCGAAGTTTAAGATCCTCAAGTTGGGGCTCCTTTTCTTCGATGTGAATCTGGTTTTTTTAAGTTGCTGGTGTGTATTATATATTTCTTATAGGGCAATTGTCAAGCTAAGTAGTTTGTGGAATTAGCGGTTGAAATTTACCTCTACTTTTCCATCGCTGTGATTTGTTAGCATCGTACTGGAGTCTGCTCTATCTACCTTGAGTGAAGAATGACCGCTGGCCATAAAGAAAACTTCATAGGCGCTGCCGACGATGGCGTGAGAGTTGAAATCAAACAAAGCAGCAAGTTCAGATAGGTCGCCCGCAATAAAGTTCCCTGGATGTTGAATCATTAGGGAGGTGTTGGTGATTTTTCTTGTATAAACGTGACCAATGAAATTTGGTTCGGTAAAGAAGGTCATCTCTTGAGGAAGAAATATTTGGATTTTAAGCCGATTGAAAAAGCGAGCTTGAAAAATCTGCGCAGTTGAGACAATGCTGAGTGTAGTTCCATCACAATTGAAACCAACTTGGTCGACCAGTGACGGCTCACCTTCAATCTTAATTACTGTGTCATCACCGGTTTCAGCTTGGGAAAGGTGAATAATTGAGGCTAATTTGCCCACCTTAATACGACTTTTTTAGGTAATTGAAAGCGATGAATTACGGCCATGTAGTTACTCCTGTGAATGTGATTTACGACAGAGATATAAAAGTACAAAGATAATAGTTAGGTTGTGTGTATTATAAGTCTCTAACTTAAATAGGGCAAATAAGACAAAAAAACCGCCCCCTTAGGGGCGGTGCTTTTTATTGATAACTGACTGAAGCCTTGACGCGGCCCTCGCCACCAATATCGGTGACAAAGTCCGCATGCTCGATCAGAATCTGTGCGTCGTCTGTGCCATAACCGTGGACGCCAGTAGCAGACTTGACCTTAATGGTCGATTTACCGGTGATCACAAAGGAGAGCTTTTTCAGGGAGTTGGCAGTAATCTTACAATCACTTGACATTACAATGATGCCCACTCTCTCCAAATCAGCAATGTCAATTTCGCCAACGAAACCGGGTTCGACAATTAGCGCACTGAAGATGTGCATAGCCAAGTTGATCGTGATAGAAGGTAAATCCGTACTGGGGATTGGAGCTCCAGAGTCAAGGATGACCACGTCATCATGCTCATCAAATGAAATAATTTGCAAAAGATCACGTGGCCCCTCGATACTAACTGAAACTGGATCATTTAGATCTGCTTGAACCAAACGGACTCTTGCGTTGAGATGGCGGAGATGAAGCTCAAGGCCTGGACGACGGCCAGTATGGAAGTGCTTTTTCATTTTGCCTCCGATAATTGGAAAGGACTAAGTATGTATATTATAAGTTATATATTATGAATTGTCTACAAAAAAACCGCCCCGATGAAGGGGCGGTATTGAGCTTTAGGAATAGACTTGGAAGATACGGCTCGGGCTGTGATCGGTGTCGAGCACCTGAGTTTTGCCGAGACGGACTTCGCCAGGGAACCTGTAGATACGGGCTTTGGCGGATGTGCCGCCGAAGTCGAACCTTGCTTTGGTGAAGCCACTGCCTTCGAGAGAGAGGCGCTGGACATTCCCTGCGAAGATGTGAATGTAGGCGCTGCCACGGCTAGTGACAGTGAGGATGTCGCCGACCATCTCGTCGATGTCTATCTCACCTTCAGAGGTGCTGACCAGATTGAGATTGCCTTTGGCATAGCCTATTTCCACGCGGCCGTAGGGAGAGAAGTTGCCCAGGGTGAAGTTTACTGCCAGTCCGATCTGCACCAGGGACATTGAGCTGCGATGAAGGCCACAGTTGAAAAGCCTGTCGGCAGAGAAATCACCGCTCTGGGTCAGCTCGAAGTACAAGCTATTGTCTACAAGCCCGTTCCCGGTAATGGGTCCAAGGCAACCTTCTTGAAAGTGCACCTGAAGTCCTTTGGGGACATAGATGACAACTTTCAGGGCGAAGGCACGGGAGAGGGGTAGGCCGTTTACCGAAAAATCGTAGTCATTGGCACGATTGATACGCAGGTCATTGGTGCCTGATGTACCCGGGAGGAAGCCTGCAAGCTCGAAGTTTTGACCTTTGATGAAGTGGACGAGGTTGATGATCTCCTGATTGCCTTCGATCTCAATCACCAGTTCCCCATCAGTGGGGAGTAGCTGGAAAAGAGAGGCGTAGATACGGGAGAGGTAGAGATGATCACCGTCTTTGGTTTTGGCTTTGTAGATTTGAGTCAAGGTGCACACTCCTTAAGAACAAATGAGGTTGCGCGTATTATAAGATATTTTGCATGAAATATCAAGCATAAAAAACCCCAAGCCATTGGCTTGGGGAAATCGGTCGGGAAGATTACTGGCGGATGGGCTGGAAGAGCCTCAGGGGAATCTGGTGTACACCCGCTTCCATGATGAAGCAGTCCTTGAGGTTTAAACCACTCCCCTGCTCCAGATTGTGGGGGATGAAGACCAGAAGGGCGCGGTACTGCTTGATCAAGCGCTTGAGCTGTTCGGCTTCTGGCGAGCTCTTCATGGTGATCGGGTCGAAGACCAGGATGTTTCCGTGATAAAGCTGGATGATGCCGGTGGCACGTCCAGGCTTCATCTTCAAGTCCGGGTAGGGATTGTCGGATTGGTCTTTGCCGAATACCCAGCCGGGGATGAAGATTTCACTGACCTTGCCGGTTTTGGCGTGGCCATAGACCTTCATGCCCAAAGATTCGCTGTAGTGATTGAAGCTGAAGAGGATCTCGACGGAGCGGCGCCAGGCGGTGTAGCGAGCGTAGGATTCGAGGAAGCGGCCGAGGGTGATCGAGGCAAAAGCCAGGATGATGGTGAGCGCTGCCCAGCCGTAGCTTCCATTGCCCAGCAAAGCAAACGCCGCGGCAACTAATGCGAGGGTGATCAGAGTGTACAGTTTCATCGATAATCTCCTTAATGTGCGAAGGACGAACGAAAGTGAGGATATTCTATCACATGTTATAGGTTTTTTCAAGTCTGATTGATAAAACAAAACCCTCCTTACGGAGGGCTGAAATTAAAGCTGATTTGGATGGGCGCGAAAGAGACGAACGTTGAACAGGATCTTTTCTCCAGTGAGAATATTGGGCTGATAAACAAGCAGCACATTACCCTTCCCCAGCAGATTTTCTAAGTATATGGAAATTTCTCCTGGTGGGAGTTCGGTGGGATTGAAGATGTGAATCGTACCAAGATGGGTGAATTTCTGCACATGGGGAATATCAAAGAAAAGAATGATGTTTTGAATTGGCTCAAGTACCGGCAGCCCCATGTCTTCTCTGGAGTAAAAGGGGAAGTCAATTTTATGAATCTGTCTTCGGTAGGTGTCGCCTGTAATCAGAAAATATATATTTTCCTGCTGTATTTCCTCAAATTGGGAGAGATACCCCTCTTCTTCGCCAGCATATCTAACTTCTTTGAAGAATGGATAAACAGAGAAAATGCAGTAGTTTAGGATGCCTGCCAAAAAAAAGATGACTCCGACAACTTCTATGCCTAAAAGCATGAAGAACCCAGCTACTAATAACAAAATTACCGATCTTTTAGTGTGATCGAGTAGCATTCGCGCCTCCTTGTTAGTGTGCTTTGTGGATTTTGATATTATCGCATCGGCACCAGAGCTTATCAAATTTATAGATATATAGGTATAAAAAAAGCGGTGTCCGTGGGACACCGCATTTATTTAATCGGTTACTTACGCTTGAAATCACTTCCCCAGATCTCACCCTGGACCTTGGCACGAAGCCGCCCGAAGGGGAACTTTTCCCAGAAGGTGGGCTCACAGCCAGGGAAGGTGTAGTGAGGGGGAAAGCCAGTGACCTGGAGCTCCTTGAACTTGGTGTACATGTAGGGGCTGAAGGTATTTACCAGGCTGAAGATCGCTTCCAGAGCTTTGAAGATATCGAAGGAGGTGCTGCGATAGTCCTGAAAGAAATCCTCGTTCCCATGATAGATGAATCCGTCCTTTTCAGGGAAAAAGCTGTGGTAGCTAGGGGTGTGAATCTCGTCTGACTCAAAACCAAGCAAGCCTTTATCCTTGATGGCCTGGTCGAACAGATCACCCCAGAACCGCTTCCAGCTGTATTCCATCCAGAATTCTCCGCTCCAGTGAGCGCTGTACCAGACTCCGGGCTGGATCTCTTTGCTGAAAATTCCTTTTTCACCATCGAAGCACTCGGTAAGAGTCAACCGAAGGATGAAGGTCTTTCCAGGAAGGTGAAAGAAAAGGTTTGAGGATTGAGCTGCCTTGTGTGACACATGGTAAGCAGCCATTTTGTGGCTGATTGTAACCCAAGCCAGAAACTCAAAACCCTTGGCCTTCATGAAATCGATGATAGCCTGAAATGACTCGCGACTGGCGAAAGCATAGTTGTTCATGTCCGGCTCCTTGGGCTGGATGAGAAGAAGTGACTTAAGTGATTAGTGAATGTACAAAGTGTTGTTATTTTACTACTATAGGGCTATTTTGTCAACTTAATAGGCATAAAAAAATCCCCCTCGGGTGAGGGGGATGGTGATTACTTCAGCAGCTCGCTGACTTCGGCGAAAGTCTTCTCCACATAGGTATAGGCTTCGGGCCAGAAGTCGGTGAGGGCGGTCTTGAAAGACTCGAGAACCTCGCCGGAGTGGCGCTGCCACATACCGCGGTCCTTGGTATAGATCATGACCGCAAGCAGGTGAAGGAGAATGCGGCGCAGGCTGGCATGAAGCTCGGTGTTGAGGAAGAAATCGGCCGGATCGTCGAACATGTGCTCACGGGTGATGTCCATCATCGGGCGGAGCTTGGCCATCATTTCACCGAGGATGTAGCTGGCTTCGGCCATCTTCAGGTCTGTGCCAAGCCTCATTGCGGTATAGCGAATGGTAAACCAGCGGAAAAGAGAGTTGAGCATGTGTGCCTCCTGGGTTGAGATTAGATTCCGAGTAGATGATTGATTTCAGTGCAGGTGCGGGTGAGATCTTCGTAAACCTGGGGAAAATTGTCGTCTTTACCAAGGGTGTTTTTGATCTTGTCCAGCAGCATATCTCGAGCTTTCGCCCAGGTTTCATAGCTGTTGTCTAAAGAGACACCGAGCACAGTAAGTACACAGAGATTCGTGTAGGTCTCATACCACGAGGCCAGGGCTTGGGTGACTTCTGGGTTGAGGAGCATCGCGATAGGGCTAATGCCCATCAACTTTTTGACACGACTTAAGTGAGAAAGCATCACAAAGACTGCTTCCCTTTCTGTATCGGTCAAAGAATAGGTTTTGGCATATCGAGAAGCCAAAATACGCAAGAAAAGCTTGGTGAGCATGGCAACTCCTTTGTGAAAGTGCAGAAGGATGTGGGTAATTTACCATATGCTATAGGTTTTGTCAAATGATTTAGGCATAAAAAATCCCCCTGGTGAGGGGGATCAGAGTGAGGAGATTGAGGCCGCAATAGCCTGGGAGATGGCTTGAGATAGTTTCCGGCTGCTTTGGCTTGCTTTGAGGCTAGCCTGCTCTCCTTGTTTGATGATAAAGTCTTTCACCGGAGACTGAAAAGTCTCAAGATGGGAGAGAGCCTGCCTTAATGGAGGAAGGACTTCACCAAGGGTGGTTTTGGCACAATAATATTCTGCTGTGCCGATATTGGTGAGTGATTTCAGGCCAGTGAGGCCCAACATGTGGGGAAGGCCGTGGTTGATAAAGCTGCGGAGGGTGTAGATCGCATTTGCCCTTGCCTGGCCGTATTTAAGGCTTAAGAAAAAGACAGCGATTTTTCGAACCATTTGAGCTCCTTGGGGAGAGATTGGGGTGTGAAAGTACTTGTGACAAAGAGGGAGTGTATCACTGAATATACCTATATGTCAATAAAAAAGCCCCCTCTTGAGGGGGCTGGTCTGGTCTCGAATTACTCCCGAATAAGGGAAGACTCACGCAGAAGGGCGCCTTCAGCGTTTGCTTTGGCAGCTTCTCCGTGGAGCTGAATCCGGCTGTTGTTCCAGACAAGTAACTTGTCGCCGTAAGTCCAGCACTCAACCAGGATTTCAACTGCCGCATCAAACTGATTGGCAGTGATGCCATCTTCATTGGCCTGATCGGCAAGCTTGAGCGCGACATCTTCGAGAGCGTCGCCATGAGCCATGGCAACTTCAATGAGATTGGCCCAGCGCTCAGCGAACTCGAGAATGCCACGGGTATAGGAGCTTAAGCTCGAGGCTTCGGCAGAGTACTGCTGCCACCTGTTGGAGTTCTTAAAGTTCATCTTAACCGTCCTTATACAAAACTTGAGAGGTTTGGCGATTCACCGCTACTATATCACACTATGGGATGATATGCAAAAATGGCTGGGTTTCCCCAGCCAGAGTGATTACGGAAAGGCGACTACAGTTCGCGCTTGATCAAGTGCGGTTTTGGCCCTGTAGAGGGCAGTGTCGATAACCTGCGGAGGGTAGACGCCGCGTGCGTAAAAGAGATCGCGACGATCTGGATGAAGCCAGAGCAGATGGTCGGTAGAGATGTACTTGCCCTGACGGAAGCCACTCATCGGCTCAGTGCCCCAAACGTAGTAGCCGACGCGCTCTAGGGCTTTCCTGGAAGCGGCGTTGTCACTGCGAACGCTGGTGCGGATAAGACAGCGGTTGAGGGTGTCGGCAGCAAAGAGGGTGCGTCCCAGATGGGCGGCACTTGCCACGCCTTTCCCCCACCAAGCTTGATCCCAGATGATGATGCCTGATTTACAGGAACCATCGATGGCCTTGATGTCGTGGAGGGCAGTAACCCCGATCGGCATTTCTGCCCCGGGGATACGGATAGCCCAGGAGACAATGTCTCCATCCTTGCGGGTGCGATCGTACCACTCCTGCTCATTTTCCAGCACCTGGGCAAAGGTTTGGTTGGTGTGCATGTGGACACGCATGGAAGAAAAACCTGCCACAAGGGTGGGCAAAAATTCTTTCTTGAAAGGTATTAGCTCAATGGTAATTTTGGGATGTGTAACGAGCATGCTCATGCCATACATAGCTGAATCCTCCTTGGATATGGAAAAGTACACCTAATTGGTGTGTGAATTATAGCATAATCTATAGGGCTATTATGCCAACTTCAGTATTCTGAACAAATAAGAAAAAATGAAGATGACTAAAGAGATTAGTACAACTGTACCGCCGGCAGGAAGATTAGCATAGAAGCTAATGAATAAGCCTATGGTTACGGAAACAAGACTAAATATTATGGACAGAATTATTGATTGTTTGAAGTTCCTGGAAATTTGAGATGCGGAAGTGACTGGAATCACTAGGAGCGCACCAATCAAGAGTGAGCCGATAATTCTGATAGAAAGGGAAACGGTGATGGCGGTAAGAATCATGAGCATCATGTTTAGGGCATTTACATTTACACCAGATACTCTAGCCCCATCTTCGTCGAAGGAGATGTAGAGGAGCTGCTTGTAAAAAACCAGGATCGTGATAGCTACTGCAATTCCAACCGGCAAAATAATCATTAGATCTTCTGACCTGATGGTGGTAATTGAGCCAAAGAGGTAGGAGAAAAGATCGACATTAAAGCCTCTCGCTAAGCCTACCAGAACTATTGCCAAAGCCAAGCCACCAGATAACAACATAGCTAAAGCTGACTCTCCAGAAACGATTTTGTTTTGGCGAATTTTGTCGACTACTAGTGCTATCAGAATAGAAGCCATCATAGCGGTGATAATGGGATTTACGTGAAGGAGGAGACCAAGAGCAATACCAGCAAGGGAAACATGACC
Source organism: Candidatus Collierbacteria bacterium (assembly GCA_903873735.1). Lineage (GTDB taxonomy): Bacteria > Patescibacteriota > Microgenomatia > UBA1400 > MFAQ01 > CAIQPO01. Next base: position 7,437 of record CAIQPO010000081.1, on the reverse strand, counting down.
GAGAGTGTCGGCAATTAGGGAAAAGCGACGAGCTACTAAAAAGGTGCCTATTAGTGGAGCAATAGTGCCGATAACAAGCCCAGCTGCAAAGGCTCGAACCATAAAAGAATAATTAAAAATATCAAGCATGACTGTGATGATGAATAATTTTTTTCCTATCGTCGCCGTACAGCTCATCCTGGAAATGACCTTCTATGAATTCCTTGGGAGAAACATGGCAGACTAGGCGGCGATTAACACAAACCACTCTCGATACCTCTTTGATGATATCTTCGGTGTCGTGGGAAACGATGACAATGGTGAGACCTTCTTTATTGAGCTCGCGAAGGAGACTATAAAAGTCTTTTTGAGATTCATTGTCGATGCCAACTGTGGGCTCATCCAGGAGGAGTATTTCAGGGCTCGCGGCCAGTGCTTTGGCAATAAAAACACGCTGCTGTTCTCCCCCACTAAGCTCGGTGATGAGGCGTGTGCGGTGTGAGTACATACCTACTTTGGTGAGAGCTTGATGCGCTGCCTTTTTGGATACAGCAGTAAGGCTGATGACCTCTTCGACACTTATAGGAAATTGCGATTGAATTTGGGTAGCTTTTTGGGGAACGTAACCAATTTTAAAGTGATCTTTGAATTTGTTTTGTGGCTGGCCGAAGAGCTCAACTTCTCCTTTTTGAGGCTTAATTAAGCCTAGAATTATCTTTAAAAGTGTGGATTTACCAGAGCCATTTGGACCTAAAAGCCCAAGATAACTACCTCTTTCGATGTGCAGGTCGATATCCTCGAGAACTAGCTCTCTGTTGTAGGCAAAATGGATGTCTTTTAGACAGACTAAGACTTCAGACATTCTAGGGCTGTGGCTAAAGTGTTGATATTGAAATACTGAACGGAAAAATAATCGGCGTTTTGCTGGACCTCTTCCTTGGTAAGTCCCTCTAGAGGATTAAAGAGTAAGGTTTTTACTGCGGCTTCCTTGGCAAGGGTGTCGGCATATTTTGAGGGCATGAGAGACTCGGCTAATACAAAGCGGATATTGTTGGTTTTTAGCAGCTCGACTGTATCAGCAATCGATTGTGAAGTGGCTTCTTCGTTGGGTGAGAGTCCGGTGATTGATCTGACTTTGAATTTGTAGCGATTGGCTAGATAGGCAAGGACATTATGGGAAACAACGACTGTGTCTTGGTTGCAGCTGAAAAGCTTTTTTTTGTAAGCATTGTCGAGCTCGATAAGCTTAGCGATGAACTTGTCGGAGTTTAGTTTGTAGTCAGATGAACGTGAGGGGTCTGCTGCCAAAAGTGCGTTGCGGACGGTGATGGCACTCTGCTGAAACAATACAGGATCTAGCCAGTAATGAGGATCGACTCCATCATTACCTTTAATTAGGTTCAAGCCCTTTGATGCATCAACCATGACTACACCTCTGGACTCAAGATCAGCCCTGATTTTTTCTACCCAAGGTTCAAGTGCAGTGCCTGAATGGATGAATACCTTTGATTCAAATACATCCACAAGATCTTGAGGCTTGGGATCGAAGTCGTGAGGCTCTACGCCGGATGGAACAATTGTTTTGGAGGTTATTAGGTCTCCCCCTGTGTGTGTAGCCAGCTGACTTAAGGGGTAGATGGTAGAAGTGACAAGAATTTTTGATGAGTTTTGGGAATTTTTTGAAGGAGAAATTTTTTGGCGGAAAATTATGACTGCAGCAACGGCGAGAATGGCGACAATAAATAGAGCTGCCAACAACTTCTTCATATTCATATAGCTAATATTTTACATCAGCTGACCTTCAAAGGCCTCTTGAGAATCAGAAATATCGACAAGGCAAGAAGGAGCATCACGTGAAGCACTAGCTGTCCGTAGATTATGCCTGCAAGTGAGTGTTTTAGTGTGAAGATAATCATTGGCTGGGCAAGAGTGGCTATTAGTAGAAGGTAATTTGAGCTCGATCTGTTTGTGGCCATGCTGTAGCTTAGAAGGAACTGCGATAGGGCAAAGAAAAACATGGAAAGGGCAAATGGGGGCAAGAATGAGGCGGCAGAGAGATACGCTTGACCTGAAAGTAGACCGACGATAAGCTCGGGAAATAGACCAAAAATGGACACTCCAATCATGCCTAGAGTGAACATGGCAAGTAAAAGCTTGCCGAATATTTTGGAGGCATCACCTGTGGCTGAAAATCTATGTGTGGCCAGTGGGAGAATGAGAGCAGAGATGGGAAGGAGGCCGAAAAGAATCATTCTGCCTAGAATAGAAAGAGATGAATAGACTCCAGAAATGTGCTGGTCTACTAAGGCTCTTACTACCAAAACATCGGTAGAGAGAAGCGACATAGTGCCAAGTGAAAAGATAAAGCTGAAGCCGGTGAATTCGAAGAGATTGAGGCTGAACTTTTTGGTGGATTTATCCTGGGGAATGATTGATGGCTTGATGGCGAAGAAGATAATCAAGGTGGTAATTATGCCGGTGACGAGCTGGGCAAGGACAGCACCAGTAGCAGATAGATGGAGATTGATGAAAACTACCGCCAGAATCATGTTTAGGATGACTGACAAGAGACCGACAAAGGACTGAAAGATAAATCTTTGAAAAGCAACAAGATATGAGCTGATAAGGGTGGAGAAGATGGAGATAAAAAGACTAACTCCTAGTACCATAAAGGCAAGCGGGCTGGCTTTGAAAAAAGTGGCCAAGTGCTGGGAAAAAACGACCATGAGAAGAGCGAGAATGGTAGTAATGGGGAAAACAGATTTTAGGATGAAGTAGAAAAATTGATTTATCGAGGTGAGGTCTGATTTGCCTCTGAATTCTGAAACATATTTTGTAACTATGTTGCCTAGAGTGCCGGTGGGGATGCCAATTAGATATGTGAGAGATAAATACGATAGGAATTCACCATACTCCCCTGGAGAAAGAAAGCGCATAAGGATGAGGTGGAAAAGATAGCGAAGGACATTAAGACCGAAGCTCACTGCATAATAAATGGCTGTGGAAATGGCTGTACGACTAGATAAAGCATGGTAAATTCGCTTCACATTATTAGTCTACACTAGAGCAGGTTACAATTAGCTATGATTTCTTTTTTAAAAAGATATTGGGTAGTGATTGTGGGATTGGTTTTGTCGGTTTTGTTTTTGTATTTGAGATTTTTCAACTTAAGCAATTCTTTCGTTTTTGGCGGAGACCCAGGAAGAGATATGATGGTGCTTGCTGACTGGAGAGATAGCGGCAAACCTCCACTTCTTGGCCCACAAACGAGTGCCATGCCCCTTAACCAAAGTGCTTATTATTTTTATATTCTGTATCCGGCATTTCTTGTCAGCGGTGGAAGTGTGTTTAGCCCAAATATTACCTTGGCGGTATTTTGGCTAATGTTTTTTTGGATGGGATTGTGGATCTTGAGGAAAGATAAGCTACTTACGGTTTGGATGTTTAGCTTTGGGATGCTTTTTGTATATCCGCTAATAGTGGAGCAATCGAGAAGCGTGTGGAATCCTTCTTTTGGACCGCCACTTTTGATAGGCTCTTTGGTGTCTCTTTATTTATATATTCAAAAACAGACAAGAACGAGGCTTCTGGCATTTGGGTTATTTTCAGGTTTGGCGGTGTCGCTGCATTTTCCGATTGTGGTATTCCCGGGAGCGATGATTATTTATCTATTTGTATTTTTTAGGAAACTCACCGTAAAACCTTTGACATCATTTGTGGCTTTTATGATTTGGTTTAATTTACCCACCCTGGTGTTTGAAATACGTCATGGCTTTTTAATTACAAAATCCATATTAAATGGTGGATGGCTAGGCACAAAACAATTTACCTTGTTGCAAAATTTCGATAGGTTTTTGGATTTTGTGGTGATGTATGACAACCAAATATTTAACGTGTTGAGAATGATATTATTCGTTGCGATTGCATTGGTAGTGATTAGAGCTCGTGATAAAAAAACATTTAGATATTTGTGCTATTTCACTTTTTTGGTTGGGGTGGTGCTGATGATGGCCTCAAAGATGGCTATTCACAGTCATTATATTTTGGGAGTGGTAGCAGTGATTGCGTGCTTTGTTGGAACTGAATCCTGGAGGTACAGACTAGTATTTGCCTTTGTGGGGTTAATTTGGGTAAGCCCTTTGACTACAACTAAGTACTTTGTTGCTGCAGAGATGCAGGTGGATAAAATTGAGGATTGCTTTCAGAGAATTTGCGAAAGAGAGAAAGAGCCTATGTATGTGTCGGTACAGTCGAGTAAGCATAATTTCCATACTGGATATGAATATAGATATTTACTCAAGAAGAATGGCTGCCAGGTAAGAAATATCGATACCCAACCGGATCAGGCGAAGCTGATGTCTGTCATCTTGGAGGACTCAAATTACTATCATGGGCAAACTGCCTTTAATGAACTGACTCTATTCGGAAAGTCAAAAGAAGTTGGAGAGTATAGATGCAGTGAGAAATTGAAGCTCAAACTACTGACCAAGTAATTACTTTAGACTGCGCTTGTAAACTTCGATGGTGGCGCTGGCGGTACGCTCCCAGGTGAACTGCTCGGCTTTGGCTTCAGCTTCTTTTATTAGCCTGGCTTTTTCAGAGGCTGATACGTGAATAGCTCTATCTAGTGCTGCTTCCATCTCGACTTGGTTCTCTGGCTTGAAGTTGATGGTGCTGGGTGAGTAAATCTCTGGCAAACTGGAGGAGTTTGAGCTAACTACCAAACATTTGGCAAACATGGCTTCCAAAACTGGCATACCAAAACCTTCGTAAAGAGATGGCTGGCAGTAGGCAGTGGCCAAACGATACATACAATTTAAATCTGGGGTGGCGACAAAACCGGGGAAGATTATGTGAGGGTATTTTTTGAGAATGGGTAAGTCTTTTAGCTCTGGGTGCACTGGCTCGCTAACTTCTTGAAGCATGCCCCTACCGGTAATTACTAGAGGAATACCTAGATTCTTGGTGGCTTCTGCAAGCTTGGGAAGGTTTTTATTTGGGTTAGGGCCACCGGCTACAGTCAGGATGAATTTATCGGGTAAATTGAATTTGTCTTTGACAAGGGCGATTTCTTTTGATGATGGTGCTTTGGCATACGCTGGATCTACAGACAGCAGGGTGACATGGATTTTTTGGGGTGATATTCTGAAGTACTTCACAATATCTTTTTTGGAGTTTTCCGAGTCGGTGATAATCGCTGCGACATTTTGGAGGGATAACCACTGGCGAAGAAGGGAGATGTTGCCTTTTACACCTTTTGGATAAAGCTCTGGGAAAACAAGCGGAGTGAGATCGTGGATGGTGACGATGGTGGGTTTGTCTTTTTTGAGAGGAAGGGTGGGATAAAAAAGATCAAAGAAGGGGTAGTGGACTATGTCTGGATTGTCGGTGGTGAGGTTTACTTGCCCTGTTTCTTCTAAAGCTTTTCCTAAAAGCTCTGCATAAAAACCCACTCCCCTACCCGAAGAGCTGGCTTGATTGTATAGATTAACTTTGATCATCTGGTTTACTAAAGTATAATATGTGGAGCGGATGAACACCTTTTGGCTCCTCACCTGATTTTAGTCTACCTCCAAACAAATCACTGTATTCGAATTCACCTGTAGAGTTTACTGAGTTTAGCCCAAGATTAACCTCCTCAGTACTAAAATCTGAGAAATCCGGGTCATCTTCTATGAGGTGAGTGAGTGAGTAATCTCTAAACACCAAGGGAAGGCCGCACTGCTTGGCTTTTTTAATTGCTGCTTTTAATATTACTTTGTTAATTGCTCCGTTGTCTCTTAAGGTGTAGATTGTTTCAAGCACCACTGCTGGTACCGGCTCCCCATCTTCTGTTTTAAGATCAAGAAGTTTCATGAGGGACCTGCCTATTACCTGGCCTTCTGAATCAGTAACGTTTAGTAATCGCTTGTTTGCGTCACTTATTGTAGATACCAAGCATTCGTTGTACATGCCCTGCCTCCATGATTGACATGTTTCTCTGGGATAAACACCAGAGTTTATGAGCTGAACCGGATCATCGGTATCTGTGGCTGTAAGGATTTCACCAGCTTCTAACTTGTCGGTTAGGGATAAAAGCCTCATGAGTTCTCTAGCATCTTGCGCGGACTGGGTAGCAGAAAGATTATCAAGATGACGATTGAGATCTCTTATCAGAGAGATTAAGTTTTCTTTGGGGTAAATGGCTAGATCGTATTTTCTTACTTTATTTACTAGATCAAAAACCTCTTTATACCCCTGCAGCCTTATTTTCTGCTCCTGTAGGCGAACATTATCTGGAGTGCTTTCAAGCCTGGAGAGGCAGTCACTAAGCTCTAGGTCGACTCTCTCAAGGGAGAATGGTAAATGCCCTGTGAGATCAAAAAGAGACGCCCTTACTGTTTTGTTTAGATCGGCAGTGGATTCTGCTTGCGCTTCAATTTGCTCGCTTACCTGCTCTGAAGTCCATTTTTGGGCTGCTACTTCATCGACTACGGAAAGCTGGAGTTTGGATGCTTCCTGACTATTTCTCCAGTCTTTGAATTTGCCTGTGACTATCTGACCAACCACCTGCTTAAGAACTAAGTGTGATTTTGGATTTTCAAGCTGGGAGTATCTTTCTGAAAGGGCCACGTATGATCCCATAAGACCTGAAGCAATAAAATACTCAATATTTGTTCCTAAAGAATCTCTGTCTACCTGCGATATCCCAATTTCTGATGAGAATATGTCTGCAACCTTATCGACCACAATATCTCTAAGGTCTGATAATCTAACAGGATTTTCAGTAATTAGTTCAGGCAGATTTACCACACCTTTCATTCTTAGGATAGTGCGCAGTCTCTTGGGATCGTCTTTGGATAAGTCTGCACTTTCAATGAGCCGACTAACTGACTCACGGCCACCATCTGCTGCAGACAGCTCTAGCAAGCCACAGATTACAGATCTTCTTGCTATCCTTCCCTGGCGAAGATCTTTTAGTTCAAACAATCTGTGAATCTTGTGGCTTAATTCTGGCGATAGATTTAGTCCTTCAGAAAATGTATCTAAGAACCTGGAGATATCTTCAGGTTTTCTACCGATGACCATATCAATAATCACAGGTGCTCCTTGCTCCCAATCAATTTCAGGATGACTAAGGATAAAGTTCGTTAGCTCTTGGCGATGCCTGTGTAAATAAGTATCGATATCTTCATATTTTTGTCGCACACCTGGCTCGAGAGAACTATCGTATCCCCTGTCTTGATATTTCCTGCAGACACGATCAGCCCAACCAATTGTTTCAGACACATCCAGTCCTTTGGACTGGAGGAATTTGGAAATCCAAAGTGAGGTAATTTGTTTTTCAAATATTCCAGAAGTTTTAAAGCCTGCCTCGTGAATATATCTCAGGTCTGATAAGGTAAGCTGTTTTTCAATATTAACTGCAGCCGAGATACCACTCTCGGTAAGAGGTATTCTTTCAAAAAGTGAGTTTAT
>CAIQPO010000080.1 GCA_903873735.1 Candidatus Collierbacteria bacterium | reverse complement strand
GTATGCACTTTTAAACTTTATAACTTTTTAACTTTTAACTTCATCTATTGTGCCCTTCATATAGAAAGCTTGCTCTGATTTATCATCATGTTTGCCTTCTAAAATTTCTTTGAAACCTCTAACTGTTTCTTTGAGGGATACATATTTTCCTTCGGTGCCAGTGAAAGTCTCGGCTACGAAAAATGGTTGAGACAAAAATCTTTGTATTTTTCTAGCTCGTTGGACAGTTTTTTTATCTTCTTCTGATAATTCATCCATACCCAAAATGGCAATGATGTCTTGTAAGTCTTTATAGCGCTGCAAGACCTTCTGCACATCACGAGCAACATTATAATGCTCAGCTCCCACAATTTCTGGATCCAAAATAACTGAAGTAGAATCAAGTGGGTCAACAGCTGGATAAATACCAAGCTCTGATAGTGAACGAGACAAAACTACTGTAGCATCTAAGTGCCCAAAGGTAGTAGCTGGAGCTGGATCAGTCAAGTCATCGGCTGGTACATAAACTGCTTGAACAGAAGTAATAGAACCCTTAGTAGTTGAAGTAATACGCTCTTGCAGTTCTCCCATTTCAGTAGCTAAGGTTGGCTGATAGCCTACGGCTGATGGCATACGACCTAGCAAGGCTGATACCTCTGAACCTGCTTGAGTGAAACGGAAAATATTATCGATAAATAGAAGTACGTCTTTTCCTTCTTTGTCACGGAAATATTCGGCCATAGTAAGGGCAGTAAGTCCTACTCTAAGTCTTGATCCTGGCGGTTCATTCATCTGGCCGAAAACCAGTGTTGTATTCTTCAATACTCCTGATTCTTTCATTTCATAATACAAATCATTTCCTTCACGAGTTCTCTCTCCTACTCCGGAGAAGACTGAAAATCCGCCATGCTCTTGAGCGATATTTCTGATAAGCTCTTGGATAACAACTGTCTTTCCTACACCAGCACCACCAAACAATCCAACTTTACCACCTTTAGTAAATGGACAAATAAGATCAATGACTTTTATACCGGTTTCAAAAACTTCTGTTTTGGTAGTCTGCTCAGTAAATTTTGGGGCAGCACGGTGAATTGGCCATGTCTCAGAAGCTTCTGGATCTGGCTGACCATCAATAGCACGACCTAAAACATCAAACATTCTTCCTAAAGTTTGTTTACCAACTGGCACAGCAATAGGCTTTTTGGTATTTACAACTTCTTGACCACGAGCCAAACCATCAGTAGAACTCATTGCTACAGTTCTGACTATATTATCGCCTAGATGCTTTTGCACCTCAAGAGTCAATGTCTTTCCATTTAATTTGACTTCCAAAGCATCGTTTATCTCTGGTAAATCACTTTCAAAAAAGACATCTACGACCACACCGATAATTTGTTTTATAATTCCAAGATTTTTCATATTCTTTATATAATTATTTTATATACTAAACTTGTTCTACAGCCGCACTACCGCTGGCAATCTCAGCAATCTCTGAGGTAATACCGGCTTGTCTGGCTTGATTATATATTAATGTTAATTCACTAATCATGTCCGAGGCGGCATCGCTAGCATTCCTCATAGCAAACATACGAGCACTGTGCTCAGATGCCTCCGATTCCAAAACTGCTTGGTATATTTGCACCTCAACCAAACGAGGCAAAAAAGTATCAAGAACTGTTCTGGTATTTGGCTCAAATAAGAAATCCGCAAAACTATCTACATTTATTTCTTCTTGTTTATTTTTTTCATGAATTATATGACCTAATCTTTCGTCAATCTTTGGCACAATTGGTAATAGCTGTTTAACGTGAGGCACTTGAGTAATAGCCGATTGAAAATCTGTAAAGGCTACAAAAATTTTGTCATATTTACCAGCTAAAAATTCTTTGGTTATCAAAAACCACATGCATGATAGACGCGTATCGTATTCGAGTAGGCAAATATTTGAAAATCCATCTTCACTCTTTTTCATCAAGATTAGACAGGGTGCTGAAAGCTGGAAATTGATGAACTGGCTATCTCTAAAAAACTGATCGAAAGAT
>CAIQPO010000079.1 GCA_903873735.1 Candidatus Collierbacteria bacterium | reverse complement strand
TATCGAAAATAAATTACTTATACCTGCTGATAGTAATACTGTGAGTGGAGCTGAAATACCAAGTAAATACCAACTTTTTAATGGAGATGAAAACAAAAGAAGATAGAAGACGATTGCAATGACGAAAAAGAATATGAGTGATGCCGAAATATCAGATGACCACTTTTTGCTACCTCTCCTGAGGAGATAGATAATAGATAAAATTAATGAGGTAATTAATACTGCCTGAATTAGATTAGGGTGTACATGATTAAGATCGTTTATTCTTTTGATAATTTCTGTTAATCTGTCGTGGTAACGTTCGGAAAGTGATAATTTTGTACCTAGCATGGCGCCGTTACCACCAAATTCACCTAACAAAATTTTTGTCATAATAAATTTATGTCTTACTTCAAACAGTATTTGGGGTATTACTGTAACAAAGAAACCAGCAAATGACAGTAAAAGCGACTTGTAATCACGCTTTGATAGTAACAAAAGGAATACAAACGGATAGAAGATTATTCCAAAAGCCGCCTCTATTTGTAAAGCTATACCCGCTAATAATCCCATGAGAAATGTATTTTTCTTAGATGGGAAATTCTGATATAAAACTACTGACGCGAAAAATAAATTTGAAAAAATTAACATCGCATTAGCGTTCCAAAAATATCTGTTTGCGGTAAATCCTATAGGAGCTAACAAAAGAAAAAATGAGATTAGAAATCCCAGGTTTGGATTGGTTTTTCTCAGTAGCCAATAAAAAACCAGACAAGATAAGGAATAGGAAAGTATCTGCCAATACAGCAAGTAAGATGGGTCTCCCCCACCAACAATGAAAGCAGGAAGTAAAAAGTAGTACCACGCCGGACCGAGTAGTACGCCATTGATACTTGTCGTTGGGCCAACCAAACGCGGAGATAATGTGACTACCATGTGCCTCAAATCAACCATATCTCTACCCTGGTCCATGGTAAAGGCAAAATTACCTCCCGAAACCGCCATGAATCTAAAAATAGTTGTGATTATAAATACGGCAATTAACAGTATCGAGACAAGTTTTAATTTCATACAATTGTTTTCATTGCTCTAGAGAACTGAATCAGTGAGAAATTTAATGAACGGCTTATTACATTTTTTGAAAAATTCACCAGAAGTTGGGTATCATCTACTATTTCTGAAGTATAAGAGACAATATCCCTTACGTCTGCACAAAGAAAACCAGTGTTTACGGTAAGAATTTCCTTTTGACCACCTTTAGCTATAACAATGGGTATGCATCCTGCGGACATGGCTTCGACAGTGGTCATGCCAAAGTGTTCTACTTTTTCTGGGTCTTTTTCTTCATCTACCCCAAATCCGGCAGCGTGCCAGAAAAATTTTGCCTTGCCATAAAGCTCCTTTAGTTCGGTAAAGTTTGGATTTACCCTAATTTCTACAGGAAAGCCTTTTGCCATATTCACTAAATTTGTGACCTCTGGAGAGTCATTACTACCTCCTCCGGCCAGTACCATATGAAAATCTGGGTGAGTTTTGTAAAACTCCCTAAAAGCTTCAATGAGAATATCCTGGTGTTTGTTGTGTGAGGGTGAGGCAAACCTACCAACTCCAATAATGAGATTTTCTTTCTTGCCAGAGACGAAACTCTCTGTATCAATAGGGGGATAGAGGACAAAACCTTTTGACTTAGGCAAGCTCTTTTCTATAACATTTTGGGTGAATTTTGAGTTGTAGACTAGCTTGTGAATCAATAGAAGCTTGAGTTGGTTTATTAGAGAATTACCACCGATTTTTTTGAAAGGTACTTGAAAATGTACGAGATTATTTTTGGAAAAAAGAAAGGGCAAGCTTCCGTCGCTTACATAGAAAATTAGATCATATTTTGAAGTAAGAATTAATTTTTCCAAGAGACTACCACCTTTGGTGAACAGACTAAGAGCCTGTGAATTTAGAGTGATGTTGTCTAGTTTTAATCCAAACCTGTCTCTAGCTTTGTCTATTTCGGCGCTACTGCCCCAAGCAACTTCCACTCTGTAGCCAAGACTGCTTAAGACTTCGGCAAAGGTGAGAAAGTATCTTTCACCACCGCCAAGGGTATCAAGGTATGGGTCAAAAAGAAGTGCTTTTTTCATGGCTTGTGATTTTCCCAGTCGGTGATGATTTGTTTGTCGATATTTTTGTATGTCTCTTGGAGTGAAGGCTGACGCTGCATTTCCCATAGCCTTTCGTAGGAAATAAATTTGGAGAACATCTGATATATTGCCTCTATCCAGCCCTCGATTCCGTCTCTCCATAGACCTTGACGAATCAACCTATCAAAAAATTCTGTAAGCATGACTCTTACAAATCTCCAGCCAGCCATTTTTGGATGACCAGCATCAAGCATCATTTTGGCTTCAAGCTTGGACCATTTCATGGTAGAGATTACTTTCTCATCGATGTTTTTATGCGACAAGTGGACCACTTGCTCCTTTAACTCACCTATCGTACCCTTAATTTTTGGCTGTTCGTGAACTTTTCCTTCCCAGCGGAATAGAGACCTTTTTTTGATTAGCCTTAAAACTCTGGGGTCACCCCAGTGATTTAGGTGCTTACCGAGGAATACTTCGAAACGCGGAATAGTATAGGCATCATGTTCTGGATCATCGATGGTGGTGATTATTTCTTGAGCAAGTTTGATGGGGATTCTTTCATCGGAATCGAGATACAAGAGCCAGTCTCCTGTAGCCACATCGGCTCCATCATTTCGCCATTTGGAAAAATTGTAGGTAGGGCTTTTTACTATTTTGGCTCCATATGACTTGGATACTTTAACAGTATCGTCGGTAGAACCCTTGTCGGTATCGACAACCACAATTTCATCAGCAAATTTTGAGCTAGCTAGGGCAGCGACTATTTCGTCTTCTACATTGTGAGCCAGAATAATTACAGAGAGCTTTGCCATAGGTTGATTTTACTATTTTAAGAAGGAGCCCTTGCCTAGACGATGAAACAGGAAATCCCTAATGGCTTGTTTTTGGGTGGGAGTACCGGCGAATAATTTTCTAAAAGCTTCTCTAAGAAGAGCAAGCTTGGTGCGTAGCGAAGCATACTTCATGCCCAAGAGTAATCTGTTTCTGGTGAGGAAATAGTCATTTAGCGGCGAACCAATACCAGAGCTTTGGGCTACTTTGTGCCATATTTTAATTCTGGGATCGATGATGAGCTTATAACCGGCTGCTTTAATCCTTAGGTTAAGATCTGTGTCTTCGTGATAAAGACAGTAATCTTCATTTAGAAGCCCTACATTTTTTAGTACATTGGCTCTAACGATAAAAAGGCAGCCAGTAACGAAATCTGTGTTTTCTATACTACTGTACTGACCTTTATCTACTTCATCGACTCCCCTGTGACTACCATAGACATTATTCCAATCCAAGATTCCTCCAGCGTACCAGATTACTTTTCCTTTGTCGGATTTCTGATACTTATCGTGATATTCAAAACCTGGAGCGAAGTAGATTAAGCCACCAACCACACCAACAGCATTTTGAGTGATAGGAGACTCAATGATGCGCCTCACCAAATCTTTTGGAGCTTGGGTGTCGTTGTTTATTAGACAGATAATATCTACGCCATCTTTTAATGCTCGCTTGATACCTAGATTGTTGCCAGCAGCGAAGCCGATATTCCCTTTTTTACTTTCAATGTAAACAACCTCTTTGAATTTTTTAGTCTCGCTTTCGAAGTCTTTGGACTTGGAGTTGTCGACTGCGAAAATTTTTACCTCTACATTTTCAACTTTCTCACAAGAGACCACATCGGAGATTATTGATAAAGTGTCGGCATCGGAGTGATAGTTGACGACAACAAATCCAAGTTTCATTTAGGTAAGTTTTCTAGCGATTTTATAAAAGATTTTTTTGACCTTAGATTTTTCGGAGTGGAGATTTACAGTTAGCAGCCAGTATCTCAGCTCTTTGGCTTTTTCTTTGAAGGCTGTTTTCCAGATGGGTAGCATCTTGGCGCCACTTTGGGGCTCATGATCCAGATCTTGCCAGATTCTTAAATAAATGAGGAATATGGAAAAACCCTGTAGGAATCCGAGTATCAATCCGTGAAGGCCATCTTTATAGCCTTCGCCGGCAAAAAAGCGACTAATGAATTCTGAAATGGGTTTGACAATTAAGTCTTTGGGGTCGAACTTATAGCCAGAGCTTACCAACTCTTTGGCTTGCTGGCGAGAGTAGCGCAGTGATCTCTCGATGTATTCATCGATGTTTCGGTAGTGAAAGTGGGTAATGGCAAAATCCGGATCAGCAGGCAGATTTATGCCATTGCCATAGGTGATGGGAATTGAGTGAATCTCATCTTGCCACTCAACCGCACCTTTCTTGAAAAAACGAATATTGTGATCTGGCCACCAGAGTGAGTGCTGTATCCATTGACCGAAGATATTGTTTTTTCTGGGAATACGGACAAAGTCAACTTCATTTTTGTTGGCAATATCAATAAGTTTTTGAGCTAGTGTTTTGGGAATCCTTTCATCAGCATCCACCAGTAGTATCCAGTCACCAACCGCCTTTTTGAGGGCAAAGTTTCTGGCTGGCTCAACATAACCTACCGCTGGATGATCGTAGATTTTATCGGTAAACTCTTTGGCAATTTCCTTGGTGTTGTCGGATGACTCCATGTCGACAACAATAATCTCATCAGCAAATTTTATTGAGTCAAGACAATCGTATATGTTGGCTGATTCGTTTCTGACATTGGTGACTGCGGAGATTTTAATCTTGGCCATAGCAATTGTATTTATAAATATTAACCTCACCACTGTCAAAAATCTTCTTTAGACAGAGCTGGTCTGGGTGGAGATTGAGAGTAAAAAATGGAGTTTGGTAAAGGTACTGGATGTTGTTTGAAGTGAGAAAATATTTACCCCAAATTGGATCTAATGTATTCATTAGCTTTTGGATGTTATTGGCTCTGTCGGTATAGGAGAAACCGGTGATATCAAGATTGATGGTATCTGACAGGAACTCTGGTTGTCCGGTGAAGGCAGAAATGTAGGCAGTGGAGACATAACCATAAAGATTTTTTGGCTCTGGTACATGGTTCATGAAGGGTAAGAAGTAGGCGGATAGCACAATACCCTTTGGCTGGTGTGAAAGATACTCTAGAGCCCTTAGCTCTGTGTAGCTAATTCTTGATGATGAGTTTGGAGTGAGGTATTCTCTTAGAGTAGCGTAGGAGGTAAAAAGAGTAGGAAGAAAGATTGATATTAGTATTACAAAGGAGACAAGTGGTCTTTTTCCTTTTATGAATAAGGCAACTCCCCTACCAGCAAATATTCCTAGGAAGAAAAGTGAGTAGTAAGAGAACTGTATTGTATTCCAGGGATTGATTTTTTGAATGAAGAGAAGAGGGGTAAGAATACCAAGCACAATTATGAAAATCGCAATTTTTTCTGATTTTGAAGGTTTTAGGTTTTTGGCAAAATAAAGAAGTGAAAATAGCCTGGTGGCAAAATTTCCGACAATATATGTAGCGATGGCGAGAAGATTTACCGCGAATAGTTTTACAAGATTATTTTGTGCAGAGTAGGCTGCCCAGGCTTCTGCCAGTTTGGGCCAGTAAAGCCGATCATGAGAGGCAAAAAGGCTTTGGACAAACCAGAGTGGCTCAAACATAAAGGGCATGCCAGCACCTTTGGAGAAAGGTAAAACCAAGATAACGCCTAGAACACCAACTAAAACTGACATCAGGAATTGTCCGGACACAAAGAGTGCTAGGGTGAAAAGGATAAAAGAGTAAATCTTGGCTTGAGCTAACAAACCACCAATTATTGAGACTGAAATAATTCTCATGAGTGAGCTCATTGGTTTTTCTATCAGTATTAGAAGTAAGGTGAGTAGAATTATTGAGAGCGCAAAAGGAGGATTAAGAAGCCAGGAGACTGATTGATTCATCCAGAATACAGATTCACCTCCAAAGAAATCTCCTTTGATTAAAATTTGAGGAATAAAACCAAGTGATCCGCCCAAAAAAACGAATATGTAGGCAAGCGCTTTTTCTACTGATTTCATCTTCCAGAGGCGGAAAAGTTGTTCGAGAAGTAGAGTCTCGATAAGGGCAAAGGATATTGGGTAAATTTGGAAGAGCATGATGTCAGCTCGGATAGAAAATAGTTTACATAGGAGGGCAGAGAGATAATCAAAAAGGAAATGATAGCTGGTAAGAATGGATCCGGAAATTTGAGGGTGATTGAGGGAAAGTGGATTATCAATAAAGCTGTTTATTAGAGAAAGGTGAAAGATAGCATCGTGACCATTTGGACCCCAGATTCCAAGACCAAAAGGGTACAGGTTGCCTGATCTGACCATGGTGAGCGTGGTGAGACCTGCAACCAATAACCCTAGTGAGAGCGGTTTGTTGAAATAAAAGGTGGCCAGAATTGCTGGGATGAAAATGGCTAGCAGCAGGTAAAGACCGCTGGTCGAGGGCACGTAAGGTGTGTTTGGAGCAACAGACAAAATCTGCTGGTTTCCAACTCTTTTTGAGACTAAGCCTTCGATATTTGCGGTAATGGAGAGATTAGTAAGAATAATTTGATAAGGAGTAAAGCTGATTTTCTTGTTGCCATCAGTGTAGGTGACGCGGACGCCTACCACCTCCTTGGTGGCGGTATTTAGATTTATCGGTAGCCTAATGCCTGAATTTTGGTATTTTACTGTATCAATTGCGGCAGGAATTTCTAAGGTTAGGAGATTTGAGAGATTAGCAGTTTGATAATTTTCCTCGGCAATTTTGGGATTATAAATTCTTAAATCAATAATTTCTGAATTGGTTGAGGCTGTTTTTATACCAATACGATACTGTGGGTTTTGAAACCAGATTTTTTGACCTGCTTCTCTACCAGTGATGTCTGGAAATTGGTAAAGAAAGGTCGGGGCAGCTTGAGGATATCGATTAAGCACAAAGTTTGCTAGTTTTGAAAGCGTGGTGGGGGTAAGCTGTTTTGAATTAATTTTTTCTTTTAAGACTCCATTTGCCTGTTTTATTTCAAATGCGTACTGGACCAGAGAGTAATCATTTTCTAGCCCTATTTGGATGTGGTTAAACTCATTAAGCTGATTTTGAGAGTACTGATCCAGAAGTTTGGAGAAATATGAGGTGCT
Organism: Candidatus Collierbacteria bacterium; assembly: GCA_903873735.1. Classification (GTDB taxonomy): domain Bacteria; phylum Patescibacteriota; class Microgenomatia; order UBA1400; family MFAQ01; genus CAIQPO01. The sequence continues at coordinate 3,009 of CAIQPO010000079.1, read as the reverse complement.
TTGTTTGGCAGCCAGGTAGTCGTTTACTTGAACCGAGAATATTGATTCGGCATGGGGTCCGTAGAAATTATAAAGATCTCTTTGGGCCCAGCGGACCACCATGATGTCGATTCTGTCGTTTTCATTTTGTGATGGTACTAAGATATTAGTACTCGAAGGAGTGTAAGGAGCACCCAGGTAACCACCCCAGAGTCTGTAATTGTCGGTGGAGTATTGATCGTCACAGATCATGGCGGCAAGGATGGAGTATTTGTTTCTTAAGTACTTCAAGCTAAAAGCATCTAGGTGCCAAGCGGAAACGGCGGTTGGATGGTGATTAAACTTGCTTTGGAAAAGAGTCATGTAGGTATCTATAAGCTTCAGCCTATCTGATGGTGAATAACCGGATAGAAACACCCTGTTGGCATTGAAGATTGAGATCCCTTGGGGATATTCCACTCCAGCAGCCTTTGCTAGTAGTGGAGTGATTTCTAGAAAAGCACCAATTTCGTGCGTAGGATTTTGGGTATCTACCTTTTGGAAATAGGCTGAAATTGAGGCATCGGAGAGGGCGTCGTAGCGAAGCAGCCAGGTAACTGGAGTACCAGACTTAGTGGCTTCATGATATTGAAAATCGGGTAAATCGAGAGGACTTTGTTTGATAGATGGCCAGCTTTCAGGCCCCCTTACTGGATGGGAGACGGTAAGAAAGTTTGGTCTCTCAAAAGCGAGTGATGTAGATGACGAAAGGAATAGTAGGAATATGGAAATTAGAAGTTTAAGCATGGCGGTGTATTAATAAAGATTTTACTTCCTGCACCATACTTTTGCCTTCAATGACGAGGACAGCCAGTCCGTAGATAACAATTGAGGTAAAGACTACAGCAGCGATATTTGGTATTGAGTATGTGTATGATCTGGTGAGGGCGAGGAAGATTGCCAAGATAACTGTAGCAATAAAGGGGGTTGATAAGGATTTTAATAGACTAAATTTGACTACTTGTTTTGCCAAGATAACGGTAACAAGTGAACTGGTGGCGATTATGCCAACAGCATAAGAGACTCCAAGATAGCCAAATCTTTGAGCCAAGAAGGGCATTAGCAACCAAGTGAGGCCGGTCCACATGAGCATGAGACGGAATGTGAGCTTGATTTTTCCGGTAGCGTTTAAGAGATTGGTGAGACTGGTGGAGATACCTGCCCAAGCGGAGTTGTAGAGCTGAATATATAGAGGGATTAGAGCAGGAATCCATTTGGTGTATTTGGGAATTTGGTGAATTAATGGCTCGGCCATAAAGCCCATACCAACAAGTAGGGGTAGAGAGAGAAGCGACAAATATTTAAGATTTAGTTCAACTGCCTTGGCTAGTTTATCTTCATGAGACTGGAGTCTGGCGAATGCTGGAAAAGATACTTTGGTGAGATTGTCCATTAGAATTCTTAAAGGCAGCCCTGCCCACCTGCTTGCCCAGCCTAAGTAACCTAAACCTTCTGTACCAATAATTTTGGTAAGAATTATGGTCATGCCATCATCTTTTAGTACCGCAAGAAATGTATTTATTTGATAAGGTAAGCCAAACTTTAGGAGACTGGAAAGTGAGGATCTGTAAATTCCCAGAGTTGGTTTCCAAGGGTAAACAACGTAGATTGCCACAAGTCCCACGAGACCCCGAAGAGTGACAGCAAAAGCAAATGAAAGTAAGCCATAGCCTTTCCAGGCAGCAATAACAGCAACAATATTAAAGGTTAGAGTTTCTAGAATTTGGGGCAGGATAAGCTTGTTGAATTTAATCTCTCTCTCCAGAAGAATTGAAGGAATGGTTTTTAGGGAGCTTAAGAAAAAGGACAAACCCATGGCGTAGAGGAGAATCATGCCTTCATCGGAGATATTGTATTGAGATTTGATTATTGGACTAGAAACTATGAGGAGTAACAAAAGCGATACCACTAACGTTTGCTGGATGGTGAAGGTGGTGGAAAGATCTTCTTTGCCGAGATTTTCTTTTTTTTGGATAAGAGCTGCTGCTAAGCCAATATCGGAGAAATAGGCTAGAAAATTAACTACTGAAGATACAAGGTAAAAAACTCCGTAGGTGTTGGCATCTAGAAAGATGGTCAGCAGAAGTGTGGAAACAAAGGTAATTATTTGCACCACAAAGGTGCGGGTTACTAGAGCAAAAACACCAGAAATTGATCTCTTTTTGATGTCTTGGACTGAAATGTCGTTAGTTTCGGCGAGTTCCACGGACTTTATTTTTGGCACTGTTAATAAGGTAGATAAAAAGCATCAATGAGGCAACACTTGAAATTATAGTGGAGACTGATCGAGCTGTGGTGTCGGTGAAAGTAACTTTTAGCTGATGGTTTCCTGGCTCTGGAGAAATAGTCATGGCGCCATTGGCATTTATCTCTGGGGTAATCTCCTTGTCGTCGAGGTAAATTTTCCAACCAGGATAATAAAATTTGTGAATAGTAATTTTATCTTGAGTGGAGAGGGTGATGTCTGCTTTTATCTCAAAAGGCTTTTCCTTAGTAATGCTTATGGCTGTTTCTGGTTGAATTGCAGTAATTACTGCCGATGGCATTTTTTGTGGGCGCTTGGCCCATTTGGGCAAGATGGCATAGTCTTCTGCGTGTTTGAGGTATAGAGGGGATACCAATTCCCCCGGTCTTAATACCTCTCTTGGAAGAAATGACCTCAAAAAGAAGTTGTCGTCTCTTGAAAGAAGGTCACCTGCTCTAAAGTAGGGTGCATTTATTATTATGGCGGTGAGAATTAAGCCAGAGTAGAGGATTAGTTTGTAGTGTCTTTTTATTCTTATGTGGGCTAAAACGAGAACTGAAAGGAGAGAGGTAAAAAATGTAGTGACCATTAGAAATCTCCAAGGAAATTGAATTTCCTGGGTAAAGGGAAAGGCATCCCAAATGGCTGTGGTGCGAGAGTTCATTAAAACTATAGCTATGGCAATGGAAAAAATACTTAAGCTAATTGGATTAATGAGTTTTTTTAACGATCTTGTCTTAACAGCT
>CAIQPO010000078.1 GCA_903873735.1 Candidatus Collierbacteria bacterium | reverse complement strand
GGGGCCCAGGGCTTCATCTAAAAATTCCATTCTGGCAAATCGCCAAGCTTTTTAATGCTCAAATTCTAGAATATACCATCAGACACGGATTTGATTTATCACAAAAAGAGTCACTGGGGGATGAGCCTGTCATAGCCTCTACCAAAGATAATAAAACCATCGAAATCGAAGGATCAATACTTTTCAAACTCGACAAAGCCAATGCCCCTGAATTGTGGGAACAAATTGGTGATAAATTCGTATCCAAAGTCATCAGACCTTATTCAAGAAGTAGAATTGCCAGTATTTTTAGTCAATACAACCTGAAGGAAATTGGGACAAAGCGAGTTGAGATTGAAAAATCACTAAAAGAAGAACTAAACAGCCTATTCTCCGACAAAGCTATGTTTGTTGAAAATGTATTATTTTCCGAAGTAAAAGAGGTTAAGCCTGATGAAGCTCCTGAATCTCACCCGATACTTTCAACAACCTCTTCCTGAAATCACTCATTTCTGTATACTTAAAATATGCCCTCGACAAAGTACTCTGTACTGCAGGTAAAGCCTGCCAAAGATTCCCTCATTGGGCAGTCTGCGTTTGTACAATTTTTGTCATCTCTGAAATCTTCCCTCAAGTCAGGTTTTTTTGACAGACTCCTTGGTACCCACGAAACCATCACCCTAGAGCTTATAAATCTCAATCAAACCACTTTTTTTGTCATTGCTTGTCCTGAAAGACTGGAGCATTTAGTTAAATCCCAAATAGCTGCCCAGTATCCCAACGCATTGATTTCACCCATGGAGGACTACCTTCCTCACTGGTTATCACACGGAGAGCCGATGGTTGGCCAACTTTTACTCACCGGACCATCATATTTACCCATAAATGCAATTGATGACGCGGCCGTTGATCAAATGTCATCTATTCTTGGTGGATTGTCACGTATCGGAGTGGGTCAGGCGGCAGTAATCCAAATTTGTCTTTATGCTGCTCCTAATGGCTGGCAAAAAGTTTCGCGTACTGTTTTAGATGCTGGTATAAGTAAGGACCCGGAAAAATTTAAAGCTCACCCCCAAAAGGCTTTAATCGAAAATAAACTAGCCTACCAAGCTTTTTCTGTCGACATAAGGTTAGTTGCAATCTCTTCCAGCACTCAGACTTCTAAAGAGCTTATTCAACACCTAGCTGCCTCCTTCGGCACTTATACTGCCACTGAAGGGAATAGTTTTAAACTCAAAATTCCTAAGTCCTACTCCACTGACAAGTTAATTAAATCAATACTAAACAGAGACGTTCGCTACGCCCCGCCGCAGTACTTAAACTATTTTGAAATATCAGCTCTGTTTCACCTACCGGGTGCAAACGTCGCCACCATCAAAAACATTGCCTGGGGAAAAACACTAAAAGGGGAGCCACCGTCCAACCTGTCAGTCGATGAAGGACTCACTGAAGAAGAGCGTAAGGAAATAAATTTCTTTGCAAAAACAGAATACAAAAACCACATGGCAGTATTTGGTATGAAAAAGGGTGATGATAGACGTCGTCATGTTTACATCTTGGGAAAATCAGGTACAGGAAAATCAACACTTATAGCCAACATGTGCATTAACGATATTATGCACGGTGAGGGTATGGCTCTTGTTGATCCACACGGAGACACTGCCGAAAAGTTACTAGACTATATCCCCAAAGAAAGAATTGATGATGTTGCCTATCTTGACCCTTCAGTCAATGGGAAATCTTTTAGACTTAATCCTTTATATGTAAAAAATCCTGCCTATGGTGAGCTGGTTGCATCAGGTATTGTATCCATCTTCAGCAAACTCTATGGAAATTCATGGGGACCAAGACTTGAGTACATTTTAAGAAACACACTTCTCACGCTTGTGGCCAAGCCTGGTGCTACACTTCTCGACATACCTAGACTGCTTACCAATAAAGACTTTAGAGAGGAGTATCTTACTTATCTAAAAGATGCTGTTTTGGTGAATTTTTGGCACGACGAATACGACAAATACTCTGAAAAATTCCAGTCCGAAGCTATTGCTCCAATCTTAAACAAGGTTGGTCAATTTATTACTTCACCTACAATTAGAGACATCATTAGTCATCCAGAATCTACCGTAGACTTCGAGGATATGATGAACTCTGGGAAAATAATTATTCTCAATCTTCCTCAAGGTAAAATCGGAGAAGACAACGCTGCCCTTCTGGGAGCAATGTTTATCTCCCAGATTCAAATTGCTGCCATGAACCGTGCCAACATCCCAGAACACGAACGCAAAGACTTCTTTCTTTATGTTGATGAGTTCCAAAACTTCGCCACTACCTCATTTATTAAAATCCTATCAGAAGCTAGAAAGTATCGTCTCAACTTAATCCTTGCCAACCAATACACAGCCCAGTTACCAGAAGAAATTCAAAAGGCTATCTTTGGTAATGCTGGTACTATATTCAGTTTTGTGGTCGGTGCCGATGACGCCAATAGACTAATGAATGAACTAGGGAATTTCTATACCCAAGACGATTTGGTGAGTCTTCCTCGCT
>CAIQPO010000077.1 GCA_903873735.1 Candidatus Collierbacteria bacterium | reverse complement strand
TATTTGTTTTCGTTTGTGGGACTATTAATTTCGGTGATTGGCAGTATTCAGATGGCAGATTTGGTATTAAAGACCTATGTGTTTAAAGTTTCTGACTATTCAATGTATCCTGATTCTATTCCAGTAGTTGAGGGTAAGCCCACGATGACTAGAGAAGAGCTTGAGTATAGAAACAAGACTGAGCAAGATAATTTTAGAAAAAGACAGCTAAGCAACAGCCTGGCTATGATTGCTGTAGGTGTACCACTATATCTATATCACTGGAAAACCATTAAAAAAGAGGGAAAAGCTGACTAGCTCCAAAAAATGGAGCGGGAGACGGGTCTCGCACCCGCGACCTCTTCCTTGGCAAGGAAGCATTCTACTACTGAACTACTCCCGCAAACAAACTTGCGTTTGTATTGATATTTTAACACAGTGAGCAAAAAAACCGCTGAACGGTTTTGTGCCGAGGGTGTGAATTGCACACACATCTGAAGTTTTTCAGACTCCCGCCGTGACTACCTTGGCTACCTCGGCATAGCTGTAATTATACTATCATGTCTTATTTTATTGAAGCCTAAATCTTTTCTTGGATAATTTGTTGAATTACCCTGGCGAGCTTGCGAGGATCGTGCCTAACTAAGCTTCTTTTTAATTTGTCGCCTTTGGGTGTTTCGAAGATTTCGCTAGAGGTAAAATTTTTTCTCACAATGGTAGTCCCAAAGATATTGTCTTTATAGCTTTCAAGATCGTCCTCGACAATACTGGATTTTTCATCGGCATATCTCTTGGCTATAGACTTGTTTAGTTTTATTTTTTTGTTTATTAAAATATAGTCTGGATTCATTCCCCCAATATATTTTGAGAGCTCAAGACAGAAATCTGAAGCTTTGAAGTCGTGTGTTTGACCATGCTTGGTCATTAGATTAACGATAAATACTTTTTTGGCTCTGGTTGCCTGAATGGCTTGAGATATTCCATTAACTACGACGCAGCTTAGTATGCTGGTATATAGGTCACCTGGGGCGAATACAAGAATATCAGCATCTTTAATAGCTTTTACAGCCTCTTGATTGGCTTCAGCCTTTGGTATTGTTTCAAGATCGATAATGTGATGATTGATAAAGTCGTCGTGAGGTTCATCGATAAAATGCTCCCCCAAAACTTGTTTACCGTTGTCGTACCTGGCAAGAAGCTGGGAGTTGTCGTAGGTTACCGGAAGAATGTTTCCCGTAACGCCCAAGAGCCTGGCTGTTTGATTAAGCGCTTCCTTCTGTGATCCTAGGATGTCGGTAAGTGCCAGCATAAAAAGATTCCCAAAAGTCATGCCATTGATACCTGTGCCTTGATGGTAGCGGTAGGTAAAGAGTTTTCTAAATAAATCGTCTACTTCATCTGAAGCAAGGGCAACTAATGCTTGGCGAAGGTCTGATGTAGGTAGTAGACCAAACTCATCTCTGATCACTCGATTGCTACCACCTGAATCGGTCATGGTAACTATTACTGAAATATCAATCGGTAAGGCTTTTAAACCAAGAAGAAGAGTATATGTGCCTGTACCTCCTCCAATAACCACGACCTTCTTTTTGGTTTTCTTCATAAAATTGAGTGTGGACCCTGAGGGGCTCGAACCTTCGACCTCCTCGATGTAAACGAGGCGCTCTAACCAACTGAGCTAAGGGTCCTTAAAGTTCTTTCTATGATCTTCAGTCTTATGTGCCGAGGAGAGGACTCGAACCTCCATGCCGTTTGAGGGCGCTACCACCTCAAGGTAGTGCGTCTACCAATTTCGCCACCTCGGCTAACAAGTGTATATTTTATCAGATTGCCTCTCTTTGTTATAGGTACAGATGAAATTATTTTTATGGGTTATAATATACGCATCTTGAACTAAAAACTCTGGAGGGCACCTTGAATAAAAGTATCTGGTCTGTTCTTCAATTCCTCGTGAATTTCCTGTTGATCTTTTGGACGCTGCAGCTTACTGAAGGCTATTGGGTGATCATTCCCATCATTTTGATTCAAGTTTGGAATTTCTACGATGGCATGACACACTTTGGTAAGCGAACATTTGAATGGAGCCTGCTCGACTTTTTGGTGAGCGCTGCACTCTATTACTGGGTGATCAGCTACGCCGAGAGTATGTGGGTCTTGGTACCATTGATCTTATTTTCCACGATCAACTATATCGATGGTGCAGTGAGGAGCTAAAAACTATGGAAAACTTAGCGGGAATAGAGATCGCAACCTTGATAGTTAACTCGTTTTTCCTTGGATACCTTTTTGGAACATGGAATCAAAAGGATCCATGGGTAAACTTAGTCATGGCTGGGTTGGCTGGCGCATTAGTAATGCTGTCGGTGATCACCCACGACTTCTTCATCGCTATCCTCTGGATAATCGTCTTGGTGATAAACCTTGCGTCAGCCTGGTCCAAGATTGACGATGAGACAAGTACCTTCTGAAAGAAAGATAACCCGCTTTTAAGCGGGTTTTTTGTTTATGTGGGCGAGGAGGGACTCGAACCCTCATGATTTGCATCACAGCGTCCTGAACGCTGCGCGTCTACCATTTCGCCACCCGCCCCTATTGAATGGTCATTATATCAAAATCAGATTGGTTTCTTGAGAGGTTAGTGTATGAAGGGTGATACAGAGGTATGGCAGGCACCTCTTCACTAAATACCTTTTGAAAGTCATAGTAGATGATCTTTCTCGATTTTTGATCGTAAGTAGTTCTACCGTCTTCAAGATATTTATCGATTTTTTCATCATTTACCTTTCCAATATTGGTATTTTGGGTAGAGTGCCAGTACTGGTACTGATCTGGGTCAGCAGGAATTTGGAAATTAGTTAGATAAAGCTGGAATTGATCAGGAGTAGAAGTAATCACTTTAATGTTTAGGTTTATCAAATTTGGATCAAGCTGTGATTTGAGTTTTTCTGCAGTAGGTAGTAATTCAGGAGTAGTAGATAACTCTAAACTGATCGGTGTTTTAATTAATTCCTTTGCTCTGGCTAGGTTGTGTGTGTATGTTTTTACAAGAGGGTTAAAGCCCCAAGAGTTTGGGTTTAATGTACTGATTGCGGGTTCAAAACCAAATGCTTTGTCGGTAAATAGATAGGAAATGCCCTGTCTAACGCTTTTTTCTTTTAGATTTGGGTCTGAATTGTTGAAAATAAGCAAAACTACCTGATTTTTATTTGTTGATGATTTGGTGAATCCATATTGATTTAAATTTTCTGTAGCTTGGCCTGTGGGAATATTAAGGACTAAGTCAGCCTGTCCTAGTTTGAAAGCAGTTATGGCTTGTTTTGGAGTTTGATAGAAATTAAAGGTGATCCTTCTTGATGATGAATCCAGGACTATTTGAGTAATCACACCACTACTTTTTTGTTTTATTTGCACTTTCCACTCCCCTATCAACTTACCTTTGGATGAAATGATGGGAAAATTTAAAAGAGATGGGAAGGGGGAAAACTTTGATGGTAATTTGAATTTAATAATATTTGGTTCAATGGTTTCAATTGATACCCCTGGTATGGAGATTTTGATATCTTTTACATTTACTGCTTCACCATCACTCCAAGTAAGATTTGGTTTTAGAAAAAAAGAATAGGTGTTTGTTGGTTCATCAAAGCCCCATTTTTCTGCCAGGTTAGGAATTGTTTCCATGTTTTCGTTTGACTTTGTCAGTCCACCGTTTATAACCTGAAGTACTGGCTGGGGTAGCTGGCTAATCGAGTATTGACCGATTATGGCAATTTTTTTGTGAGGCTTGGCAGCTGGAAGTTTTGAAATGGCGAAATTGAGAACTAGAAGAATGGCCACAGAGCCAAAGATCGAAAATAGAATTGTGACCAGATATTTCTTAAGGTAGGCAGAAATATACCAAAATTGTTGTCTTAACGACTTGATCATCTATAACTTAGTATGTTTAGGATGGAAACTGCCACAAAGATAACTGCAGAAATGACTGTTGCTAGATAAAGAATTTTTTCTGGTCCTCGTTTGGTGTGAAAGCCCGATTGAGTCACACTAGAGAAACCAGAGCCAAGGGAGCTGGTTGATGATTGTAGAGTAACCAAGACTATAAGAAAGATTGAGATGATTATCTGAATGATGAGAGTGATTGTCATAACTTACATATTGTACCAAAGTTAGCCTTCATCTTTGGTGATGAGCCATTTAATGGAGTTAAGAATAAAGTTTAGAAGTGTAGAAGTAATTAAATATGAGAAAAATAGGTTTAAGTATATTGGAGGGATAACAAATCCTAGATGGCTAAAACCCGGGAATTGGAAAGGCTTTATGTCTATTTCTCCAACCAGACTTTGAAGCAAAAAGAGGGTGAGTAGTCCTACTACCCAGGAGAAAAAATTGAGAGTAATAAGGTTTATTGGCAGCAAGAGAAGTTTTATGATGGGTTTTACGATTTTGTTGATTAACATCCAGATAATCGAGGCGGTGAGTAAAACTTTGAGGTTGTGACTTATGGAAAAACCTGGATATATTAGGTCACATAAATAGATTACCAAAAGGTTTATGGAGATCGACCTTAATAAAGGTTTCATATTTTTAGTATAACGGTAGTTTAGTTGTAGATAACATCTTTTCGGTGTTTACTGCTATGAAAAGTGTTGGCGAATCTATGTGCCTCATCTCTAAGCCTCATGAGAAGGGTGAGAGCTGGGTCGTTTAGTCTAAGATTTACTTCGTGCTTTTTCCCCTCTTCGTCTAGGTAGAGAATTGTTTCCTTCTTTTTGGCAAGTGAAATTACAGGTATATGATTTGGAACGGCTTTGCCAGCAATTGAGAGCTGAGGTATGCCACCATCTAGGAGAATTAGGCTTGGTTCGTGCCACTCCCCATGATTAAACCTTCTTTGTAATATTTGTCGCATTGCGTATGGATCTGACTTATCTTCATCATGAATATTAAAGTGACGGTACTGTTTAATATCAGGCTGAAAATTTGTAAATACCACCATTGATCCTACATAGTTATCTCCTTGAAGATGCGCTAGGTCGTAGCACTCTATTCGGTATAAAGGTGATTGAATTTTGGGATGTTTTAGCTTGGAGATAATTCTGTTGTTTAAATACTCTAGATCTTCGGATACAGATAAGAAGAGGCTAGACGACTTGGCAGAAAGAGTTGATTCTATACCTTGAAGCTCGTATTTAAGTTTGTTTGCTTCTTCAAATTCAAGTTTTTTTGAGTAATTTTTAATATCTCTTTTGTAGTTTTTTACTAATGCGGTGAATTTTCCGCTTAAAAATTTTTTAATTTTCCCTATATGTTTTTGATATTGAATGTGATTTATAGTGCCATCACAAATTCCTGGACATTTTTCGATGTGCTTGTTAAAGCAGCTTGTGCCTCTAGGATTTAAGGGTTTAAGGCAGTATCCGAAAATATTTTTTATGTGTTTTAGGACTGTTTCTGCTGTGTGGGTGTTTGTAAAAGGCCCGTAAATCTGTGTTTTATAGTTATCAATATCCAGTGTTCGAATGTCTGTGGTATGAATTATTTTTATTTTGGTATCTGGCTTATCGGTGAAAATGATAAATACCTGACTTTTATCGTCTTTGGAAATGGAGTTGTATTGTGGTTGATAAGCTCTGATGTAGTTTGACTCAAGAATAATTGCCTCAATATCGTTGTTTACTACCTTAATCTTTAGAGTTTTGGTTTTGGGAAAAAAATGGAGGGCTTTTGAGGTTCCATCTCGGAAACCTTCGAAGTGCTGTTTGATTCTTGACCTAATGTTTATTGATTTGCCGATGTAGAGAGGCTTCTTATTTTCGTCTTCGAATAAGTAAACTCCAGGCAAGGATGGAAGCTGCGATAACCACTCCTGATCCGATGGCGAAAATTGATATCGCGTTGACTTTGGGAGGTATACTGACTCTTGTGGGGATGTCTTTTCCATCTATGGTTATTATAGTGTCAATTGATTTGTCTGAAATGTTAAAGGGTTTGTTAAGAAAAAGTTCTATTGTTGTGCTGCCTAATGGGGGTATGTAAATCTTTTGGTTGGTTGATGAATAGTAGTCTGATTCAGGAATTTGAATACTACCAAAAAATGCTGTCATAGATTTGTTTTCGAATTCAAGAATGAGATTGTCTTCTACTCTCTTAATACTTGATAAGCTTGCATGCGTCGTGGGAAAGTCAACGCTGCCAATTGCTTCAACAACCACATCTTTAGTCTTGTTTTTTGGATTTTTGTAGGCACCGGGGGTGAGAGGTTCGTATGGTTTTAGACCGTGGATGACAAATACTAAGTGATTGAAATCTAGCTTGTTAAAGTAATCTATTCCCATGGTAGTTTTGGACCATGTGGGGTCAATTTGAATCCAGGTATTTTTGGCTGAATCGTAGTATTCTGGCCAGGCATGTAGAATATCTTGGTCTTTTATAAGAGGCTTAAGGTCTGAATTTATCGATAAGGCATATCCTTGTAATTCTCTAGTGGGAATTCCTTTTTTTCTAGCAATGCTAATGAAGACATTGGTAAAATCAGTACAAACTGCAGTTTTTGAGTTTTTTAAGGATTCTGATGAGGGTATGGCTACATTTCTAAGATTTATTGCCTTGTTGAAGTCGTAGTCGAGCTTGCCTACAACATAGTCATAGATTTGCTTAGGGCTGGTTAAGGCTTCAATCTCTGGCATAGTAAAGATAGGGTCTTGAAAATTCCAGAGTTCGTTGGCTTGAGTGTACATTTCAGGATTGTTAAGTGTTTTTGGAGAAGGAATAAAGGTTACTCTGGCAATGAGAGATGCCTTTATGGTTAAGTTTGATTGAGATTTAATGTCGTAATCTGCCAACCAGTTTCCGTCTTCATCGATATATATTTTTTCTGGCATTGGGTCAATTGACTCGATAAAGATATGTTGGTAGTTTGTATCCGGAGGGAGAGCAATTGTCTTTTTTTGTGTAACCGAGCCAGTATTTTCTAGGAAGTAATTGAGTGATATTTTGAAGAATTGCTCCAATCCGAACACTGCGCTGATAGGCTTGTTGCTTAGATTGCTGCCCGAGAAAAGATAGTTGTTGTTTACTATAGTGGTGGGTTTGGGGTTTATGTATGCTGGCTTGGGAAAGTTTGGAGGCAGGTTTAGTATTATGGAGATACTGTTGGTATTTTCGTCCGTGGATAGATTGGGAATGTTTAGTTCCCAAGTGTTACCATTTTTTGTAGCCACATCTTCTGTGTCGTATTCGATTGTAAATTTGTGGTTTTTATCTTTACCCACCACCTTGTTAATAAAAGCAAACTGGATGATACTGCCACTTCTGGTTTTTGTTATTTCTGGAATCAAAGGCGCTCCCTCATCTACCACTCTAACATTGGATATTTTGGTGTGATTGATATTTAGGCTGTATTCTGTGGCATAAACCACAGAAAGATTGTTTTTTTGATTGATTTCGTATCGAACATGAGTGATGCCTGTAGGATATACCTGGTAGTTTACCTGGAAATCGGTACTAAATTTTGCAAGAGCAGTTGCTTGTTGTGGGTAAAATAATGATAGAAAAACCAGAAACAGAAGGGGCAGGGTGGTTTTTAACTTCATTATGTAATTAATATCTTTTTTAGTTCTGCTGATGTGGGCGTGTCGTACTGCTGTGCAATTTTCTTGGGAGTGCCTTGAGCGATAATTTCGCCTCCCCCATCTCCACCCTCTGGCCCCATGTCAATAATATAATTGGCATTTTTAATGACGTCTAGATTATGTTCGATAACAACAACAGTATTATTTTGCTCGACCAAATCAATTAGTGTTTGTACCAATTTATTTAAGTCTTCAAAATGCAAACCAGTGGTTGGCTCGTCAAGGATATATACGGTGTGTCCTGACCCAGTTTTTGCAAGTTCGGTGGCTAACTTTACGCGCTGTGCCTCTCCACCTGATAAAGTTGGAGCTGGCTGGCCAAGCTTAATATAGCCCAAGCCAACTTTTTTGATAGTATTCATTTTTTTGGCGATAGCTGGAACATTTTTGAAGAAGGCCTGTGCCTCATCCATGGTCATATCTAGAATCTCTGCAATATTTTTACCTTTGTATTCAACTTCTAGTGTGGGATCGTTGAATCTTGTACCTTTACAGGTTTCACAGGTTATGTAAATATCTCCCAGAAACTGCATTTCAATTTTTATCTGACCATCACCTTGGCATGTTTCGCATCTACCACCTTTTACGTTAAAACTAAATCTTCCAGGTCCATAACCTCTATATCTCGCCTCTTGGGTGTTTGAAAAAAGAAGACGAATTTGATCAAATACTTTTGTGTATGTGGCTGGATTGCTTCTTGGTGTTTTGCCGATAGGACTTTGATCAATAAGTGAGACTCTTTTTATGACATCAGGAATGGTAATGGATTCATATTTGATGTCTTGCCTGTGATGCAGGGGGTTTAGCTTTTGAGCAAGGGCTTCATAAAGTGTGTCGACTATTAGTGATGATTTGCCTGATCCGGAAACGCCGGTAACAGAAATGAGTTTATTTAATGGAAAATCTACATCAACCGCTTTGAGGTTGTGGTGGGTACAGCCTGTAAGTCTTATAGATCCCTGGCTTTCAATATTCTCTTTTTGACGTGTTGGTTTGATATCTTTTTTTCCAGATAGATATTGGCCGGTAATGCAGCTTGATGAATGAATTTCAGCACCATTACCTTGGAAGGTTATTTCTCCACCCTCAAAACCCGCTTTAGGACCAAATTCTACTAGGTGATCAGCTGCTTCCATGGTTTGTCGGTCGTGTTCTACCACTACCAGTGAGTTACCAAGTGAAACAAGATTTTTAAGGGTGCGGATAAGCTTTTCATTGTCTCTTTGATGAAGACCGATGGTGGGTTCGTCTAAAACATATAAAACCCCTGTTAATCTACTTCCAATCTGACTGGCTAGCCTAATTCTTTGAAGCTCTCCGCCTGATAAAGTTCCCGATTCCCTGCCGAGCGTGAGGTATTCCAGGCCGACAGAGTTTAGGAATCCGAGTCTATCGCCAATTTCTTTAATGATAGGTTCGGATATTTTTGTTTCTGAAATGGTAAGTTTTTGAGGCAGTTCTTTGAAAAACTTTGATGCTTTTTCAATGGAAAGAGAAGTGAGATCGCTAATGGAAATTTTATCTATATGAATTGCAAGAACTTCTGGTTTAAGCCTGGCACCATTACAAACGGGACAAGTTTTTTTAATCAGATATTTTTCTACCTCTTCTCTGAAAGATTCTGAATTAGATTCCTCGTACCTGCGTTGGAATTCTTTGGCTAAGCCTTCGTAACTACTTTTCCAAACAGTTTGCTTGCCTTGTCTGTTTATTCCTTTGATTGAATAAATTTTTGTTCCCGATCCGTCAAACAACACCTTTTTCTGTTCTTCAGTCATTAAATAAGTGGGCTTATTTCCTTCAAATCCCACTTCAGCCATGGCTTCGAGAATTAATTTTGCGAACCAAGTGCGACCCTCAAATTGTGAGGCAAGTGGAATGATTGCTCCCTCTAAAAGCGAGAGAGATGGAGAGACAACGGTTTCTGTATCTAGTACCATCTTTGTCCCTAGACCGGTACATTCCTGACAAGCTCCTTCAGGGGCATTGAAAGAAAAATATCTTGGTTCAATTTCTGGAATTGAGATGTTGCAGATGGGACAAGCTAACTTTTGAGAAAATAAGTGATCCTCTGATTCTTTGGGGTCATCTGGAAAGGAAAGTGATGGGTCTGTAATAATGCTAATGATTACCTCTCCATCAGAGATTTTTAAAGCTTGCTCTACAGAATCAATAAGTCGATTTTTTTCAAATTCAGGCTTGGAATCAACTTGGCCAATAACAATTTTATCGATAATTGCCTCTATATGATGTCGGTTGTTTTTGAATAAAGATAGATTGGTTTGGGTGGAAAGAACCTTCCCATCTACTCTTGCTTCTTGAACACCTTGCTTGTAGAGTGTGGTGAAAAGTTCTTTGTATTCTCCCTTTTGATTTTTTATGATGGGTGACAACACCATTAACCTGACACCCTTTTGTTTGGTGTAGCTTGGATGGCTGGTAGCAATTTCAATAACTGCTTTATATATCTGATTGATATCTTGGGGTGTAATTTCTCTGCCACAGCTAGGACAGTGTGGATGTCCAATTCTGGCAAACAAGAGACGAAGATAATCGTATATTTCGGTGACAGTGCCGACAGTACTTCTGGGGTTGTGGCTCCCCTGCTTTTGGTCGATGAGAATAGCGGGAGACAGTCCCTCAATTTGATCTACATCTGGTTTGTCCATAACCCCTAAAAATTGTCTGGCGTATGAACTCAAGGACTCTACGTATCGTCTTTGCCCTTCAGCATAGATTGTGTCATGAGCCATAGACGACTTACCACTACCAGATACCCCAGTAAAGACTACTAGTTTGTTTTTGGGTAAAGTGAGGTCAACATTCTTTAGATTGTGCTGGCGAGCTCCCTTGATGATTAGATGTGTGCTTGGAGATACAATAGACATGACTTATTATTTTACACCCTGACACCTTAAAATACCCGAATATTTATTAAATATCGATTATTATATGAGAAATGATATAAAGAATCATGGAAAAGTCTGAAAGTAGAGTTGGATATGACTCTAAAGAGGAAGAGATTGTAAAAGATAGTAATTTTCACTTTGATGGCTTAGCGATTTGTGTAAAAGGTAAATCCAGCTGGATAGATGTTATTGAAGAGCATACTGTCAATTCGGAATTAGGTCAAAGTGAGAACACAGCTAATAGAGTAGATATCTTATTAGTTGACGAACAACCCCAGTGGCTTAATTCGTTTGATGAGGATCACGTTGAGATATTTAGAAATGGTGACCTTATGCAAGGTAGAGTAAGAGATAAATATTTTACAAAACATAAAGATGGATATGGATATTACTGCACCCCCTCAGATCGTGGTACAAAATTTGTAGTTTGGGGAAATAGAGCAGACCTTGGTGCAGTATCAATTATTAAGACAGAGGTTCTAAAACACTATCAGCGTAAATATGACAATTTCATTGTTATGCATGGAGGATCAGTAGTTGATAAAAGAGACTCTAGTTCAATTGTGATTACAGGAGTGGATTACAAGCATCCCAGGGGAAACGCTACAGGGAAAACTACAGCCTTAATGTCTTTAGCCCTTCATCAAGGAACGACTTATAAATATCTGTCTAATGATGAAGTAGTTTTAATTGCTGATAATGGCGACTTGGATTTAAGGACTTTGCCGTCACCAATACCTGTTAGAGAAGGTACATTCCAGCAAATCGAAAGGAATGGTGTTACTCTAAAAGCAGATCAATGGGTTGATATTGATAAGACTACTGGTGAGAAAACCCAGTATATTTCTCCAGCATCGATAAAATCTGTAGGTTTTGAGACTGAAAGTAGATCTAATTCAGTGAAATATTGGATATTTTGCAATTTGAGTCCATCCGAAGAATCAATATCGGTGTCTAGTCCTGAAAGAGAAGAGGCTAGAAGATTATTCATGAAAAGTATTTATTTTAAGCGAATGAATCAGTCATGCGATAAAAAATTCTTAGGAGATTATTATTCTAATCACTCTGATCTCTTAGACAGTGAGAAAACTGCAGATGTATTCTTTGAATTGTTAGAAAAAAATGGAGTTAGGTTTGTTGTGTTAAGCGGCGGTCTTAATATGAACAATATTTATAATACTATAGAATCATTGTCATGAAGAAAATAATTTTAGCTAGACACACAGAAAGTAAATTAATCGCATCAGGAATTTTGGAGCAAAAAAGAAATGATTCTCCTTTGTCTGATTTTGGCCTAGAACAGGCAACTGAAATGAGGAAGTTCATTAATGAGCGAAAATTAACGTATGAAATAATATTCACCAGCTTGTTTCAAAGAGCTAGACACACAGCAGAGATAATTAATCAAGATTTTAGGGCAAAAACTATCAATTGCGGATTATTTGGTGAATATTTTATTCAAGATGATGGCGTGGGCATAGAAACTACTAATATGGCAATATCAAGAGTAATGCCAAAAATATATAGTTTATTTGACCAATATGACAACATGTTATTAGTTGCACATTCATCAATAAATAAAACAATTATTCAGAATATTTTGAATTGTACGTATTCGGAAAGCTTAAAATATTTTAATAACACTGGCGAGATCCATGTATTAAGATATGATCACACTT
Organism: Candidatus Collierbacteria bacterium; assembly: GCA_903873735.1. Classification (GTDB taxonomy): domain Bacteria; phylum Patescibacteriota; class Microgenomatia; order UBA1400; family MFAQ01; genus CAIQPO01. Next base: position 9,913 of record CAIQPO010000077.1, on the reverse strand, counting down.
TAGGTGATGAAAATTGGACTCTGATTGATAGTTTTGTACCTAAGCAAAGATAAGTTAGAAAAAATGATTGAGTATATCAATCACACCATCGGAATAACATTTTTCTGATATATACGATGCTATAGATTTTACTTCTGGTGATGCGTTGTTGGGGCAACCAGATTGATTAACCATTTTCAGAAATGCTGTATCTTCAGCTGAGTCTCCTATTCCAATAGAGTTTACGAGATTGCATTTGTTGCTTTCACTAACAAATTTCAAAAATGTATTTTTCTGAGAAATTTTGCTATTAATAAAAATGTCAACGTTCTCTTGGTTCTTTCCATTGTTTTTTCTTATTTGGACTTGATTGTTCGACAAGCCGAGTATTTCATTCTCAAACATTTTTGGAACATCTCTTAACCAAATACTATTAACATTTTCGATAGTATTTTGTGTACCAATCGGGAGAAAGTATTCGTTTTTTATGTATCCGTTAATCTCATTTAAATATCTATCGTTAGCATAAAAGTATTTTCCAGAAGAGACACCTATCCGACAATATTTTTCATTTTTTAGAATTTCAGTAACCTTATTTACCAATGTAGAAGACAAACAAATAGACATATGTGAAGTTGTTTTGGATGATATAAAAGAGCCTCTATCAAAAATGTGAATAGAGTCATCATTATTTATGTGTTTCAATATGTGAAGTGAATATGCGTATGGTCTTGCAGTGACCAAAGAAATGATACAGGTTTGCTCTAGTTTGTTAAGTAATTGCCATAGTTTGGGGTTTGTGTCGTATTCTTTATTTAATATTGTGCCGTCAATATCTAAATAGATTATTTTTGAAGTCTTCATGTATTAAGATAATTGTATGCCATCGATTTGTTTTGTACATAAAGATTTATCAACTATAGATAGAGGGGGGGTTTGTAACTTACTTAAAACAGTTGCTGGTGGGCTTGTGGAAGAGGGATGGGATGTATTTGCTGTGACGACACAAGATCTTACTATGGATGGAGTTACTGTAATTAAAGTACCTGCAGTTTTGGATTATGAGGCACATTTTGAAAGAGTATCGCAGATAATAAAATCGCTGAACCCTGATATCGCTGAATGTTCTAATTGGAGATATGAGCTTATAGGCTTCGCCAGAGATAAAGGGGGTTGTAAATCAAAAATTGTGTTAAGGTGTGATCCGCCGGCAACATCACTATTTAAAAATGTTGAAAAATTATCAGTTCTTGAAAGAGAACTGTATTTGCTGTCTGATGCTAGGATTGCCGTAAGTAATTTCGCAAAAGATGAATTGCTGTTGAAATATGGACTTAGAGATATAACAGTAGTCTATAACGGAATAAAAGAGTTTCCGATTGATGACCTAGAAAAAATATCTGAACTTACAACCGTTGAATACGTTAATATGGAGAGTAAAAATGGAAGAATCCATAAAGATGTTCCGATAAATGATTTAATAAATAATAATAAAATTAATGTTGTCTGGATTGGTAAACCAACGTTGATGAAGGGTTTTGACTACCTTGAGAGAATTGTGGAATTAGGATTTAATGAATGTAATTTCGTAATAAATACGGGGTATTCTGGAATAGAATGTGATTGGTCATTAGAGAATTACAAGAAAGCAGTCTTTATAAGAGGAATGAGAAAAGAAGAACAGTTGGCACTATTGCGACGAATGGATGTAGGAATTTCCACTTCTAGAGGCGAGGGTTTTGGGTTAGTTGTAAGTGAAGAGCTTAGCGTTGGTCTACCTGTAGTGCTGAATTCTGAGTGCAAGGTTTTTAATGAATTTGTTCCTAACGAAGCGGTTACTCTTTCAAATTCGTCAAATGCAAATGAGTTTCTTTATTCAGTTCTGCATAATAATGGCAAGTCGAATTTTTCTAGAAATCCATCTATCTTCACTCAAAAGGAGTTGGTAAGTGGAAGTATAGCTGTATATCAAAAAATACTTAACATGTAAATATGAAAATTCTAATGGTTGCTCCATATATTGGAGGAATAGATGTTTATGTAAATTCTTTTGTGCCAAAAATAAAAAAAATGGGTCATACAGTCGATGTTGTTGGTTCTGTTGAAGGCGAAAACTCATATAACAGCGAAACGCATTCATGGAAATCTTATAAAGAAGTTGTTCAGATAGCTAGAAATATTTATGAAAGAATTAATTTTTCTAGTTACGATATTGTTGCGTTCCATTATGGAAAAAATGATATTGAAATGCTTATACCTACATTTATTGAAAAAAACAAATATCCTTCCACAAAGTTTGTATATTATGTTCATTATTTAAGTAGGAACCTTTTTACACAATACATTCCCAATAGGGAGATTCAAGATAGTATAGAGAACGCGGTTTTTAATTTCTATGATGGTTATATTTTTTTTGGTCAATGGGCGAAAGACTTTATGGAGAAACAAGTAGGAAAAACACTTAGGGGGGCAGTTGCATATTTACCAGAGACACATTCGCTTGAACATGGAGATAATGAAGAGGAGATAATCGATACTCTGGTAGCTGATTTCAATGAGATTAAAAATAGAGTAATATTTTTACCTGGCTTTGCGTCAAACTATAAGGATCATGAGTTACTCTTAAATTCTTTTAGATTGGTAAGAAATAAACTAGTGTATTATTTTGCAGGACCTGGGTGGAGAAAAAGGATTCCGACTGATTTAAAGATTGGTAATGTAGAAGTTAGGGTGATAGATAAATATCTGAATCCCTTAGAATATAAGATTTTAACCAAGAATAGTATTTTTGGTATATTTCCATATAGGCAGCCTGAGGTCAAAGGTGAGTATTTTCAAGGTTCAGGTACAATCCCTAATTTTATTTACTATGGCAAAGCCTCAGTCGCATTAAATGAAGGGACAATTCCAGAAATGATTGGTGATTCAGGTATTATTGTGAAAGATAGAGACTGTGTAGCACTTGCTGATGCAATCGATAGGTTGTCTGATCCTTTGACAAGAAAAAAGTTTGAAGATCATGCAAAAAAGAGATCTTATTTATTTTCTACGGACTACCATGCAGAACGATCAATTAGTTTTTTTAAGGATATTTTAAGTTCTAATTAATTTCTACTAACGCTTTCGATATCTCGTCTGGATCAACTGAACCAGTAATCTGGAAAAATTTTACTCCCTGGTTTCTAAGTCTATTAAAATATTCTGTAGTGCTAATGTGCGGGAGTTCAGGTGGATCAAGTGAGGCTGCGGATTCTCCTAGATGAACGTTGCTAGAAAGCGCCAGTCTCATTCTATCTTCGAATAATATATCGTCAAATAAAGATACTGCTTCGTCATCTGAAACAGGTCTTGCTTGATTGCTAATGCCATCTTTTTGTAGAGATACAAATACCCATGCAGAAATTGAGTCAAAGCTGGTAACCGAATGATTACTCCGAAATAACGCGCCATGAGTAGTGTAATACCTGATATCATCTCTAATCCTATCTTTTTCGTGCCAATCTAATAATTCTGGTCTGTTATCTCTAAATATCTGATTTAAACCTGAACCCATTATTGATATTTCATTTGGAAGAGGAAATGCAGAAACACTATCTTGATTTGGATAAAGTAGGACTTCATCGTTTGAGGCAAATGCGTACCTGTCTGGTGACCTTGTAATTGCTGTGAGAGCTAAGGTTGTTTTTCCAAAAGACCTTCTGCTTTCAAGTCCCCTATCTGCTGTAGAAAAGACAATCCCCTTACCTGTAGCCCTATCAACAACTGAGCTGCTGTGGCTGACCATAAATTCTCCATGGTCTGCTCTGAATTGCCAAAAAGCATGAGCTTTGGTAAAAGAAGAAACAGCGTAGTGAGTGCCTGTACCAACAAACCTATGAAGAACACCATCTTTTTTGGGAAAAGTAAAATTAATAAATCCGTATTCCGGGTGAGTTAAAAATTTACCGCCGGGCATTTTACCCCAATAGAAACCATTGTTAAATTGAAAATCTTCTGGAGTAAGGTGATCGAGAAAATCAACGATGACATTTCTCTCAAGTGTAGTTTCGACGGTTTCGATTTTAACTTTCTCACCTTTTTCTGCTTCAACGAGTTGTGGAAAAAAGACATCCTTTACATATCTGGCAAGGTTATCCGATGGATTAATAATCTCGATATTTGCACCACCAACTGAATAAAAGAGCGATGACTCTTTATTTAATACTTCAGGTAATAATAATTCTGATCTAAAGGGCATATTTAGGATTGAGATATCGTAATTTTTTCTTTACTAATAAATCTGAAAAACCAATCTATCTTGCCGACAAAAGAGAGTGCAGTTCCCTTAAGGATAAATATACAAATATTTTTCAAGAGTAATTTTTTTTGCGTAACACCTGCTATTGACCAGAATAATTTATATATATCTTTTATGACTTGGTAGATTAATAAATAGATGTATTCTATATTTAACCTGTATATAAAAAGGAAAATGAAAGGAAAATAATTGAATAATAGAAAATAAGGGTTTTTGAAAATGATTCCAAGGAGTAATAAGCCTGGGTAAGTGTATATAGGATCAAAAATTGGCGGAGTCATTTTGTTACTCATGACTTTGTTCATAAGCCAGAGCTCCCCCCTAGCCTCACTTTTGCATTTTTCAAATAGACTTCTCAGGCTTCTATAGTGATGATGAATTCCGATGAAAGTGGATTGATAATAAAAATAATACCCTCTGTGAGAGAATTCAATCTGTTGAAATAAATCTTCTGAAGCCAATCCTATTACTCCATCTCCAGTGAGTTTTTTAAGTTTTGATTTGTCAAATATTGAGAATCCACCAGAAAATGTTGTATATCGTTTAAGATTAAATGGAAAGCTGAAATTCCCCTTGAGTTGGATATCTTCTCTTCTGATATCTAGTATTCTATTCCAGTTGTATGGTTTGTCAGTTGGTGAATAATATCTACCAACAATGCCTATTAATTTATCCTGATCAAAAATGCTTTTTACCTCATTAAAGTTAAATGACTCGATTTCAATATCAGAATCTATAAATACTACGTAATTACCGGTTGAACTGTTAAGTCCTGATTGTCTAGCATGAGCTATGCCGCCTCTATGTTTAAGTAAAATTATCTTGTCTGGTTTAGTTTTGATGGAATTAATTGAGTTATCGTCGGAAAAATCATCGACCACTATCACCTCTTTTTTGAAGCCTTTGAGTTTTGAAATTGATTTAAGGCACTTTTCAATATACTTCTCGTTATTCCAATTTATTAGGATGAAACTAACTAAGTCTTTTCTCATAAGATATAATTTGGTATATGAATTATTCTACTGAATATTGGGGCAAAAATCCCACTTTCCATAGAGAAGATGCGCCTCGTAAATATTCGGAAATAATAAGTCTAGTGAATTATACCCCGAAATCGATTATTGATATAGGATGTGGTGCTGGATTTCTTACAAACATGATTTACGAAAGCCTGAAACCACTAAAGATGGTTGGTGTCGATATTTCAGAGGAAGCGATTAATGTTGCAACAAAATTTTCCAATAAAAACATTAAGTTTGTTGTAGGTGATTTTGGCAGGTTTGAAGTAAAAGAAAAGTATGATCTTGGAATCGTGGCTGATTTAATCGAACACATTGAGGATGACAAAGATTTTTTGGTAAAGGCTATGTCGCTGTGTGATAAATTGATTATTAGAATACCCCTTGAGAGAAATGGCTACAATGATTTATTAAAATATATAGGTTTATCAGATGAATATTCATCTTTAGAAAAAAGATATGGACACATTCATCATTATAATTTAAAAGATCTGACAAAGCTTTTTGAAAGTCAAAAAATAAAGGTTGAACAAATTAAAATTTACCCTCTTGGAAAGAGAACGAAGCTTATAAATAATTTTGCTGCTTTTTTCTCCAGAATAGTAGGGATTTTTTCTATGAGTGTTTCGGCAAATTTGTTTGGAGGATTTTCGGTTTTTAGATTATCAAAAATAAATGAATAAAGCTATCATTGATAAATATAAGGGGTACGGATTTAAAATTGTTAAAAAAATATCTAATAAGAATAAACGTTTTGGAGCTAGTTATTGGCTTTTGTCAAAGAATAATGAAGAATATTTATTAAAAATAAAGGAAGAGACAAGTTCTAAAGATTTTGTTTTTGACGAAAATTTGTCAGTGATATTTTCGGAATTTGGATATCCAAGTGTGTACAAAGTGGAATATGCAGAAAAAAAGGTTATCGAACTAACTAGTTTTCTAAGAGGTAAGGTAATTTTACCTAAGGCATATACTTTAGTTAATGAAGATTATTTTCGTTTTATTCAAATTTTTTTCGATAAATATCAGAAAACTGTAAGTGATAACATTAGTTCAGATATTGGATACTACAAGAACCTTGATAGTAAATATTTTCTTAATAAGATTTCAGTTTATAAAGCAGAAATTGTAGATTTCTTCAAAGATAGTCTTGATGATATTTTTATCAGTATTGAATCAGAGTTAGTTAAAAACTCAAAGGAGTTTGATAAATGTATGTCTGTACAGCATGGTGATTGTTATGCCTCGAACATGATAATTAATGAGAAAGGTCAGGTTATGCTTATAGACTGGGAGTCTGTCAAATATGCTCCCATCTATTTTGATTTTGCCACTTTTTTTGCAAAACAAATACTAGATGAGAAGTTGATTATGGATTTATATCAAAGGCAGATTCAAAAAGTTGAAGAAAATTCAAGAATTATTTTATTAAATATCTCAATAGTTTTAGCATTACTTAAACAGTTGAAAAATATTTGTTCATTGGATAAAGAAACTTTTGAGAGTGAGTTATTTCAAAGGCAATCTAGGCTTATATTTAAATATTTAATAAATTTTAGTAAACAGAGTCTGTCTAAGAAAATTATTTTATAATGATATATTTTATAAATACTCTCTGGTCAATTCTAATACTGTACGAACATTAGCGTGAGCTGCTGTCCTGAATAATTGCAGCCACATTGGTAAAGATTTCTTTCCATGAAGATAGTGAGTCGCAGGCTGTTTGTCTGGACCAAACAGTGCCGGCATATTCTCCAGCTCCAGACATTTCAGCGCCTTTCTTTCCTCCAGTATTTTCTTGTATCCAGTCAACAGCTTCTGCCTTGGTCATTCCAGAAATCTCTGTTATGGCCTCATGGTAAGAATCTGCCTGACTGATAAGTCTATTTCTAAGCCTGGGGTTGTCAGTTTGCCTTGCTTTTTCCTCTAATTTTTCAGCAGACCTTCGAGCCTGTTCTTGCATGTCATCGTCAAACGTAATGTGGTGTTTTTTTAGTCTATCCTTCTTTTCTCTGTCTTCCATATATTGAATATATCAAACATCAAGCTTTCTAATGGTGTCTCTGTATCTCGCTGCAAGCTCAAAGTTCCAGTCATTGGCTGCTTTGGTCATCATCTTTTTGAGCTTAGAGACTAGCAGCTTCTTTTTTTGAGGAGTGAGTGACTCTGGATTGATATCTTCAATTTCACTCCAGCCATGATCTGATAATTCCTTAATTCTAGGTGTTTCTACAATTTGCTGTCGATTTAGGAGTTTTTCTCTTACTGGCTTGATGATAGTCTGGGGAGTGATGTTGTGCTCTAGATTGTATTTGTTCTGCACTTCCCTTCTTCTATTGGTTTCTTCCATGGCGATCTTCATAGAGTTTGAGATTCTGTCGGCGTAAAGGATTACTTGCCCATTTGAGTGTCTGGCTGCCCTACCCATGGTTTGAATTAGTGCTGTAGGAGTGCGAAGGAAACCCTCTTTGTCGGCATCGAGGATGGCTACGAGTGAGACTTCAGGTAGATCTAAACCCTCACGAAGGAGATTGATTCCTACAAGACAGTCGAAGTTTCCTCGCCTTAAGTTTTCCAAAATATCTGCTCTGTCTAGAGTGTGAATATCAGAGTGAAGATACTCCACGCTAATCTTATACTTGTTTTTCAAGTGATCGGTGAGGTCTTCAGCCATTTTTTTGGTCATGGTAAGGACAAGGGTGCGCTCGCCTTTTTCTTTTCGCAAAAGTATTTCTTTGGTGAGATCGTCGATCTGCCCCTGTGTGTCTCTTACAAAAACTTCTGGGTCAAGTAGTCCTGTAGGTCTAATTAGCTGCTCGGCTACTGTAGGGATGTCGGAAGTACGCGAGAGTCCTAATTCATATTCTCCTGGGGTGGCAGAACAGTACAGTCTTTGTGGCGTAGCACTAAGAAACTCTGAAAAAGTGAGGGGTCTGTTGTCTTTGGCGCTGGGAAGTCTGAATCCAAAATTTATGAGATTGTCTTTTCTTGCTTGGTCACCGTTGTACATGCCTTTTATTTGAGGTAGTGAGATATGAGATTCGTCTACTACGGTGAGAAATCCTGGTTTGTTGAATTTTTTGGCATTGTATTCAAAATATTCGAATAAGGAATAAGGAGCATCACCTGGTTTCCTACCATCAAAGTATCTAGAGTAGTTTTCTATACCGTTTACATAACCCACCTCTTCAAGCATTGAAAGATCGTAGTTAACTTTTTGTTCTAATCTGTATGCCTCAAGCTGGTGACCCTCTTTTTTTAGATCTTCTACCCTATTTTGTAAATCAACTCTAATTTGGTTTATCGCTTCTTTTTGGTCTTGAGGATTGGTAATAAATAGTTTGGCTGGATTGATGGTGATAAATTTTGTGGGTTCTTCTGATATGAGTGTGAAGTTTAGAGGATCAAGAAGTTTTATTTCATCAATAACATTTCCATTGAGATTTATGGAGATTATTTGATCTATATAAGATGGATAGAGCTGGATAGTCTGACCCATGACTCTATACATACCTCTTGAAAGCTCCGTTTGGGTTCGTTGGTATTGGAGATCCGAAAGTCTTTTAAGAATGGTGTCTCGTTGAATCACCTGTCCTGCGGTGAGAGGAAGTAGGAATTTTTCTTGGTTTAGGGGCGAGCCTATGTTATAGATACATGAGACCGAGGCGATTACTATAGTGTCAGGTCGTGACAATAGATTGGCGGTGGTGGTCAATCTAAGCTTGTCAATTTCTGGATTGATATCAGCCTCCTTTTCAATATATGTATCGGTCTGAGGAATGTACGCTTCTGGCTGGTAGTAGTCGTAGTATGAGACAAAATAGGAAACTGCATTGTCAGGAAAGAAGTCTCTAAACTCCTGGTAGAGCTGACTAGCTAGAGTTTTATTGTGACAAACAATAAGAGTTGGTAATTGTGTTTCCTGAATTATATTGGCAATGGTGAAAGTTTTGCCACTACCAGTAACACCCAGAAGGGTTTGATCCTTGTTCCCTTTTGTTATGGCGGATGAAATTTGTTTTATTGCCTGTGGTTGATCGCCTGTTGGGGAGAAATCTGATTTTAGGTTGAAGTTCATCTGCAGATATTATACTTTTTGTGGCATAAAAAATCCCAAGCATAGCTTGGGATGACTGTTTCTATAATAGTTTGAAGAACTGCTGCTTCCAGAGTTCGCAGATATCTTCAGTGGCAGTTACCCCTTCACTGGGGTTTGGGCAGCTCTGAACCTTGGGGGGTAAATCAGGAAAGCAAAGGCTGTAGCTTAAAATGACTTTGATGGTGGGGCTTGATAAGGTGACAAGAACCCGATCAGAATTTTCCGGGAAGGTGACCTCAATACAATAATCACCATACTTAAACTCTTCTCGGTCACTATCAGTGTCTAATGCAAATTTTTGGAGGGATTCCAGCCAGACTGTTCGATGAAATTCCTCTACTGCTAGATCTAACCAGTAGCTGTCTTGTTTCATAATTTCACCTCCTAACTCTTAATGTGCTTGTATGTATTTTACATCAAAAATATTATTTGACTTTTGGGTATTATTTGGTAATAATGAATTCATGGCAGTTACACTATATAAAAGACAAAGACAAATCGTAGATTTCATTTTTCAGT
>CAIQPO010000076.1 GCA_903873735.1 Candidatus Collierbacteria bacterium | reverse complement strand
ATGGCATTTGATGATGGAAAGCCATTGGTGGAAGTGTTGGACAAGGCGGAGCAGTCGATTTATGCGTTATCGCAAACACATGTTAGGAGATCATTTGTACCAATTAAAGATGCTCTGTCTGAAAGTTTCGATAGATTGGATTCCTTACATGGGTCACCTGATGGTCTAAGAGGAGTACCTACTGGTTTTGCTGACCTGGACCACATGCTTGCGGGTATGCAAGACTCAAACTTAATCATATTAGCAGCGCGCCCTGGTATTGGAAAAACTACATTTGCCACAAACATAGCTCAGTATGTGGCTGTTGATAAAAAAATGCCTGTTGGATATTTTGCGCTAGAAATGAGTAACTTAGAAATGGTAGATCGTATGCTAGTTGGTCAGGCAAATATTGATGCATGGAAATTAAAAACAGGCAATCTGAAAGAAGATGATTTTGCTAGATTATCAGAAGCAATGGGGGTTTTGGCAGATGCGCCTTTGTACATTGATGACACTCCAGGTCAAAGTATTTTGGAGCTTAGAACAAAAGCGAGAAGGCTGCACTCACAAGTTGGTTTGAAAATGCTGGTGGTGGATTATTTGCAGCTAGTAGTAGGAGATAAAAGTTATGAAAGTAGAGTGCAAGAGGTGGGTTCGATATCGCAAGGATTAAAGAACTTGGCTCGTGAATTAAAAATTCCTGTTTTGGCCTTATCGCAGCTTAATCGTGGAATAGAAAATAGAAACGACAAGACACCGCAGCTGGCTGATTTGCGTGAGTCTGGAAGTATTGAACAGGATGCAGATGTGGTGATGTTTTTGTATCGAGATAATGATGAGGTACTGGAAGACGTTAAGCTGGCAATAGCTAAACACAGAAATGGTGGTTTGGGTGTGGTAGATCTGAAGTTTAGGGGTGATAGGGTGAGATTTTATGGAGTCGACAGAACCAGATAAATTGTGTAAGATTTTTACATATACTAATTAAATCCAAGTTTATGAATAAATATCCATTTGAGTTACCAATGTTGTCTTATGAGGTGACAGATTTAGAGGATGTAGTTGATGCTGAGACAGTTCGGATTCACCATGGGAAGCACACCCAAACTTATGTAGATAATCTTAATAAATTATTGGCAGACAGGGGAGATTTGCAGGGCAAGACACTTGAGGAGTTGTTGGCTGTTGATGTAGTAGGAATAAAGAATAACGCTGGAGGAGTGTGGAATCATACCCATTATTGGGGGATTATGGGAAAAACAGACATGTCAAAGATGAGTGCTGAGCAAGAAGAAAAAATTGTGGCGAGCTTCGGTAGTGTTGAGAATTTTAAGATTCAGTTTGAGCAAGCAGGGCTGACCAGATTTGGGAGTGGGTGGGTGTGGTTAGTAAAAGATGGAAGTGGAACTTTGGAAATTATCTCTACTCCGAATCAGGACAATCCTTTGATGCTTGGAAAAACCCCGGTGTTGGGTAATGATGTTTGGGAGCATACGTATTACTTGAAGTATCAAAATAGGAGAGGCGACTACTTGAAAAATTGGTGGAGATTAGTGGATTGGGGTAAGGTGAGCTTGTAAAGAGTGGAATATTGACCTATAATTTCGGCAACTAGTTCTTTCAAAACACGGAGGTGCAGCCATGAGTCTCTTTAAGATTGCATTCATAAACTTGATGGTATTTTTGCTGACTGGGTTACTGTCAATTTTCGCTTTGAGTATCTTCGGCTTAAATATCACTGACAATACTAGTCTGTGGGTTTGGGTTGTGGTGTATCTTGTGGCGATACTGGCAGGAATGGGAAGGGATTACTACTCTGGCCGATATTTTGGGATTGCCTTGGTGGGTGATCTGTTTGACAAGATAATAGGTTATTGCTTGAGTGGTTTGGCCTGGGTCTTTCTGCTTGCTTATGTGTCAGTTATTTGACCGTTTATCCTGTCCTTGTGGCAGGATTTTTTTTGAAAATGGTAGGGTATAATTGCAGATGTAGCCGAGATGGCGGAATGGTAGACGCTCAGGTCTCAAAAACCTGTGAGGATCATACCTCATGAGGGTTCGATCCCCTCTCTCGGCACTTTTTTGACAATAGGGGAGTGTTTGGTAGAATATATCAATCTTTTTTGCACAGGAGTGAGCAATGCTACAGACTAAGGTGTTTTTTGCTTGTAATGACCCAGAGGGCTTGGAAAGAGAGATGAATGACTGGCTCGCAAGAAATAAAAACATTGAAGTGGTGGAGTGGAAAGTGACTTCCACCGGCCGCATGGATCACAAAGTGACGGTGATTTGCATCTATAAGAAGTCATAAGTAATAACCCCAGGAACAAATTCCTGGGTTTTTATTTGAAGTAGGGAGGGGTGGGGGAGTAAAATATAGCCTATGATTGACGTGAACAAACTAAAAGTCGGGGTCACCTTTACTGAAGAGGGGCAGCCTTTCAAAGTAATGAAGTATGACTTCACAAAAATGGGTAGAGGGAATGCCACTATTAAAGTTAAGGCGAGAAACCTATTTTCAGGTTCGATTGTGACAAAAAGTTTTATCTCCGGAAATATGGTAGAGGATATTGCACTGGAAAAGAAACATTTGCAGTATCTATACAGAGACGAAGAAAAAGGTTATTTTATGGAGCCAATTAATTTTGAGCAATTTGAGATTCCTTTGAGCATTTTGGGTGATGACGTGTATTATTTAGTTGAGGGTGAGAAGGCGTGGGTATTGTTTTGGGGAGAAAAAATTCTAGGTGTGGAGTTACCTGCGTCAATTGTGATGGAGGTGGCCGAGGCAGAGCCTGGTGCAAGGGGAAACACTGTCTCCAATGTCCTCAAGCCAGTAAAAATGGCAACAGGACTTATGGTCAACGTACCTCTATTTATTGGAGTTGGAGATAAAATCAAAATAAATACAGAAACTGGTGAGTATATCGGAAGATCTAACGAGTAGTTATTTTAGAAGGTAAATTAGGATTAGTACTGCGATTTGGGGTGGTAATCCAACAAAGATGTTTGGAGTGGATCTATGGAAGAATTTATGGATATTGTCTAGGTGAACTAGCGGAAAAAATCTCCATTTTAGAAAGAGGTAGGGAAATTCAATAAAGTCAGGCAAGAGACCACAGAACCAACCTAGCCAGATATTTGGATTAAAAGCCTGGCCGTGTTGAAAAAATAAATAAACAATTAGGATTGAGAGAGGAAAATCGATGAGTAGCTCTTGTACAAATGCAAGTTTTTTAGATTTTGTTTGTTTGGAGAGACCCTGACCCACATCCCAGTGAGGAACTCTGTCTTGAAGATAGTGGGCGGCTATTGCTAGAGGGATTGAAATTAATGGGTTAGGAATTTTTGCGGCAATGAATGCGCCAGTTGGGCCATGGGCGATCGAAAGCATATAGATTTTAGTATACTATTAGTGGATGCAACTAATAGTCGCTAGTTTTTATGAGGTCAATCTTTACATATTGAGCTTGGTTTTGACTTTGTCATTTTTATGGGGTGGATTTGTATTTTTCAAGCGCTCGATTGAAGAACATTTTGACGAAACACAGGTGCTCGATGTAGTGGTCCTCAGTGGTTTTTTCTCGCTTATAGTTGGAAGAATTATTTACTTTATCGAACATTTGAATATGTTTTGGGGTAATCTATTCAGAGTAATATTCTTGAAAACTTACCCGGGAATCAGTCCTTGGGGGGTTTTAGCGGGTATTGTTATTGCTATTTATTTGGTGTTGGGTAAAGAAAGAAAGAAAATTGTCGATTTACTTGATCATGCGATGGTAGGTGTGGTTTCTGGTATTGCTGTGCTACTGTCAGGCTGGGGGGTGATAACTAAAAACTGGGTTTTGTTGGTTTTGGCTGGGCTAGCTTTTATATTTTTTATTGTTTTATGGAAGATGGAAGGGGAGTATAGAACTTTTGAGTGGTATCGATACAAGAAGAATCAAGCAAAGAGTGGATTAATCGCAGGTTTTGGTTTATCTTTTTATGCGGCAATGGTTCTGGCGACTGGGTTGCTCTCGAAGTCCCTCTCGGTTTTGGATGCAGTGATATCTTTGGGTGTGTTTGTTGGTGGCTTTGTTTTGTTGTATATTAGGTCAGGCAGGGTGTTTGGTGACGATATTAAAATAATAATGAAAAATGGCAGAAAAAAATAAGCAGATATTTCCAACTTCGGTATTAAAACCATTAATTTCTTATCTAAGGGGAGAGGAAAAGAGGTTGGTAAAGACTAAACGAGACCTTAGAAAGTCAGACCCTTTTGTTATTGGAAATAGAGATGAGGATAATAGTGTTGATTCAGATGTTGCTGAGAATGTAGAACATGATAGATCTACAGCGATGAGGAGACAAGTTTCTAGATCACTCATTGAAATTAAGAAAACACTTACTAGGATTAAGCTAGGTAAGTATGGGCTATGTGCAGAGTGCAAGAAAATGATTGATACTGACAGATTGGCAATTAAGCCCACCGCAGAATATTGTCTTGATTGTGAAAGAAAAGTTGAGTCTAAAGGTAAATAAGTTCACAGTTTTAGTTTTTTTAGCATGTTTTGATTTCTTGGTGCAAATTATTGCCAGAAGGTACGGAGTTGGGATGGAGAATAGGGGAGTGGCGTTGGGGTTGCTAGGGGGTATTGGCATTTTTCCCATAGCAGTTGTCTGGATGATTCTTGGAGGATATATTTTTTGTCGCCAGATTGCTAATAGATCTTATGGGCTTTGGCTAGTATTTATTGGGGGAGGGGTAAACTTATTGACTAGAATATCTACAGGTTCGGTATGGGATTATATTCCTCTCTTAGGGGTAAATTTGTGGGTAAACACCTCTGACATATTAGTGAGTTTGGGGGTGTTGTTGTATATTCTTGGTAGATGATAAAGATATTGTGGGAAGATAATGACTCGTTGGTAATTGAAAAGCCTTTTGGGATGGTTGTGAATCGCGCAGATTCAGTATCTGGTATAACTGTACAAGACTGGGTTGAGGATTTTGCAACTGGGAAAAAAGATTGGGATCTTTCAGGGAAACTGATGGAGCAGAGGGTGGGGGTTTGTCACAGAATTGACAAGGAAACTAGCGGTTGTTTGTTGATAGCTAAAAATCCAGCTGCACTTAGTTATTATTTAAAGCTATTTGAGAAACGCGAGGTTAATAAAAAATATATGGCTTTAGCTCATGGGAGAGTGGATCCAAAAGAGGGCGGTGTAATATTGCCAATTAGGAGAAATACATTTGACAGAGAAAAGTGGGGAGTCCATTACGAAGGAAAAAGAGCTGTGACAGAGTGGACTGTTCGGGACTATTATTATTTACCAGACTCACCTCACTGGAAAAACACCCTATCTTTATTGGATGTGGTTATAAAAACCGGACGCACTCATCAGATAAGAGTTCATATGTCTTTTTTGGGATGGCCTCTGTTTTCAGATGAGAGGTATCTAAATCGTGAACAGGCTGAGAAAGACAGAAAATCTTTAAGTCATCATTTCTTGCATGCAAATACTATTGAATTTCCAAGCTTTTGCGGAGAGAGAGTGTTGGTGGAGTCTTCTTTACCTGATGATTGCCAGGATTTGCTATCAAAATTGGAGAGGTGTTGATGCTAAAATGAATTAATGGAGGCATTTTTTGGCGGTCAATTGATTGTTTTTGTATTTGCAATTTTGGTGGGAATCATTTTTCGTTATTTTGGACTGCCATCTCTTATTGGACAAGTGGTTACAGGTTTGTTTGTGGGGGCAACAGGATTAATGAATACTTATGACTTGGATTTATTTAAGAATCTGAGTTCGTTTGGCATTGCTATGTTGTTATTTTTAGTGGGTTTGGAGATGAATTTATCGGAGTTAAAAAAGATTGGGGGTTTAGCTTTAAAGTTTTTTCTGATTCAAACCACAGGGATATTATTATTGTTTTACGGGTTGTTAGTGCTTGTTTTTAAGATGGAAGGATCAGCCGCTTGGCTCATGGCTTTAGCTTTGTCTTTTTCAAGTACTATTGTGGTAGTCAAAGTTTTGTCAGAAAAGAAGAATTTGAATAGTTTAGCAGGGAAAGTGGGGGTGGCAGTTTTATTGTTGCAGGATATTGTAGCGATGCTCATGTTGTCACTAATACCGAATATTAAAACTGGTGACATGCTTGAATCTTCACTGGTGGTAGTTAAATTGCTACTTCTTATGGTGCTGGTGAATGTGTTTGGCCAAGTTATTGTTAGTAGGATTCTAGGCAAAATTGTAAAAACGGGCGAAGATTTGGTGCTGGTTAGTTTATCTTGGTGTCTTATTGTAGCGATGCTTTCAGTAGGAGTATTTGGATTAAGTTTGGAAATAGGTTGTTTTTTGGCTGGTGTGTCTTTATCAAGGTCATGGAGTCACTTTCAGATACTACATAAGATTAAGACATTAAGAGATATTTTTGTAAGCGTGTTTTTCATTGTATTGGGTGTTGAGGCTGGAATGGAGAAGGTGAACTGGGAGATGGTGACTGGACTGACTTTGATAGTAGTATTTGGGAAATTACTTGTTTCTTATGTGGCTTCAGTACTTGCTGGTTTAAGTAAGAGAGTTGGAGTGATGCTTTCGTTAAGTTTGACCCAGGTGTCAGAGTTCAGCTTAATCCTCGCTGCCTTGGGGTTGTCTTCTGGAGTGTGGGATAACGAGCTTGTTGGGGCTGTAATAATTACCGGCTTACTGTCGATGACAATATCTACTGTTTTGATGAATAAAACTGAAAACATAATAACTTTTATAAAAAAACATTGGATGGCTGTGTTGAAAGAAAAAATTTCAGGGCTACATTTAGAGACTAAGACAAATCACATAATATTAGTGGGAATTGATAGAACAGGTCGTGGTATTGAAAAGTATCTATCTAAGAAAAAGTTGAACTATCTACTAGTTGATTTTAATCCAGACATTGTGAAGCAGTTAGCAGGGCAGGGAAGGAGTGTAATTTTTGCAGATATTTGCGATCCAGATTCTCTAGATCAGATGAATGCAGCTGAAGCAAGATTGATTATTTCGACGGTGAAAGACCATGAAGATAATATGTCGTTTTTACTGGAAATTAAGAGAAGAGGGATTAAGACACCTGTAATTGTAGATGCGGAGAATATGGATCAGGCGCAGGAATTGTATAAAGCTGGGGCCTCATACGTAATTTTCCCACATTTCGTATCTGGGTGGCATTTGCGTCAGTTGGTGGGTAAGTTGGTAAGAGATAAAAAAATGTTGGCTCGATACAGGGAGAGACAAATCGAAGCATTATCTGAAATATATGAAGTGGCATCTTAAAGGTAGAAAAAATATTTTCTATGCGGGTTTGGTGTTTTTGCTGGTGCTTTTTTCGATAATGCTAGTTGATTTCTGGGGTAGGGGAATATGGAATGAAAAATTGGGTTTGAATCTGTTGGTGGTGGGGGATGATGGGGTAGCCATTTTAACCCTTAGACCTAAAGAAGAAGAAATCACATGGACGGTACTCCCAAAAGACTTAAAGATTAAAATTAGTGGTAGTACAGCAATGTACCCAATTGGATCTCTTTGGAAATTTGCTAGGGGAGAAAGAGCGCAGTATTTAATTTCAGAAAAAACTGTTGGGGAGTCAGTTGGGGTAATATTGCCTAGAGTAATAAAAATGATGGGTGACGTAAGTGTTGAAAACTTGATGGGGCAGCTTATGAGTTTAAAAGCGGATACTGATCTCAGTGTTAGTGACAGGTGGAATGTAAGAAAGTTCATGACTTCTAGTGGTGCTAGTAGGCACATTGTAGAGTATGAATTACCTCAGCAGGTATTTGATAAAGTAGTTGAAGCAGATGGAAAAGAGTTTAAAGTTTTTTCAAGTTCGGTATATTCATGGGTAAAAAATAAATTTGTAATGGAAGCCGTATTGTCGGAGAAGGCGGAAATTGTGGTGAATAACACTTCTGGTATTAAGGGGGCTGGATTGGTTTTATCTTCGCAGCTTGAATCTGCAGGTATGAGGGTGGTGGATATAAAAAATGACGAAACTGATAAAGTATCAGGGAAAGGTTGTGTTTATTGGTTACCAAAGACGTATGAATCTTCAGCAAAAGTGTTGAATGATTATTTTGGTTGCAAGAGATTAGGGCGTGAATTAGACGGGCTTACTGGTGGGAAAGTGTGGTTGCAGTAGTTTTATTCTTCTGATGAAATTGCCGGGTCAAAAATTTCAAGTGGAGGAGTTTCAGATGATTCACCTGCAGAAAGATTTGGAAGTAATGCGTCTTGGTCTAGAGGGAAGGATGGTAGACCTCTTAGCTTCTTTGAGGCATAAATTTCTTGGATGAATACACAAGCATTTTTTTGGCTAACAGACTTCATACTGGTTTTGTATTTATACCCTGCGTCGAGAAGCTTTAACATGCGATGGGAAATGTTGTCGGGAAGATAGCCGATGAACTGTTTGTTTTGACTACAAACTTTTACCTTGTGTTTGCTTGGAGAAATCTCTACCGGTTCTCCGATATTTAGTTCGGAAAACACTTTGGGCTCACCAACGCTGACCAGAGGAACTACTTTTGATTTTCCTGGTTCTTCAATAAAACTTATATTTTGGATGTAAGGATTAATAAGTCCTGCACCTTTAAGGACTTTTAATCTTTCAATGTTGTTTTTGGCTATAAGATTTTTAGGGTCAATGGAAAGAACTTTTTTGAAAGTTTTTTCTGAGTCTTTTGGTTTACCGTTCATGGAGAAGGCGATACCGAGGCGATTTAGAGTAGGAATGTCGTCTGGGAGTGATTTGAGAATTTCCTCGTTTATGGAAATTGCCTGTTCCCAGTCTTTGTTGACGGCGGTTTTGATGGCAATTTGTATTTGAGATTGTACGTCGTCGTTGTTCATGCTGCGAGTAATGATAAATAACTTTCAGTAGATAGTCAAGGATGTATAATTGGTCTGTATGTCTGGACACTCAAAATGGTCGACTATTCGTCATCAAAAAGCTTCCGAGGATGCCAAGCGCAGTGCATCGTTTACCAAAATTGCAAAAAAGATTCATATAGCCGTTAAAAATGGCAATTCTGGTGATCAGAATGCAAATCCTTTTTTAAGAACTGCCATAGATGAGGCAAGATCTGTGAATATGCCCAATGACAACATTAAGCGGGCCATTGAGAAAGCTTTAGGGGCAGGTGGTGCTGATATGGCTGAAGAGGTGATTTATGAGGCTTACGGGCCTTCTGGAGTGGGATTCATGATTACAGTGGTGACCGATAACCGTAACAGAACTGCAGCTGAAATTCACTCAATTCTGAATAGGCACGATGCGAAGCTGGGTGGACCAGGTTCTGTCTCTTATATGAAGTCGATCACTCCTTTACCAACTATCACTCCTGCTGAAGAAGACAGGGGAAAAATTGAGTCATTGCTTGAGGCACTCTCTGAGAATGACGACGTAATTGATACTTGGACAAATCTAGCATAAAGAATGTCTAAAAGATCAAAATTTGTATTGGTAGCAATATTGTCTGGAGTTTTGCTGTGGCTAACTGAACTTGCAAGTATAGATTATAGATTGGGATTGGTGCTGGCTGTTTGTGGTGCTGTATACGCACTGGTAGTTTGGGTGTTGTTTGATGACTTAAAGGGAATAGAGTGGCTCACACTGATGATCTTGCCGGTGACATACACTTTTGGAAGTGGATTGTTTGCCAGCTTTCTTCCTGCAGCGGTACCCTCAATGTTTGGAAGAACTTTTTCTCTTGAGACATCAATGTTTTTATCCTCCTTGCTTCGGGGAGTTTATTATATTTTGTACATGATAGGTATGTATGGAATACTACTCGTTGAAAATATTTTTTCTGTGGCTTCGATAAGAACGATTCAGTTGTTTAGAGCTGCCAGATCGGCAAATTTTGTGTTTACGCTGATAACATTATTGTTTTTCTTTACAATATTTCTAAGTTTGAAGCTTCCTTTCTTTGTGGTGATGATAGTGTCTTTTGTCATATCATGTACCCTTGCCTATGTTAATTATTGGAGTGTGGACTTGAAGAATCCAGATTATAAGCAAATTTCTAGGTTCACCCTAGCCACAGCCTGGTTAACTGCATTAATAGCTGGAGCTTTATGTTTTTGGCCAATCAAGCCATTTATTGGAGGTTTGCTGACGACCTCGGGGATTTACGCCATGATGGGTGTTTTAGAGCAGAGATTGTCAAATAGAATATATCTAGAAGGGTTGATGGAATATCTGATTTCATTTGTGATTATTTTCTTGGTAGCGTTTTTTACAACTTCGTGGACTGGCTAGGGGAAGGGGAGTAGTGTCCTATAATAAGCCCTATAATATAAATATCCTATAACAACTTTTCACGAAAAAGGGGAGTTTTCACGATTTTTTATCATTTTTTGTGGATAACTGCTAAATAGGTGAAATTGATAGGCTTTGATACAGTTGGTTGAGCGGATCGGCATGGGGTGGAGTTAGGCCTGTATTTATTTGTTTTATTAATTATTATTTAATTATTTCTTTGGACTATTAGGAGAGAAGAATAGTAATTAATTAATTGATATTCTCTACACTACCCTGCTTGTCTACCGTTACCACCTGGAGAAGAATGGTTTTAGATAGGTCGTGTAATGTAACTTACACGACATGTATTAAAAAGTTGTGCGTGGGAGAAGTGGTTTTAGCTTCCCGACTATTTCCGAATAAAATCCCGAAAACTTGTTTCTTACCTCCCTTTTTGAGGCTATATTGGGTAATTCTTTTGGTTTGTGCCTGACCGTGCCTACTGATTTGAAAAATGTATATAAACCCGAAAACTCCTCTGATATTTTGGATGATTACTTACCCACTAAATTGTTTAGAAGCCGTTTTAGGGGCATTGTAGAGCCTCGGTTTTAGGCACGATTTCCGATATTTTAACTGGCTATTTAGTTTGTAGTTTTATAGTTTTTTGGGAATTAATATTTATTGTTCTTTGTGTATTGTCACTGTTTTAGAAAATATTTTTT
>CAIQPO010000075.1 GCA_903873735.1 Candidatus Collierbacteria bacterium | reverse complement strand
TGCTTGTGAAATAACCGCACCTTGTGCTCGAGTAGCTCTACGTGCAATTGCATTTTCATTTGCTATTCGTTCAGATTGCGCAGCCGCTTCAAGCGCTTGAGCTCGCTCTGCGATTGAGCTGCGTTATGTCTATGAAAAACTCTGCGCTTCCTCTTATCCTGAAACACCCATAATTACTGCGTCATTATGGGGTTGGGATAAAATTGACCTTGACTCACTGTCACATCTCAGATATTTTGGATTTACTTAGAAAAAGCTCCACTTGGGAGCTTTTTTTGGTTTTTATTGGTGGGTTTTTGGCGTAGGCTCCCTGTTTGGGGAGTTTTTTTGTGGTTTATTGGTTGTTTTCTTTGATGAAGTCATGGATTTCTTTGGCTAAGACTTGGATGAATCCAACTAAATCGACTTGGTGTGCTTTAGCTTCGGCCAAAATACTATCTTTATCGAAATGTACTTCCATACTTTGAAATTTTTCGTGCGTAGAACCAGTGATTTCAACACAATTTTCCATGATTAGTTGGGGATAGCGTTCGTGAAGAATATTGATAAGGTTGTCCATGAGTTTGCGATCATCAGAATTGGTGTGCGTGGGATGGATGAAGCTTTCGTAGGTTGGAATTGGAGCTGGAACCTCGTCCCCGCTCCAGCCATCATTGCCCATAGTGGAGGTTTCACCTGCTCCGACCACCAAAGTAAGGGCGTTTTGTTTGGCACCTTCGGGGATTCCATAATTGCTGTTTAGTTCGGCAACATCTCGATCAATAAAAACCATTTGACCGGAGACTGGGTAAATTGTGGCTCCTAAAAGTTTTTCTCTATGAAACTCGAGAGATGTGGCATTTTGGGTGGGGTTTTGACCAAAAAATTGGTAGGCATAGTTTTCTAGGAGTCTGTGGACAGCATAAGTAACTTGGCGTAGCTGCTGGCACTGATTTTCGACTTCTAGGATTGTTTGGTATTTTTTTGCTTCAGGTCGCAAAAACATAGGCAGGTTGATGAGGAGGCTGGAATCAATTTTTTCACTTGGGGTACAGAATTGGGAGAGAAGGGGTTGGATACGTGATAGCTTTTGGTATTTGGCATAAAGGAGCAGATATTGATCTTGAATGGTGGTATAGATGTCGAGTTGGTCTGATTGGGGATAGGCTGCTAGTTCGGGAATGCGGCTTTTGACTATGGATTTAGCTTCGGCATCCACTTCGTCACTTTTACCAGTGGAAATCTCTCTTGCTTGAGTGACAAAGGTTTTGGCAATAATTTCTAGCTCCTGGTCTCTTGTCTCAAAGTCGCGAGTAATGGCTGCCGCTGGAGTAGTTTCGGGGTTTTTGAGAAAAGATCTGATGGAGATGGAATGGGGACTGTCTGACTGGGGGTGTCTAAAAGGTTGGGGAGTTTTATCTTCACGATCGGTGATGGAGATGGTGATTTGATGTGATAGTCGTGATGTGTCGTAACCATCACTCTCAATTATCGGTCTATCTAGGCTAAGAACAAAATGACAGTCGGTGAGAGTGTCGGTTATTTGATCTGGATTTTGACGAGATTTTCTGTCGTTTTGGAAGTGGTGGATGTCTGAAATGGGATGATTTTGGGTAAGGGCTATGAGTTTTTGGATTTGGAGGCTATCAGATTCGCGAGAAAAATGGTCTTGGTTTGACTTTGGTGTAGCGGGAAGTAGATTTGAGTGGATATCAAGGTCTATTCTATGATTGGGGCGAAATCTTGCCTGCTCTTGGTCTTTAGCGATAGTAAGTATTCTTTGAAGCATGGCTTGAAGCTGCTCCTTGGCCTTTTGATCTTCATTTAGTGGTTCGAATTCGGCTGATGAATGCTCGGGCATAGCTTTAATATATATGTTTTTCCCATAAAAAAACCGAGTGCGAGGCACTCGGTTTGTTTGTGTGATGACTGGCTTAGCCAAAAAGTAGATGGTCGGATGCACCTTGGAAGGCTTGAGGGAAGGGAACTCCGGCCAGACGCTGATCAAGTATCCAGACTGTGAGTATGCAGGTGTGAATGGCAAGGACGCGCTGGGCGAGCATGGAAGCGAAGATTTCACCCTGGTGTTGTTTGATTTTCAGTTGGAGGGCGAGATAGATATTGAACAGGCGCCGATAGGCGGGATCAATTTTCTCGCGAACTTCTCGGGCTGGGGTAAGCTCGGAGAAATCTGCACCGACGGAGGCAAGAATGGTGTCGGAGATTTCATTAGCCTCTGCAAGACCGAGTTTGATGAGAGTATCGGGGGTGATTTCAGCGGCAATGCGCTCGATTTCAGCTTGCTGGAATTCGGGGATAACAAGGGGTTTGAGTTGGGGAATGGTTTGCATGAAACTGCTCCTTGAAAGCTGGGTAATTGGCTAAGAATAAGTCAATGAACAACCTATAATATCATATTTTACCTAAATATGCAAGTGTAAATTGACATTATAGGCTTATTATGATATATTCTGAATGTACTTTAACCGACTTGATTCGAGTATGGAGGATTATCTATGTATAACCCGATACTGGTTTGGATTTTTGTCACTGCTTGGATATGGGGCATTGGTGGAGCGATCGCCCTGGCTGTGTGGACTTTGAAGAGCAAGCTTGCGCTATTTGCAGCCCGTCTGGGAGCGGTAGTGCTGGGTTTTGCTGGTCTTCAGAGCCTGTTTTGGATTGCCTGGGCTTTCGTTAAGACCTACATGCTTTACAGCAGTGAGCCGTTTGGCGCCACTTTCCACTGGCTGTTTTCTACCAACTTGTCTGCTTTGGTGTGGTGGGTGGCGGCTGTGATAGGCGTGGCTTTGGGCCTGGTGTCAGTTTATAAGAAAGTGATGATCCGGGAAACCGACACTGACGCCGTGTCTGAGGGTCTGATGTTTTCAGGCTTGGTGAATGTTGGCCTGGTAGCTGCCTTCTGGGCGATCTACTGGTTGATATCTGCCTTGAATTTTGTGGTCCAGAGCATCACCGCTTTTGGCTAGATTTATTAGCACCCCTGATGGGGTGCTTTTTTGACATTATAGGTTGTTTATGATATTATTTTGTATCTGAACATTTAAATTCATGACACAGAGGAGTAACTGATGGCAAACAATCCCTGGTTTGTAACAATCTTTCTACTTGGTTGGTTGGTGTGTGGTGGGGCGATGATTATACTGAGCCTGATCAACACGAATTCACAGTGGAAAGAGGCTTTGCAGAGAATCGTTATGGCAATGCTTGGCTATATCGGCATTGTGGATGCGGTCTTGGCTCTCATCCCCCTCTTTTTCCTGGGATTTGTGTGGTTTATGACTGCCGGTGAGGTTTGGGCATTCCCGAGTTATGTGCACTGGCTGTTTGGTCAGGGTTCTTCCTGGCTTTGGTGGTGCATTGGCATCGCCTGCGTGCTTGGAGCTACTTTCGGGGAGTTGGCTTGCTTGGATGAAGATTACAAAGCGGCCGGCATACAAGTTGCTTGGAATATGGGTATAGCTTTCATCATTTTATGGTGGGTTATCGTGCTGATCGGAATGATTGTTAAATCAGTGGTGACCTACGGATAAGGAGATTTCGATGGCAAACAACCCGTTTTTCGTGTATTCCTTCCTGACTGCCTTTATTTGGGCCAGTGTCGGAGCATTTTTCTGCCTGAAGAAATACCGCAATGAAAATGGCGGTTTGGCCTTGGGCCTGCGCATTGGCGGAACCCTGCTGGTTTTCCTTGCCTTTCAGAGTTTGTTTTGGATTATCGGTTGCGCTGCCTGGGCTGACTTCAGCTATGACCCCGTTTTGAGCTATGCTGGAGCCTTCCACAAGCTGTTTAGCTGGTATTCGTGGCCTTGGTGGCTGGCCAGCTTTATCGCCTTAGGGCTTTCAATCTGGAAACAAGTAGCAGCGGAGATGCGCGGGGACTATGACAACTTTGCTGGTCTGTTGATGGCCGCTCTCCTGCCGTTTCCCGTATTCGGCTTGATCATGCTCCTTTCCTGGGTGGTTGCTCAAGCAGCAGCAATCGTAAGGTTTGGATAAACTCATGCCCCTCATTTTGAGGGGCTTTTTGTTGCCTTGAGTCTAGGTATGAGTTAAAATATACGAGTAGTTTTTGGGCGATTAGCTCATTTGCTTTGAAATTTAATATTGATGTGTTTGTGGGCGATTAGCTCATCTGGTTAGAGCGCGGTCCTGATAAGACCGAGGTGCTTGGTTCGACCCCAAGATCGCCCACAAACAAATTAATCTTTACTGATTCTAGTCTGCGGTTCGATTTCAGTCTGCGTCAGGTTCGTAACGAAGCTGACTTCACCTCTCCTCAATATTGCTCTTATCCTCCCGAATGTCCTATATGATTGATTTAGTGATGTCTAGACGATAAAATATGGCTGTACTTTCATAAAATTTGGAGGAAGAATGCCTAAAAAGACAATTCCTTGTAGACACGCAAATGGTGAGGAAAGGGACTGGTTGAAGCCGGTTTCTGACTATTACCCGCTTTCAGTTGATGAGGTGAGAGCCTTGCTTGAAGAAGCAAAGGGGCTAACTTCAGCAGCTGATCTTTCTGATATTCAGTGCCGTTTGGTACAAGGGGTAGTGGGAGCAGTGTGCCCACATGAGACGACGGGTGAGGTGGCGAGCAGATCCCTCATGATCGACTGGCTGTTTGTGATGCGTTACCAAGAGGGTGGCACTGATGAACTGGTGAATCTCATGGTACAGATTATGAACGGAAATCCGCCAGAGGAATACAAGAAGAAATTTTCAATCTAGAAGATGGAGGAGCCTATGGAACAGTTTGCTTTTTTGTATTTGATTTTGCGGATTGGTTGGGGGGTGCTGGGTTTGGTGGCAGCTGTGGGAGTGGCGGTATATTACTGGCCGAAAGTGAAGACAATGACTGGTCAAGCCCTGACCCAGCTGTACTTTTCTACTGGATTGGGGTTTTTAACCTTGGCCTGGATGGTGTACACAGCCCTCATGTTCAAAATGCATCAGCTGCCACTTGAGAGCTGGGTGTTGTTTGTAGTGCTCTGGGGAGCGTCGTTTCTCTGCCTGCCTGCTGCTTTTGGGGTAATTGTGGAGAACTCGATGAAACAACAAGAGGCAGTCAATATAAGTCTATAAGGAGGGGTTCGATGATCACTTTTCTGATAACTCAGTATTATGAGGTAGGCGGACAGGTGACGGATCGAGAGGTAATTGAGATTGTCCTTGAGTCTGGCCAGGGTCTGCCAATTGGTTTTGGACATATCGTAGTATGCGATGATGGCATTGTGCTTATTTACAGTGCTGAACCGATATTTATTGAGGTATCTCCAGGTAGACATGAGCCAATGGTGACCTGCAACGGGGCAATGCTTTCAGGAGATATCCGTAAGCCTTTTGCAAAGGGTGATGTTGTAACCCTTGCTGTGTTTGAAGAGGATGAAGGACAGCGGCTACTCTTCCGCCAATCGATTCAGAGAAAATAGCGTATTACCCACCAGAGATGGTGGGTTTTTTCTTGTACAATGAAGTTGTGACCAAGTTTAAGAAATGGGGTATTTTTGAGATGTTTGGAGTGTTGTTGGCTGTACTAGTAGTGTTGTGGGCGAGCTTGAGTTTGGCGTTTGGGGTGGAGGATGACTTGCGGGTGTCGGAGATAATTGATGGTGATACAGTGGTACTTTCTGATGGAAGAGTGATTAGACTTTTGGGATTTAATGCTCCGGAAAAATCGGACAGTTTATTTCAGAAGTCAGTAGTGATGCTTGAGGCTTTGACAAAAAATAAGACGATTTGGCTTGAAAAAGATCGTTATGAGAAGGATAGATATGGTAGAGATTTAGTGTGGTTGTGGATCAATTGTGAAAGAGAACCTGATTTCTTAGCAGCTGATTACATGGTTAAGAGTAAAAATCAGTCGAAAGAAGGGATAATGGGAAATCCTGTAGGTTGTAAGCAAGGAATGATGATTAATGAACAGATGGTGAAGCTAGGCTTGGGAAAGGTATATTTTTTGGAGAAGAAAGGGGACATGAAGTATGAAGAAAGATTATATCTTTTGGAACAAGAAATGGGCGCAAAGATAGGGAGCGAAACAAACCAGATGACGGTGAAGTTGCCTCAGGGTGGTGAAGGTTTGGGTGAGGTAGTGGTGCCTGCCTTGGGGGGAACGAAGTATTTGGGCTACTCACTTAAGTTTCCAGTGAAATGGAAGCCTCTGTTTAATTCCGGAAAAATGGTTTTGGAGTATGGTGCCTACAAGCTGATTATTGAACAAGATAAAAACAGCAGGAGTGTGGGGTGTGACTTTAAGGATAGTGAGTCAAAGATATTTCCGAAACTGGACTTGAAGGATAAGTTGTATAAAAAGATTTTGGGAGAAAATTATTCTTGGAGGTATTACCAAGGGCAGACAAGTGAGGTAACACGAGAATATGATTTGTGTGTGTCTTCTGAAAATGGATTTGAGACAGGGTCTCCTGTGGGCTTTATTAAAATGATTACCCCTATGGAGATTGATCAAGTGGTATTTGACCAGATGAAGAAAATGGTGGCTGGGATGAGGTCAATTTGAAGAGTGTGAGAAAATATGGGTGTGGAAAAAGGATTTTGGAATAAATTATCAGTGCCGACTGTGGGGATGGCTCCAATGGATGGAGTGACTGATGCTGCTTGCCGGTGGATTGCCAAGAGACATGGACAAGCTGATGTGGTCTATACGGAGTTTGTAAGTGCTGAAGGTCTGTGGAGGATAAATAAAAGACAAGAATTTGATCATAAAATTTGGAAGGAGTTGAGATTTTCAAAAGAAGAAAGTCCGGTAGTGGTGCAGCTTTTTGGATCTGATCCGAAATCGTTTTATGATGCTACTATGATTGTTGGCAAGATGGGATTTGATGGGATTGATATCAATATGGGCTGCCCGTCTCCTGGTTTGGAAAAGAGTGGAGGTGGTGCTGGGCTGATACGGGTGCCTGAATGTGCAGGAAATGTGGTGGCAGAAGTAAGGAGAGCGGTGGGTGATTTGGGTTTAAATTTGCCTGTGAGTGTAAAAACTAGGATTGGGAGCAGTGTGCCAGAACCTGATTGGTGGGATTTTTTGGCAAGTCTCGAACTGCCGGTGGTGGCGATGCACGGAAGAACTTTTAAGCAACTATATTCAGGTGAAGCTGATTGGGAGGTTCTCTCGGAGGCAGCTAGAGTTATTAGAAAGAGTGGTGCACTGTTTTTGGCTAATGGAGATGTTAAGGGAGTGAAAATCGACGGGAGGGAGTGGAAAGCAAAACTTAATAGTGGTAAAGAAGTAAGTGGTGAACCTTTTGATGGAGTGCTAGTTGGAAGAAATGTGGTGGGAAACCCATGGGTGCTTAGAAAGGATGGGCTTGTACCTAACTTGAAGCAACGGCTGGAAGTGGCAGTTGAGCAAGCTAGGGCGTATGAGAAATTATTTCCTGGTGATAAGTTTTTTCCGGTAAGGAAGCATTTGGCTGGATTTGTGTCGGGAGTTGAAAATGCTGGTGAGTTGAGACGGAAGTTGGTGATGACAAACTCTGCCGATGAGGTAGAGAAAGTGGTGAAAGAATTGAATATTTTATAAGGCTTGAAGTGTGTGTTTTCAGACACTTGTTGGATAACTAATTGAGGATTGTGTTTTAGAGAGCGGGTGGGATAGGATAGGGATGTATGTCAAAAGAGAAATTATTTCGGGTGGTAGGACAGGAGCCTGATTATTTATCTCCTGAAGAAAGCCAAGAACTAGCTCTGGCAGCAATAGAGATGTTGCAGAAAGTGGAGAGAAACTACATCGGAAGGGATTCGGTGACTGTACGTCTTAAAGGTAACGACCCAACGATGCTTATTTGTGCCTCTGATTTACATGCCGGAAGCATTACCACAAATCACAAATCTATACTGGAACTTAGGGATTATGCCCTGACCCATCCGAATGTGGGATTGGTGCTTTTGGGAGATGAGGTGGAGGGACTAAAGGAGGCTTACCTAAACACAAATACTGCAAGAACTCCGATTGATTTTCAACAACAAATTGATTTAATTAGGCACATGTTTTTGGAGCCTTTGGCTAATCAGGGTAAGATTTTGGCAATGGTGTCTGGATATTGGGGACATCCTGGATGGGCAGAAGATGCCACCACTATTAATACCTGGAGATTGATGACTGATGGATTGGACATTCCAATATTAAGAAATGGAGGAGAACTAAATATAAGGTTTGCCAATGGTCAGACACAATCAATGATGATTTGGCACAATCCACCTGGATCCAGTCCCTTTGATCCGGTGAAGGGCTTAAGAGATGTGGCTTTTATGACTGATGAGAGAGTGAGGGCTGATGGGTATATGAGTGGGCATATTCATAGAGTTGGAGTGGCTAAAGAGATTTACGCTGGATCAAAAACAGCAGTGTATTACATTTCATCTGGAACTGCCAAGGGTTCTTCATCGACAACTCCACCTGATAGATACGGAGTTAAGCTGGGATTAGATTTGGCTGATCCTTTGGGTCAAGGAGTGATTATTGAGCCTAAAACAAAGAAGGGAAATGGGAAAAATTATCCCTATGCTTCATTTAGACAAGGCCAAGTAGCATTTGACGCGATGAGGATATTGGATAAAACAGAGTCTGCTGGTACTACAGATGAGTTGCTGGAAGAGATAAGAGAGCGGGTAGAGGCTAGACCGACAATAAAATTCCAAAGTGGCTCAAGTAGAGTGAGTGGAGCAGAATATACGGAAGATGCACCTGGGGGGACCGTGAAGATAAAGGGTAAAGAGGTGGAAAATCCATACTCCAAAATGAGGATGAGAGCTCCTTATGACTCGCTTACTTATGATATTCAAACCAGACTGCCAATTGCCTTGCATCTTATAAGTAACGCTAGATTGGGGAGCAGTTCGGAAGGATATGACGAGCTGAAGCAGTATGAGGCTAATTTGATAGCATCTAATCCACATTCTCTGGTGGTCTATCTTAGAAATATGATTGATTCCTATGCTGGCTCTTCTCCAGATAGAATGGAAATTTTGAATAAATTTAGAGACTTAATAAACGGAACAAGAGAGCAGACCTTGGCAATAATGATGTGTGAATCGCTCCGACAGGGGTCGTGGGGGAAGGTGGTGGGAAGCAGGGAAGATTATAGTGCTCCGATTGCACCTGGATCATATTTGGCAAATGAGACAGGGGTGCCACTGATTCATCATTTGTCGATGATTAAGCTGGGGGTAGGGCCTGGAGTGAAGCTCAAGGAGAAACCTCTGTATGTAGGCGCTTTTGCTGATAAGCTGCTTAAGCACGGATCGTATTCAAGACCAACTTTTGGGTTGAGGAGAATGTATGATCTTTACACTCAAGAGAAGCCTGGTTTTGTGGCTGGAGGACATATGCCACACGCTGGAGCTATGACCTTTTTTGATCGAGGAAACCCAGTGACAGATCACCCGATTTTGGTGGCTCCAGGATGGTTTGCCAAATACGTGGATACTATGGGTAAGGGAAATGTGATGCAAGGAGCGGAGCCGGGACAAGCGATTATCTTTATGCCTGGGAAAACACAGTCTGATTATTTAGCTTTACCAACTGTAAACGCCGCAGAAACTGAGTACTTGCATGATGCTCTTACTTTGATGCAGGGTTTGGAGATTTTGGGGATGACTGATAAAGTGCTCAAGCGAACAAGATAATCCTGTGCGAAATATCACATTTCCTTTGTATAGCAATTAATAATTGTGTATATTGAAGTTATGATAAAACTCTTGGTAGTTGAAGACGATTTGCTACTTGATGAAGCATATAGGCGTAAGTTTGGGGAGATGCATGATTTACGAATTGCAGCAGACGGAGAATCTGGAGTGAAGACGGCTATTTCTTGGAAACCTGATTGTATTTTGCTTGATATCTATTTGCCCGGAAGATACAACGGACTGGATGTGTTGATGCAAATAAGGAAAGAAAGGGACTTAGAGGATGTGCCGGTGATTGTAATTACGAATTTACCTGATGCAGTTGATAGAGTGATGGCCTTGGGGGCTGATAAGTGTTTTATGAAAACCGACGTGGATCTTGGGGCAATTGAATCAGAAATTGAATCGCAGGTAGCAAAAAAACAGAAATAAATAAATGGCTCAGACTGGAAAAAATCCAGTGGTAACACTGGCTGAAAAAGGGTCTTGGTGGAGAATGATGTTGGCAGTGATTACCTCGCTTGTGCTTGTGGGGATTTCTATTTGGGTAGTTGTTTCTGCTTATAAAAATGTAGAGCGTCAAAGAGATTTGGCCTTTGAGAAAGAAGCCGAGGCGGCAGTTGATTTAATTGGAGACAGAGTGACCTACTTAATGGGTCAGGTAAGTGGAATGAGAAGTTTTTTGGTATCTACCGACGTAAATTCTACCAAGTGGAGGGATTATATCTTGGCTACCGATGTGGAAACAAAATTTCCTGAAGCTTTTTCTTTTGTATATGCAGAGAGAGTGGAAAGAAAAAATCTGGATGAGTTTGTAAAAAAGCTTAAAAAACAAGAGGCAGGCAATACAATTTATGAAAATTATGTGGTCTTTCCTGAGACTCCACAGGAGGAAATGTTTCCGGTAAAGTATCTTTATACCCAAGATACAGAGATGACGCCTTTGCTCGGATATGACTTGGTGGCGATTGAAAAAGCAGCAGGTATTGAGTCTGAAAAAGTGGTTAGGGGGGAACAGGTGGTATCTGACTTAATTTATTTGAAGTCGATGGTATCTTCGTCAAATAGAAGAGGATATGCTTTTATTTTGCCTGTGTTTACCCATTTTGGGATGTTGGAACAGAACCCAGAAGAGAAGCTTAAATATTTTACTGGGTTTTTTGCAGCTTGGATAAGTCCTGAAAAACTGTTTGGAGCAAATATGGTTGACACTCCAGAAGCAGTACAGGATTTTTCGGTATTTGATAACTCAAATGAAGTTTGGAGGTCAAAAAATAGAAAATTTGATGGGGTTGTAACCAAGAAATTACGAGTGTTTAACAAGGAGTTTGTGCTGGAATTCAAGAAGCCAGTGAATTACCGAGTTTCTGGATTTGGTGAAGCGGTACCTTTGATGGTGCTTTTTGGTGTAGTGGGAGTGAACCTAATGTGGTATTTGACACTTTTATCGGTGTGGTTATCCAGAAGATCAGCTGTATGGATGGCGATGGAGGCTACTAAAGACTTGAATAAGTTTAAGCAAGCAGTAGAGGGTGTATCGGATCATGTGGTAATTACCGATGTGGATGGAAGGATACTCTATGCAAATAAAGCTGTGGAAGGAATAACAGGTTTTAGCAGATCTGAGATTATTGGGAAAACGCCCGCTCTTTGGGGAGGGCTCATGGAAAAGGAGTTTTATGAAAAGATGTGGAAGGTAATAAAGATAAATAAGCAGCCATATTATGGAGAGCTAAGGAATAAGAGAAAAAATGGTGAGATTTATGATGCAGAAATTCACGTATCGCCAATTGTGGATGAAAAGGGTGATTTGGCTTTCTTTGTGGGAATTGAAAGAGATGTAAGTAAAGTAAAGGCGGTGGACAGAATGAAGACGGAGTTTTTGTCGATTGCCAGCCACCAGTTAAGAACACCTCTATCCGCAGTGAAGTGGTTTGGGAGAATGCTTCTTGATGGTGATGCTGGAAAACTATCGAAGGAGCAGAAAAAGTATGTAGAGCAGATTAATCAAAGTAATGACAGAGAAATTCAACGGGTAAATGCCTTGCTTAATGTGAGTAGAATTGAGTCGGGAAGAATTGTAGTGACTCCGAAAGAAACTGATTTTTATCAACTAATTGATTCGGTAATTAGTGAGCTTAGTGTAGGGATTGAGAATGAAAAGAAAAAGATTTCATTTTCTAGACCAAAAAGGGATTTGATGATAAATATTGATCCTGATTTGATACAACATGTATTGTCTAACTTAATTTCTAATGCTTTGAGGTACTCTGCAAGTGGTCAGATTGTGCGAGTGGAGGTAGAGATTGAGGGGAAGATTGTGAAGGTGAGTGTGGTGGATAAGGGTATTGGTATTCCTGAAGAACAACAACAGCGAGTGTTTGATAAGTTTTTTAGGGCGACAAATGCACTTAAGGTGGTGACTGATGGGAGTGGTTTGGGGCTTTACTTGGTAAAGACGATAATTCTTTCATCCGGTGGACAGGTGGGATTTATTAGTGAAGAAAATAAAGGGAGTACATTTTGGTTTACATTACCTCTTTCGGGCATGGAAAAGAAAGAGGGAGAGGTAAAGCTTTCATAAGAGGTTGGTTGATAAGCCTTGGTGCTTTAGTTATACTTATTTCAGGAGAATAATAGTATTTTGTAAAGACTATTACAATTTGATATGAAAATATTGGTAATCGAGGATGATAGTTTTTTGCTCAATGCATATAGACTTAAGCTAACTAAGCTAGGTCATGATATAAAAATGGCGATGAATGGTGAGGAAGCAAAAAAAGTAATGGAGGAGTGGCTGCCTCAGGCAATAGTTTTGGATTTGATGATGCCAACCATGGACGGTTATGACTTTTTAAGTGAGATTAGAAAAATTGATAGATTTAAGAAGGTGCCTGTGCTTGTGGCTAGTAACTTGGGTCAGCCAGAGGATGTGGAGAGGGCAATGAAACTTGGGGCAGATGGGTATGTAATTAAAGAAAATTTGTCACTATCTCAATTGGTGGAAAAACTAGATGAATTGATAAACAAAAAGTAAATGCTTGATAATACTGCCCTGTATAACGCACTGATTGAGCTGGAAATTGTTGACCGTAAGTTGCTTGATGAGTCGTGGGACGAAGTAAAGGACACGGGTGATAGTTTGGGAGCTGTGCTATTGGAGAGAGATTTGATTTCTGATGAAAATTTGGGAATGTTGGTGGCAGATGAGCTAGGACTCCCCTTTGTGCGTCTTGAAAAGCAGATGCTTGATCGTAATGTGCTGCTGACAATCTCTGAAAGTATGGCAAGAGCCAGGAGGTGCCTAGTTTTTAAGATTGACGAAGAAGGTGAATATCATGTGGCTATGGAGGACCCGAATGATCTGGTGGCGATTGAAGCGTTAAAAAAGAAGTTGGGAGGTAAGATTAGGATTTATTATGCGACTGATAGAGATTTGAGACTGGCTTTATTTGCTTACAGAAGAGAGGCAGCTGAGGTGTTTGAGGAGATGATTAGCAAACACGTGGGTGAGGCTAGGGGTATGGTTCAGCCTGAGGCACCAATCATAAAGATGGTGGAGACGATGATGGTGTATTCATATCAGAGTAGAGCAAGTGACGTCCATGTGGAGCCGTTTGATGATTTTGTTCAGGTGCGTTTTAGAATTGATGGCGTGCTGCAAGACATTATTCGTTTCCCACGTGATCTTCACGAGCAAGTAATTAGCAGAATTAAGATTATGTCTTCCCTGCCTACGGACGAGCACGCTACAGCTCTTGATGGGAAGTTTGTGTTTGAGGTGCAAGATGTGGAGCAGGTAGATGTGCGTGTGTCGATAGTACCATCAACTAATGGAGAAAGGGTGGTGATGAGACTTTTGGCCTCAAATATGAGGCAGTTTGTTCTCCTTGACTTGGGTTTTTCTGAAAAGTCAATTGAGAAAGTAAGAGAAGCTTACCTGAAACCTTTTGGAATGATTTTGGCTACAGGTCCCACTGGATCAGGAAAGACCACAACGATGTATGCATTCATGAAGATATTGAATAAAAGAAATGTGAACATTATGACAATTGAGGACCCGGTGGAGTATCAGATAAAGGGGGTGAATCAGATACAGGTGAATAATAAGACAAACTTAACATTTGCTGCTGGCCTAAAGTCGATTGTGCGACAAGATCCGAATATTATATTGGTGGGTGAAATTAGAGATGAGGAAACTGCGGGAATCGCTGTGAATGCAGCTCTTACTGGACATTTGGTGTTGTCGACCTTGCACACAAATGATGCAGCTACGACATTACCTCGTCTACTTGATATGGGAGTAGAGCCATTTTTGGCGGCATCGTCTATCAATTTGGTGGTGGCACAGAGACTTGTAAGAAAGATTTGTACTAGCTGCAGAGTGAGTAAATTTGAAGATATGGAGGTATTGGCTAAAGAACTACCTAAAGATATTATCGCTAAGCATTTGGAAAAGGACAAAAAAGGTGTGAGAGTGTATTCTGGGAAAGGATGTGGAGTGTGCAGGAATACAGGATACCAAGGAAGAATTGGTATTTTTGAGGTGATGGTAATGTCGGAGGGAATT
Organism: Candidatus Collierbacteria bacterium; assembly: GCA_903873735.1. Lineage (GTDB taxonomy): Bacteria > Patescibacteriota > Microgenomatia > UBA1400 > MFAQ01 > CAIQPO01. The sequence continues at coordinate 14,086 of CAIQPO010000075.1, read as the reverse complement.
AGAGAAGCAATTGCTAATAAAAAAGATGCAGACACAATTAAGAGGGTGGCAGTGAGTGAAGGAATGGAGACAATGATTGAAAATGGACTGGAGAAAGTAAAACTGGGCTTGACTACGATTGAGGAGTTATTAAGAGTGATTAAGCAATAAAAAATATGGGAGTGAGTAGAGAAGATAAACTATTCATGACGAAGCACTTGTCGACTTTAATAATGGCAGGTGTACCTTTGTCGGAGTCTCTGGAGACGGTGAGAGATCAGGCTTCGCCTGACTTGGCTAAGGTAATGAAGAAGATTTGTGATGATGTAGAGAACGGCTCAACTCTAGCCAAAGCGATGGGTAAGCACAAACGAGTATTTGATGAGTTTTTTGTGAGCTTGATTGAGGCTGGTGAGACAGCGGGAACTTTGGATGAAAACTTGAAATTTTTGGCGGAGCAGATGGATAAAGACTTTTCACTAAGGCGCAAAATTAGCGGAGCCTTGATGTATCCTGGTTTGGTAATTGGGGCGACGACAGTGATGGGAATATTGATTTCCTGGTTTGTGTTGCCGAAACTTGTAGATTTGTTTAATTCGTTTCAAGTAGAGCTACCAATGACAACTAAAGTGCTGATGTGGTTTGCTGCCTTAATGCGGGACTATGGCACCTTTATTGTTTTGGGCTTCTTTGGAACGATATTTGGATTGATGGCTTTGGTGCAGATGCGTCCAGTGAGGCAGGTAGTAGATAGATGGCTTATTGGAGTGCCATTTGTGGGTAAAGTGGTGGTATTTGGTGAGATGGGGAAGTTTAGTAGGAATTTGGGAACTTTACTTAAGAGTGGATTGCCGGTAGTACAGGCCATGGAGATTACCATAAATACTTTGGGAAATTTACAGTTTAAGAAAGACTTTGGTGAAGTAAAGAAGAAGATTGCTGAAGGAAAATCACTTTACTCTGCAATGAGTGCAAAAAGATATAGAGGATTTTCGAAAATGTCGGTGAGGATGATTGATGTGGGTGAAAAAAGTGGAAACTTAGAGGAGATGCTTATATATCTTTCTACTTATTATGATGAAGAAATTGATAATGTGAGTAAGAATATGTCGACTTTGCTTGAGCCTGCGCTACTATTGTTTATCGGAGTGGTGGTGGCTTTTACAGCACTCGCCATTATTAGTCCGATTTACTCACTTATGGGAGGTATTGGAGGATGAGCCGCGGCTTTAGCTTTATTGAGATTTTGATTGTGATATCTCTTATTGCGATTTTGTCGGCAATGTCGGCACCATTTGTCTCGAGCTTTGTCTTGAGAAATAATTTTTATACTACTTCAGATAGAGTGCTTAGTGAGATTTGGAAGGCGCAGTCGAATGCAATGGTGGGGAGAGCAATATCCGGGAATGAGGTTTGGGGAGTGTGTGTGACTGGTGGAATTTTTAGGATGTTTAATGGTAGCTGTGCGTCACCAAACTACAGGGAAGATTTTACGATTCCAAATGGGGTGACAGTATCTGGGCTTACTTCTATAACCTTTGGAAATTTAAGAGGAGATCCTAGTAGTGCTACTACTATCACTGTGTCATCAAGTTTGGATAGTAATACGATTACTATAAATGCGGCCGGACAGGTGCAAAGAAATTAAAAATGAAAAATATTAAATTAACAAAAGGCTTTGGATTGGTGGAGATCATTGTAGCAGTGGGGATTTGGGTGATTTTTGCTTCTGTGGGAGTGGTGTCTACCTTGGGTAGTTTGAGGCTTAATCGCTTGGGTGGGGAGCAAACTGAAGCCTCGCTTTTGGCATCTGAAGGGATTGATGCAGTTCATTCTATTCGAAAGCAAGGGTGGGCATCACCTTTTTTGGCAACTAACTGTACTGCAGGATGTGGATTGACGCAGACTAGCGGAGTGTGGGCTTTTTCTGGATCGAGTAACTTGATTGATAACTTGACGAGAAAAGTATTTGTAACACAAGCACAGAGAAACGTAAGTGGGGATATTGTGGACTCTGGGGGAACAGCTGACTCAGACACATACAAGGTAGTGTCGGAGGTGAGCTGGAGTAGAGGAACGCCACCTATCACCAATACAGTACAGCTGACGTCGTATCTTACTAACTTTACTAAGGCGATTGTGACAGGAATGACTGGAGGGTTTTTGGTGTATGGGGATGGAACAACTACTCCTAAATACAGGACTTATGATAGATCGGCTAATACCTACTCTGCTGAGCAGAATGGAGTGGTGGGAGCGGCTGGTAGGTCCTGGCAGATGAGAACTTCACCAACCAAAACAGAAGCGGTGGCGGGGTATATTACTTCTGGAGGGGTGTTGCAGATTATGTGTTTTGATGGAAGTACTTGGACTAATGACTGGAGTGTGACGGTGGGCGGTACTGGAACGACTAGTAGATTTGATATTGCTTACGAGACTAATAGCGGAGACGCAATTGTGCTTTATAGTACCAATACAGGTACTACGAATGAGCTGGCTTACAGGACAAAGCTGGGGTCAAATAATTGCGGCGCGGCTAATTGGGGAGCGGCTACTAATCTAGACCCGGTGCGAACAACAGGGATTGTGCATTGGGTAAAGATGGCCTGGGATGCTAGATCTAGCTCGAATCTAATTACAGCTATCTGGGCAGATGCTAACTCTGATTTGTCGGCGATGGTGTGGAGTGGAACTGCTTGGGGAAATGAGCCTGCAGCTGCATTAACAACAACTTTGGAAGTTGTGGCTGCGGCACAGGATGTAGATGATTTTGATGTGGCTTATGAAAGTCTCTCCGGAGACGTGATGGTGATGTATGCTTTGGCGGTGGGTGCTAATGGCACTAATGGAGTAAGATACTCAACTTGTACTGGAGGGACATCATCTTGTACTTGGAGCGCGACACTTACACCACCTACCTTGATTGATGATGCAACAAGTATGGATATTTCCTCTAACCCCAATAGCGATGAAATCATATTTGCCAGTATTGGGAACGCAGGATCGGATATGCAGAGATGCTATTGGTCTGGGACGGCTTTTACTTGTGCTGCGAATGTAGACACTTCTTGTGCAACTCCTGTGGCTGGCTCAAAATTGATTGCTACAGGATGGCTCATCAATGGAGCAACTAATAGATCAATAATTGTGTATAACGATAGCGCTGCGACAAATGTCGGGTGGTATGCTTGTACAACCTCTACATGTACTGTGCAGACAGACTGGGTACCTACCCCCACCTTTAATGCTACTCAAAGATGGTACAGGATAGAGATGGATCCGATTAGAAAAGATCAGTTTATGTTTTTAATATCTGCAAATACCACGAGTTTCTATGCAAAGAGATTGGCGATGACGGCTGTTCCTGCATATACCTGGACCAACTCTGATGGTGGTGCTGCGCTGGAAACAACACTACCTCAAATTACCAATAATCCCTTTGCTTTTGCATATTGGAGAAGTCAATGACAAGAAAAATTGAATACGGTTTTACTTTTATTGAGATTATTCTTTATGTTGGTATTGTGGCTGTGTTTTTAACTGGAGCAGTATCTTTTGGTTGGAATGTGATTACAGTATCAAGAAAGTCGATGGTGGAGCAAGAAGTGGTGGCAAATTCGAGAGCAGCGGTGAGAAGAATTGGAGTGGAGATACGTAATGCACAGTCGGTGACTACCGTGAGTGGTAGTAGTATCACCCTTGCATATGCTGATTCAGCGAGAAATCCCACAGTAATTTCCAAGACAGGAAAACAGATCTTTATTGGTTGGGGAGCGGCGGGGTCGTGCCCGACTAGCTCTCCTTGTGCTTTGACTAGTAGTAATGTGGATGTACAGAACCTGAATTTTACTGATTATTCGAATGCTGGAAATACTACTGATAATGTGCGCTTTGAGGTGGTGATGAAGAGCAATTATTCTGGAGGGAGAGATTGGTTTTTTAGACAGTATGCGACTGCCAGCGCCGAAGTAAGGAGTAAATGAGCTATGATTAATCAAGTGTATAAAATCAGACAATTTGAGGAAGGATATGTGGCAATGACCTCTGTTTTGGTGATTGGCGCGGTGCTTACAGTGCTTGGGGTAGCAGTGACTCTTAATGCAATAAATGAGGCACAGCAATCTTTGGGAGAAGAAAAGAGAGAGGTGATTTTGGGACAGGTGGATGCGTGTGTTGAGGATGCTTTGATGAGATTGAACCTGAATGGCAGTATCCCTGCATCGCTGACTTTACCGAGTGGAAATTGTAGTGTTAATATTGATTCACAGGTAGGAAATAACTGGACTTTTACGGTGACTGGGTCTGGTGGTGGTTATCAAAAACAGATTCAGGTTAGCGCCACTAGAACTACGACGGTGGCGGTTAGTAGCAGGCTGGAAATATGAAACATTTGATTTATTTAGGTAAGACAAAGGTGTGGGTTGATGGCAGAGAGACTAGCTATGCCAGTGGAGAGGATTTGATTGCGATTTTTAAACAGGCAAAAGATGCGGGTAAGGTAGGTGAGGCAGCTTTGGTTTTGAGTAATGAAGTGAGTTTTGTGACTGCTGTACGAAGTGATAAACAGAGACTCTTAAGACCCGAAGCTAGGAGAATGGCGGCAGGGACTGTACCTTTTGTCCTGGGAGACGATAACTTTGACTGGAGATTGGTGAAGCTTGGGGAGGGTGACTTTTGGGTACAGGTGGTGGCGGTGGAGCCAGAACTGATGGTCGCGGTACTTAAGGCGATTGCCCAGTCAAAAATGAAGGTATCTTGGATGGGGCCAGCCTCTGTTTTGATTGCCAAGGTGAGTGAACCACACGAAACACCGGTGCTAATCAAGTGGTCTGGAGTTGAGGAGTTTTCAGTGCTCGCCTTAAGAGGGATGGTGGATTTGGTGAGTGGAGATAGTGATGAAAGTGTAAATGCTTACGCTAAGGCAAGATGGCACCTGGCAGTAAATCCTGAGCAAATAGTCCTGAATGATAAAAATATGGATTGGGAGGGGGCGGTGGAGGTGATGAAGAAAAAGGGAGATGATGCGGAGCTATTGGGATTGTCGGCTGGAGTCAGAACTAAAGATTTGGAAACTCTGATTAGTGAGGGTGAGGACTTATCCTCTGCAATTGAGGATGAGGTAGAGGACGAATCCCCACCAGGAGAAACAGGGGAGCCAAAGGAAAATCCGCTAAAGAAGTGGTTTTTGGTGGGGGTGATTGTGATGGTGTGGGTGGGAGGGATTATGGTGGTGATGAATATGGGAAAACAGGGGAATGCTCCAGCATCAAGACCGGCACTGAAATCTGATAGTATCCAGTCGTTATTGCCTACACCTATTGTGGCGACAACAGCAGCGACACCTGAAGTGAGGCTTGATGGGTATAAAGTATCGGTGCTAAATGGTAGTGGCTTGGCTGGTGAAGCAGGAAGAGTGCGTGAGTCTTTGATGGGTATGGGTTTTGTGCAGGTGGATGTGGGAAATGCTTCAGACAATGTGAGCCTAACTAAGATTTCATCATCGGCGATTATGCCTTTGGAAGTAGTAAATATGGTGAAAGATTCTTTGGTTGGATATAGCTTGGACTCTGATGGGGTTTTGACAGCAGGGGCAGAGTATGATTTGATTATATTAGTGGGCAGTACACGGAAATGATGCTAGTTGTTAGTAAGTTATAAAGTAAAAAATATGAAAAGAGCAGAAAAAGGTTTTACCCTAATAGAGCTATTGGTGGTGATCCTTATTATTTCCATCTTGGCTGTCACTGTGTTTGTGGCGCTTAACCCTGTAAAGAGATTTAGAGATGCTAGAGATGCAAGAAGATGGTCGGATGTGGATACAATTTTGACAGCAATTCATGAGTATGTAGTAGACAATGGTGGGTCACTCCCTGCTGGACTTGATACTACAGAAAAACAGCTTGGTACTGATGCGACGGGATGTAATGCAACAGCCTGTACTACACCGCCAGCCGCTGCTGCATGTTTGGACTTGAGCACTTCTCTCGCCCCATATCTGAAGAAGATCCCACAGGATCCAAATGGAGGAACCCCAGGGAAAACTTACTACAAGGTGGTAAGAGATTCCAACAACATTGTGACCGTGTCTGCTTGTGCCTCTGAGGGATCAGGAGTGTTGCTCTCTGTTTCTAGGTAAGTAAATAATTACTAAAGGAAGCCCGCTTTTTGAGCGGGCTTTTTTATGGTGGCTTTGATGTTGTAATATAGATTACAGAGTGACAAAAAAGACAAAAACACTGGAAGTAGTTTTGGTGTTGGTGATTATTGGGGCGTTAGTTTGGGTGATGATAGGGGGTATGAGAATTGGAGATAAAATGATGATGGCCAGAAATGCAGTCAGACGAAAGGATGTGGAACAGATAATGATGGCAATGCAGCAGTACTTGGTGGACAATGAGAAATTTCCTGAAGGAGTGGGAAGGGAGGAAAGGCAGATTGGGAGTTGTGTGATTGGTGGGGAACAGTTGTGTGGTGGGTGGTACAAATGCTTGGACTTGGAAAGTGCATTGCTTGGATATATGGAGAAGGTGCCAGTGGATTCTGAGTTTGGCAGCAGGGAAAGGAGTGGATATTCGGTGGCGCTTAATGAATATGGGATTCTGACAGTGAGGGCATGTGGGGCGGAGGGAGGTCAGACAATAGACGTTTCTAGGTAATTTTCGAGTGATAGAATGGAAGAATGTCTGAGCGAAAAGTTAGGCGGGCAATAATTACCGCCGCAGGGTTTGGCACCCGATTTTTACCAGCGACCAAGAATCTTCCAAAGGAAATGCTGCCAATTGTGGATACGCCAATCATCCACTATATTGCGGCTGAGTGTGTGGAAGCAGGAATTGAGGATGTGATTGTGGTGATTCGCCCTGGAAATGAAGCGGTGATGAATTATTTCACCAAGAGCAAACAGCTCCATAGTTTTTTGGCAGAGAATGGGAAAGAGAAACAGCTGGAGAGATATTATGATGTGGTAGACAAGGCAAATTTCTATTTTGTGCATCAGAATCCAGACTTACCATACGGTAATGGATCACCAATTTTGACGGTGAAGAATTTAGTGGAAGATGAGCCATTTGTGATTTGCTGGGGTGATGATTTGCTACTAAATCCTAATGGAGAAAGTGGGGTGAAGCAGGTGGTGGATTCATATGTGGCTCATGAAGATGCGTTTGGGGTGATGGGGACCACTAGAGTGAGTAAGGAAGAGATGGTGAGGTATGGAATGGTGGAGCTGATGGAGGGTGAGGATGAAGGGAGGATAAAGAGGATTGTAGAGAAGCCAAAGATGGAAGATATTACCTCAAACTTAGCTGAGTTTGGAAGAATGGTACTTCATCCTGAAATATTTAAATACTTAAAACCTGAAAATACAGGTAAAGATGGAGAGCTGTGGCTGATGGACTCGATTCATGAGCTGCTGACTGACAGACCGGTGTATGCAAAGAGGGTGGAGGGAGAGTTTTTGACTACAGGTGACCCCCTGAGATTTTTGAAGGCCTCCTTTGCTTATGCGATGCAAAGAGATGATATCGCGGAGCCATTGAAAGAGTTTTTGAGAGAGAAGCTGAAATAGATAATAAAAAACCGCCCCGGTGAGGGGCGGTGTTGATTTCTAGAGGAAATCGACGGGCGAGGCCATGAAGATGTCGCCGATGGTTTTGTACTGGCCGGCGATGGCGGCTGCCTTGATATCGTCCGGCAAGCCGAGCGGAAGCAGGTACCAGTGCGGGTCGGTTTCGGCCATGTCTTTGGCAACTGCCCACTTGATGGTGTAGGTGGCGGTGGCTTTCTGGAGTGCCGCGATGGCGGCCATCTTTTCCAAGGGTGAGCTGGCGCCGGTGATGGCTTTGGCCATGATGAAGGCGAGGGAGTTTGTGGTAGCGCGCTGGAGGTTTTCTCCGTTTAGCGGGAGATCCCAGAGGCCTTCTTCGCGAAGGTCCTGTTCCATGGCATTGAAGACCAGCATGGCCTTCAGTATACGGAATGGCTTGAAGCCGAAGCGCTTGTATGCTTGGGAGAGATATGTGTTCATGTGCCTCCTGAAGATGTCTTGCTGGAGTTGGAGTTGGTGGAGGTATTTTAAGATAATATCCTATATTTGTCAATACTATAAGGTGAGGACTTGTTGTTTGAATTTTAAAAAACCGCCCCGGTGAGGGGGCGGTGCTTCAAACTACAGGCCGGCGTGGCTTTTGAGGAAAGCAATGACAGATTCAAGGTTTTTGGTGGTGAGAGGAATGACTTGAATAGGGTTTTCCTGGTACACAAACCAGCCAGCTTTGGAGATCTCATCGAACCCGGCGATCAGACCTTTTGGAGTTTGCTCAAGAAAAATACCGGAGTAGAGCCGCTTGGGGATAAAGGGCGGGACATAGGGGTTTCTTTCCGAGTGATGGAAGAGAAACCAGCGAATCTTGACCACCTTGTAGGCTAGGGAAGGGTGTTTTTTGAGCTCTTTCTCAATCTCGATATTCAGCACTTCAGAGATGGGACATCGTGAAATTGGTTTGTGCCGGAGATAGAGAATTTGTTCATCACCTGTAGTTGAAAGCGAGTGGTAAGTGATGAGTCGTTCGAGATTATCATCTCCAAATTCTTTTATCAGTGTGGGTTCGGGGTTTAAGGTTTTGAATTGGCTGATGAAGTCTCTATGTGCTTGAAGGAATGCGATTTTTTGATCAAGCTGGGCAAGAGATGACATAGCTCTCCTTTATGAAGTTAGGTTGGCAAAAGGAAGAAGGCAAGAAATGGAGCAAGGCGAAAGATGAGGGTGGCTGCCATGGTGACTATATAAATTACCCAGGCGTAGCCATCGATCTGATGGGCTTCTTCTTTTGTGACACTTTCTTTCCTCTTGGTGACCTGCTCTAGGGCAATGAGCGCAAAGAGTATCACGGCAGAGAGAATTACGGAGAACTTGAAGGTGAAGATCAGAATGAAAATACAGATAAGATTGGCTAGGCCAAACAAGACCGTGGTGCAACTCATGACTACTAGAGGAGTAGCGGGTTTGTCATCTTCAGTAATTCTGTTTTTGATAAATTCTGTGGCCAAGGGGGTAGTAAGTAGGTGAAAAATGGCGAAAAGAATGCCTGATGTCAGACCGATTATGGCGATTGTATTCATGTATTTGTCTCCTTTTTTAGCGGGGTGATTATTGGCCTTGGTTTAGTACCAAGAGGATATAGGGTAAGGTGTATAAAAGATAAGCAATAGTCGATCTTATTGTGAAGGATATGGGGATTCGCCAGACCACTTTTTGATCAAGTGTTCGGAAGTGGTTTGATTCTAAGAGACGATTAATACCTATCAAAACAAGTACAAGGAGGGAAGCCAAAACAATTGAAATGGAGGAGGTGAGGATTAAATACAGGTTTAGAGTGGCAATAACAGCATGCAAGACGGTGGTGATGGTAACTGAAAGTTTGATGCTGCCTGGGAGAGTGAGTCGGTTTTCACCAACATGCTGATGGATGAAGTGGGTGCAGACCAGAAATAAGATTACATGGAGCAGGGAAAGGATTATTCCAAGGTAGAAGAGAGTAGACATTTGGACCTCCTGAAAGTTGAAGTTGTGAATGTTTGACTTTGTAAGTCAGGCGAAATCTTAACAAGCTAGAAGGGCGCTGTCAAGGGGATGTTTAGATGTGGGTACTTGGTAGCAAGGCGGAGAATGCTGGCCAAAAAATATGAGTCGTGAATCTGAGGAATGAGATTAGGGAGCTTTTCAATTGGGTGGAGGGTGATAGAAAAACTTAAACCTTTGGTGGCTAACCTTTGTTTGGTTAAGGAATTTAAGTGGAGGCTTTCTGAACCATCGATGATAGCTGCAAAAAGAGAAGTGTAGTGATTTGAAAGACCGATGTCGGGGGTAAGCGGACCAAGGTCGAAAAATTGTTTGATTTTAAGTTTGTTTAGACCAAGCTGGCGTAGGATCTCTAATTCTTGGTTTTTGGGGAAGTTTTGGAGTGTATCTTGTGAGTAGCTGATAAAACCACCAAATGAGTCGTAGACAACCTGGTTTTGGGAGAATTTGTGAGTTTGTTTGGTGATGAAGTGAGTGATTTTGCCTTGATTTTCTACCAAGAGAATACCTTTGTAGCCTGGATTTACTCCTTGCTTCCAGCTGACATATTCATAAGTAAAGACCTGATTGGTGTTTTCTTGCCTGACTTCAAAGATGGGAATTACCAGATGATTGCCGACTTTTAGATCTTTTAGCCTTAGTATTTCGAGGTTGTCAATTTCGTCTGTTTTGGTAGCTAAGTCGGCGAGAAAACCATCAAATTCTGTGGGTAGATGGTAAATGATGTTTTTTATGTCTGGAGAAGTGTTTTGGTACCAAGTGAGCGCCTCAAGATTGCTGAGGGTTTGTGTGCGGGTCTTTGGTGGCTGAATCAAGTAATTCACGGTGGTGATTATACAGGAGATGTAAAAAAACCGCCCCTGGTGGGGCGGCTCTGAATTTGGAGACTAGTTTGAAAACATGTCCACTTCGGGTAAGGCAACCCAGGCTTGAAAACGGAAAAACTTGGGAGCTTCGCGATGAAGATCGGCGATGGTGAAGGGTCTTGCGTGACCAGCTTTGAGCTCGGAGACAATTTCATGAATCAACGAGTCTGGAAGTCGGTCGGCGTAGACATAGAGGAGCTCTGGGAGATAGTGCCAAGTTTTGCTGTGTTGGTCGCAGAAGGCTTTGTAATCAGCTTGCTTACCTTTGACCAATTCTGGTAAGGCAAGAATGACAAAGGCAGCAGTGAGGCCGACTGCAGTAGGGTTGGGTGAATTGGGAATGCGGTACTCAGCAGCTTTCGAGCTTATTTCGACCAGTAACCGGGCAACTAACTCTGCAGTGGCGTTTTGGGTAAGGATGCTCGGAGTGAGAACTTGAGCAAGAATTGCTTCCACTACTTCATTTTTTGCCGTGATTGATTTGAATGCCATGGGTAGCCTTTCTGAATCGTGTTTAGGAAATAAGGTGGTCGTCCTTGTTGAGGAGGGCGATCAGTGGGGAGATGAAGAAGGCGAAGGTGAGGAGAAGAAACAGGCTGATGAGAAGGGCCATGATGGTGACAAGTTCTGGGGTGATGACCTCGACAGCGGAGTAGTACAGAGTAATCTTGTGTTCGCATAGCTGGAGGAGAGCAATAAAAATACTGCCGGCACCAATCCAGGGGAACTTGGCTTTGAAGCACTTGATGGCAATAATCACCATATTGATGGCGTACGTGAGCCGAATGATGTATTGGATGCCATAAAGGCTCTGGCTCAGCGACTGGTTTACAGTTTCGGTGGCCAGGGCGGCTCCAAACAAGATGGTGGCGATTAGTGCCTGGGCGAGGCCGATAAGAGCAAAGGTTTTGAGTGACATAAGATACTCCTTTGGTGGACTAGTTTTTTTAGGGTGCTAGATGAGCGTAAGTGTGCGTGAATTATACCATAGAGAGCTTAAATAATCAAATTATAGGATACGTATTGACTTATATAGGATTATAAAATAGAATAGGCTTGGATGGAAAAGAAGAATTCCACTATATTTATCGAAGAGCCTGGAGGTGAACCTCCGTCGCGTGGCCTAGGGCGCGTAAAAAATTCTAGGTATGAATATGTTAAACCTATTAGTACAGGCAATACTCTACTTTGGCATCGGCTTTTTGGAGATGTTTTTGGCCACCCAAAGAACCTATTGGATATCACAAGGCCGATCACGCGCTGCGGCCCTCTTAGTATTTTTTGAGACTTTTGTTGCAATGTTTATTATCTATAAGATTGCCAATGACATGGGCAATAGTTTTATGGTGCTGGTTGCTTATGCGGCTGGAAATGCTATTGGAACCTATATAAACTTGGAGAAAGTACCGTTTTAACCTGAAACTTATATTAAAAAAGCCCCTCTTTTGAGGGGCTTGTGTTTTATTGGCGGGTAACGATGCTGATCGAGTTGGCGAGGACTCTGATGATTTCCCAGAGAACGAAGCCCACAAAGAGGATGACAATCCAGCAGATGATGGAAAAGAGGCCTGCAAAAAGGCTATTGATCAGAAAATCCTTGTGCCCCATTTTTGAGTTTGGATACATGAAGGCGATGATGAACGGGCCGGAGATGGAGCTGAGCAGAGCGATCAGATTGGTTATGTTGAAGAACATTTCGCTCCAGTGTTCGGCGGCGTCGTAGCTTCCTTCGGTGAAGATGGTGATAGCCACAACTATGGGGATCGTGGAGACAAACTGGAGGGCGGTTCCAGCCGCTCGAATGAAAATTGATTTCGGTCCTAGGTAGGTACTGATGGCTGTGGCCAGCAGCAAGCCCCAGATTGGGGCTGTGAAGAAGATGCCGAGAAATAGAGGTGAGTGAAGGATGGACATGCGTAACTCCTTGTGTTAACGAGCGGATAGGTGGGATAAATATACTATAAGATGATATAAAAGTCAATAAAAAGCCCCTTTTGTAAGGGGCTCGGGTGTTATTGGCGGGTAGCCAAGATGATGGCGTCGTATACCTCTTTGCAGGCGCCTGCAAGGATAACGAGCACAAATCCGACTACATACCAGACGATGATGGAGATGGCTGAGAAGAAGATTGAGCCATGAATGAAGTCGGTATGGCTGGGCATTTCATCTCCCCAGTTATCGTAAGTCATGATCGCTGGACCGGTGAGAGAAGCCAGGATCATCACCAGATTGAAGGTGTTGATGAAGATGGAGGTCCAGTTTTCAGCTGCCCAGTAGCTTCCCATGAAGAATATTCTACCGGCGACCAGTAGAGGGATCACGGAGAGGAAGCGAATGGCGGTACAGACAGCCTTGACCGTGAGTGAGTTTTCACCGAAGCGGTGGTCGATGAGAGTGGTGATAATAAAACCCCACACGGGAAAGGTGAAGAAGAGGGCGAGGAAAAGGGGTGAGTGAAGGATGGACATGCGTAACTCCTTGTGTTAACGAGCGGATAGATAGGGTGAATATACTATAAGATGATATCGAAGTCAATAAAAAGCCCCTCGATTGAGGGGCAAAGACGCTTACTGAGGGAAAGTAAGGGTCTGGGAGACCGAGATGGCCAGGTGGAATAGACCGGTGCCAAGCGCTGCGAAGAGGAGGTTGAGGCAAAGAGGAGCCCAGGAGTGCTCGAAAGCCTGCTTCACTCCGTAATCCATGAGGTAGGCGCGCCGGGTAGCCCAGATGATGGTGCCAAGAGCGGTACCCCACCAGAAGATGCTGAAGGGCGATGATCCGTAGAACTGCCAGACGGCTTTGGTAACCTCGGGGTCGATATAGCCTGCCAGAAGATGGACGATAAGCAGGAAGCCTGCGAGGAAGGCGGTGCTCAGGCCGACCAAGCCAGCGGAAATGCCGATGACCAGGGGTAGACCGCGGTGGTGAACCACGCGTGAGAGGATGGCGTAAAGGGAGAGAAGTACAATGGGCGTAAAGAAAAAGATCCAGAAGTTGGGCATAGCTTGAATTTCCTTTCCGAATTATTGGGCAGTGACTGAGCGGGCGATGTTGATGAGCGATTGAATACCGCCGAATATGCCGCAAAGCAGACCGTAGAGAATAAAGAGAGACCCCCAAACCATGATTGAAGCAAAGAGGGAGCCAACGAAGAAGCCAGTAAAGCTGTCTACCCCGTCCCCGGTTTTGTAGACCAAGAAATTCACGATCCAGGGGCCGGCGAAAGCTGAAAACCAGAGATGAATGGCGTCCAGTGAGACAAAGAAAGACGACCATTCAGCTGAGGCACGCTGTTCGCCCTTGAAGGCCACGAAGATGATGAAGATCAATGCCTGCAGACTATAAACCCAGAGAACTCTGGACAGAGACTTAGCTGGCGATAATGAGTTGGTGCCTTGTTTGCCGAGGATGAAAGCGATTAAGCCTCCCCATATGGGAAAGGTAAAGAGCAGAATCACAAACGGCAGAGAGTGAAGAAAAGCCATAGGACCTCCTAGGTGATATAAAAGTGCCCGGTTAATATACTATAAGATTATCTTACAGTCAAGCTGAGATGTATTAAAATGGAACTTCATGCATAAAAGATTACAGAACGATCAAAACAATGTGGTTGATGATAAATTGACTGAAGAAGGTGTGAGTCTGTGGCTAGATGAGTTGT
>CAIQPO010000074.1 GCA_903873735.1 Candidatus Collierbacteria bacterium | reverse complement strand
CTGTCGCGGTCTGGAACAATACCACCATGAGCAACAAAGGAACCGTTACCTAGGAATCTCTGTTCGGTAGTTTCATCTCCAGTGGAGGCGATGGTGATCATGCTGTCTGCTAGATACCAACCATCAGCTCTGGAAACTGCTGCACTGAAGTTGATACTCTGATCTGTGATGATGATGAGAACTCCCCCTGAGGCGATGGTGATGTTGTCGGAGATATTAACATTGCCAGTAGTAAGGAGAACATACTTCTCCCCTGCAGCTACAGCGATGGGTGAGCTAAAGTTTGAAGCAGTACCATCAGTACTCCTTAGAAGCATGTAGCCTTTACCAGTGCCGTCTGAGTAGGCTGGGAGTTGGTTCTTGTTTGACCAAGTGTCAGCTGTTTTACCTGAGAGCTTGTTTCTGAAGAACTCGTAGTTGTAGACGCTGTTGCTGTTGTAGACAGATTGAACAGAAGTATTGTTGGCATTAATTTGGGCGTTAGGGTTACTGCCTAGATTGACAGAGCCTCCGTAGACAGCAAGTCCCTGATGAGCAGTGGTTCCTGGTTTAACAAGATACATATCAGAGAAGAGAGTAAGGGACGCGGGAATGGTAGACTGGATGTTTTGTCTGGCATATACCGGGCCACCAACTACTTGCCACCAACCGCCATACTTCCTCCAGAAACCAAAGTTGTAGATGTAGCTTGCACCTGTCTCACAGGGTTGTGTCATACAAGCCACTGGTGAGTTGCTTAAAGAGGCGGAGATGGAGGTGCAGCTAAACTTAGGAGTAGCATTACCAATGAGACCGGCATTGAGAAGATCAGTAAAGTCGTAGGTAAAGGTGTCGGGAGAGTAACCGGTAAAGGAGTATTGTCCTGAAGCGTTTACTGATATGGTAGCAGGAGAGGCAGAAGCAGGACTAACTAGTGGATATCCAGCGAGAGAAGTAATACTGAAAGTACCTGGGCCAATGACAGTGCTTAGTGCAGGACAGGAAGAGACATCAGAGGCGTCGTAGAGAGTACCGGTGATGACACCAGTGCAGTCTTGGACTTGGGTTTGAGTATTGGTACCGGCATTGTAGGTACACTCAGTGCCACAGTCTTGAGCTCCACCTTCGGCGAGATATGTATCACAGTCGTTTACAGTGGCAGTGCAGTCTTCAGTACAAGTTCTGGTTCTACTTCTTTTGTGAGCTCCAGCTGCTCCACAGTTCCCCCAATCACTCCAAGCAGTGACATATGAAGGATTGGTGCCAGAGAAGCCTTCGACGCAGATTTGATTTAATCTAGTCCAGCTAGGGGTGGTAGAACCGGTTTGCCACAATCCTTGTAGATCTTGAGTCATGCCATAACAATAATAGCTTTGCCCAGGGGTAACTCCATTGGTAGTAATGGAGAAGTTTTGAGTGTAGTTGTTCCCGGCGATACTGTTTGAGACACTGGCATAGGTGACACTGCCAGGGACGTTGTTTCCTGGAATAGCAGCCCATGGATCTGTGGGAGAGCCAACAGTACCGGTACAAGCAGCGTTAGCATTGCTGGCACCTCTTACTCCCCAATTGGTCGATGCTCCCATACCTCCAAAGTAGTTGGCGAAGGTGTGTTCAAAGTTGTACCAGTTAGCATCTCCTGGATCATTGCTACAAGTATTGAAACCAAGGTAGACCCGATCAATATCGTCTCCCCCATCGGCATCGGTGACAGTAGCAGAGAAAGTGACAGGAGAAGCTGTGGTAGCAGGAACCTCTCCAGTACAAGTCATAGAGGCTGCAGATGGAGCATTGTTGTTGATGGTGAAAGACCAGATGGGAGACCAGGCGGAGTTGTATCCTGCGCCATTTACAGTCTGAACTCTCCAGTAATATGTTCCAGGCATGCTTTGGGAATATGTAGCATTGGTTGTTGCTTCATCCGTTGTTAATGGATCACCACCATTGCAAGGATCAGTGCTATTTGTGCTGACACAGTAATTATATGATCTGGTAGTGTAGCCACATTCATCCCCCCAAGCAGCCGCAGAATTCCAATCCATTACCACTGATGAAACCTTAGATAGTATTTGACCATCAGTGGGAGATGTTTGAGTTGGGGTATCTGGGTTGGTGGGTGTGCAGCCACCGCTACTACTGCTACTACTACCTCCACCGCTACTGCCGCAGGGAGCTGCGCAGTTCAAACCACCGCAGTTATCGATGTGGGAAACAGTACCGGGATATGGGGCGCAGTTGGCATTACCACCACAGGTTTCTGTATGTGGATGGCAACCGACACTGCAGCTGGAGTCATAGACACACATAGTGGAAACTAGACTACCTCCAGGACGAGGAGCATCGTAGCAGCGTATTTGGTTGTTGTCTGGGGCAGAGCATCCAGAGCAAGTGTCATAGCACCATGTCGGGTAATTGCATTCTTGAGATGGATCTGGTTGGCATCCTAAAGTACATGAGCGATTTTTAATCCAGGCACTTCCAGTTGAGTTGCATGTGTATACACCTTCTCCAGAGCCATGGTTCGCGCAACTGACTGTACCTGGAGTGCAAACACAAGATCTAGAACCCCAACAAGTGTCTCCACAAGCATTTGTACAGCTTTGCCAGGGACAAAGCGTGTTGGCGCAGCTGCAACTAGGGTTACAGGTTGGTGTAGGTGTCGGTGTAGGTGGACAGCAGTCGGATCTGCTTTCACACTCGCAATCGGCAGTATGAGCGCAGTTTGTGTCTGGATCACGATAGCAGGTACAGCCGATGCAATAATGGCAATAGGCGTTTGCGAAATTTGGTCGAAGGTAGACAAAACTCAATATTAAAGCGACTAAAAGAACGATTGTCTTATTATTCACAGGTTTTGTCTGTTTCAATTGTAATTTGAGGTACTTGCCATTTAGAGCCATCATACTTTCGGTAAAGGCTTATCATATTTCCTGCGCAAAGTCTTTTTTTGATTTCATTTTCGTATGGAAGAACTGCTCTGTATTTTTCAGTGGCATCCTTGTAGACAAAAGAGGTGGTCTTTATGTCCAGTTTCATGGTAATTATTTCTCCGCTTCGTCTAGTTAATTCTAGTATGCGGTGATAAGAATCGTATGATTTCACTCTCCATTTTTGTATAAATTCATTTTGCACTCCGTTTTTATATTTTGAGTATGTCAGGTAAATTCGGTCATAGAAATTAAAACCGTCAAACCTAAGAAAAGAAAGGACTATTAAAATGATGACAACAATTGCTGTCACTATTGACACTTTAAGTTTTTTGGTCATCTACATATAAGGATACCAAATTTGAGTTTATTTGTTGGGGCAATGTTTACCCATCTCGGACAATACCTATTGAGGGAATGATCACTTTTTTTAAGATCTCTATATCTTCTTCAGTATCAACTCCTCTTAATACATTGTCTATTGCTTGCAGATAACCATTGTCTAAGGCATGTTGAAAGATTTGCCTGGTACTTTCTTGTGATGCATCTTTGGAGTCGAAATATGAGTCTGGGGGAAGTATTTCTCCACCATATATGACCGCTGTAATTAGTGATGTAGGGTTATTTCTTATTAGTTCGTAGTTTGTATATGGACTTACCCTCTCTACCAATCCATTTGTTCCGTTGAAATCAAACTCCCACGCTTGGTTAACAATTGAAACTGCGTCTACTCCAAAATGTGCGATAAATTTGTTTCCTGCTCTCGTGATAATTGGAACTGAAAATATATAAATTGGGTGATTTCCATCAATCTCTAACATTGCACAATTTCTAAGAATTGTATTATCTTCTGGGGTTGGACTAGTGATAAACAGCGGCGATCTCAAGCTGGTCGCGTCCCCTTGTTGCCCGACGTTTTCCCACATATTAGGACCGATAACATTTTCAAATAGCGGAATATCATGTTCTGCTTGATTTAACTTTACAAGATCTTCGTCGAGTGTATCCATATGAAGCGTATTGATTGAGCATTCCTCGAGTGTGGGTGGAAGCTCTCCAACTGTATACTCTGGAGTAAGAGGGGCCTCTGGGCTGACTGTAACTGTAGGCATCACTGTAATGGTAGGAGTTTTGGTTCTGGTGTCTTCGGTGGGAGTGACCATGTGAACTGTGGGTGATGGTGTGTTTTGAGGAGTAACTTGGGTGATGACTTCAGTAGGAACAGAGGTGACTTCTGTTACTCTGGCTCTGGTTGGTTCTACATCTGGAGTAACAGTACTGGTTGCCTCTACTGGTTTACAAGAAGCAAGAACAAGTGAGGTAAGGACTAGAAGAGAAAGACCAGCGTATCTTCTTGATGCAGGAGAACCAGCAAAGAGATCAGAGAGAGTGTCTTTGAGGGAGTAGTGAACTCTCCTTCCTCCCCTTTTGTCTTGTTTGGGAGAGATGATGTTTTCTGCTGCTTGGTCTAAGTACTTAATGTATTCATCTGCTTCCCAGGAGAGAGCTGGATATATCTCTTCCATGAGAGGTCTCACAGCAAGTAGCTTGGCTTTGGTGACAGCAAGAGCAGTAAGGATACCATCAGGAGTAGACTCATCCAAGACTCCATCTCCTGTATCAAATGTGTCTGTATTAAGAGTGTATGTTCTTCCCCTACCCTGTTTGGTTTCAATGCGAGCAGATATATCTCCTGCTTCTTCACCTAGGTTTACTCCCTTCATCCAGAGAGTGATGTCGTGCTCAAAATCCGGCATTTCTTCCCCTTCTTGATACAAAAAAGAGGCCAAATCGGCCTCTGCAGTGGCTGCGAGAGCTAGAGTGTAACTCTCGAAGCTGGGTTGAGGATACATCCTCTCCCTGTCCAACATGGTTTCTTTATTTACCATGTCCTATATCTTAACATGAGAGGGTAGGAGTTGCAAGATGTTTTACAAAAGAGCTTCAAGCTGATGAAGGAGTTGTTTTGCTTCAGCTTTATCCTTGCGGATGATTGTTCTGGAAATAGTTTTTGCTTTAGTAAATGATGCTTTTGACCAAAAATATTTTAATCTAATGGAATTTGCACCATGTTGTTTAGTGCCAAAAATATCCCCAGCACCTCTTAACCTTAAATCTTTTTGTGACAGCGCAATTCCTGATGAATATCTATGAAGTAGCTGGAGTCTCTCAATCTCTGTTTGTTCTTCACTGGTAGGCACTAGGAATAGATATCCTTGTGAGCCAGACCTACCTACCCTACCGCGAAGCTGGTGAAGCTGGGCTAAACCAAAGCGTTCTGCTGAGTGAATGATCATTATATTCGCTTGTGGAATGTCTATACCGACTTCTATGAGTGATGTGGAGATTAGGATACTTGAAGGGGTACTCTTGAAAGTATTAATAGTGTCTTGTTGCTCTTGCTTTGCCATTTTGCCATGAAGAGTAAATATTTTTGTTGTTTCTGAATATTTTTTTCTATATTGAGGATAGATCTTTTCTACAGTAGCGATATCATTTTCACTCGTGTGAATATTGGGACAGACCACATATATGCTGTTACCCTGCTTAAGTTTTTCGACCATCCAGCTGGTTGAGTTAGAAAATCTTTCTGGGGAGATAATATGGGTTTGTGTTGGTAGTCTATTTGTGGGTGATGAGTTGATAGTGGTAAGTTCAATATCACCAATGAGGCTAAGTGCAAATGTTCTGGGTATGGGAGTAGCTGAAAGGTTGATTAAATGTGGTAGCGGTGTGCGCTCTATAAGCTCTTCCCTTTGGTGAACACCAAACTTGTGCTGTTCATCTATGGCAATAAGACCAAGTGGATATTGTAAATCTGCAGGAATTTGATGGAGAATAGCGTGGGTGCCAATATAGATAATTGGTTTATGGTGACTAATTGGGGTATTGGATGAGGCGGTGATAAGCTGAATATTTTCAGGAAAATTTGAAAAACTTTTAAAGGTGGCTAGGTGTTGGGTAGCTAAAATTTCTGTAGGAGCGAGGATGGCAACGCTAAAACCTGAATGAATTACCTGATCAGCAGCAATTATCATGGTGACAGTTTTTCCCGATCCTGTTTCACCTTGGATAAGGCGGTGAGTGAAGTCTTTTTTACCAAGGTCTTTAAATAGATGTTTGATAGCCTTTTGTTGACCTTGGGTAAGTGTGAATGGGAGTTTTTTCAGTGATTGGTTAAGCAATTCTTGGTTTGGCTTGATCTTTATGGAACTACCAAGCTTATCTCTTTCAAGTGCATTTCGTAGACACACTGTAAGGTGTTCGTTGAAGGATAAGCGCTTATCAGCCTGAAATCTCTCCTCACTACTTTGAGGAAAGTGAATTTGTTTTATTGAAGTGTGTAAACCTATCAAACCAATATCGCGAGCAATGTGTTCTGCAGGATCGATAATGTTTAGATCAGGGATTAGTGAGTTGATTTTTCCCCTTAGCCATCTTGAGGTAATTCCTTCAGTTTGGTGGTAAATAGGAACTAAACCTTTGGTGTTTATTGAAAGCGAGTCTCCTTGTTCTATTGATGGAGAAATTAAACAGAGTTTTCCGGAAAAAATACTAGGTTTGCCGGCTATGGTGTATGTCTCCCCTGCTCTGATTAGGCGTTTGATGTATGGATTATTAAACCAGATTAGATTTATTTTTCCGCTATTGTCTGTGGCTTGAGCTTGAAACATTAACCTGCCACTTTTAGTGTAAAAAAGCTTTGGATTGTCTATGATGGCGATAAAAACTGAATCTTTGCCTTCTGTGAGCGATTTAATATCTGTTGGGTGGGTAAAGTCTAGATATCTAAAAGGATAATGGCTTATCAAGTCTGATACTGTTTCAATTCTTAGTTTTTCTAGCTTTTGGGCGTAGTTTTCGCCAATTCCTTTGACAGAAGTAATCTTGTCTTTAAGATCCATATATAAACATGGATGCAAAGGTAGTGGCAATTAGGACAATTGATCCAATGAGAATAATAATGTTGAATATTTTTCTTTGTTTCTTGGTCATACCCTTTTTATTATAAACAGCATAAGCAAGTGGTGTAGTATGATATTAAGACACTATATATGTATAGGAGAAGACGACTAGCCTTCAATTTTAAGTTTCCTCAAATAAACTTGGGCAAGTGGTTGTTTTTTGGATTGATTTTTATGATTGTTTCGGTAGTAGGCATTTTTGCATGGTATTCAAGAGGGCTGCCAGATCCAGGTAAAGTAAGACGACTTTCTGGTTATTCGACAGAGATTTTGGATAGAACTGGGAAAGAGGTGCTCTATGATGTTTTCATCGATGAAGACCGCAAATTTGTGTCTATAAATGAGATGCCGGATTATTTGAAAAAGGCAACGGTGGCGGTGGAGGATAAGGACTTTTATAAGCATCAAGGCTTTGATCCGTTGGCAATTCCGAGAATAATTAAGAATGTGGTAGTGAATCGGAGACTTATTGGTGGATCGACACTGACACAGCAGCTGGTAAAAACTGTGTTGCTGACAAGAGAAAGACGTCTTTCCAGAAAGATAAGAGAGTTTGTGCTGTCACTTAGACTTGAAAGGCAGTACTCAAAGGATGAGATATTGCAGATGTATCTAAATGAAGTTCCTTATGGTGGCACTGCCGTGGGGGTTGCGGCTGCAGCAAAGCAATATTTTGGTAAGGAGACGAAAGATCTTACTCTAGCTGAATCTATTATTTTGGCTGGCTTACCTCAGTCTCCAACTAGATACTCACCTCAGGGAGAAAATAAGAAGGCTTATATTCCAAGAGCGAAGGAAGTGTCGAGGAGAATGAGAGAGGATGGATATATCACCAAGGATGAAGAAGAAAAGGTAAATGTGGAGATTGAAAACATGGTGTTTAAAGGTGTCGGAAATAGAATTAAAGCTCCCCATTTTGTAATGTATATAAAAGATGAATTAGAAGAGATGTATGGGGCGAATATTCTGCAGACAGGAGGGCTTAAAGTAACTACCACCCTTGATTATGCATTGCAAGATAAAGCTGAAGATATTGTTATGGAGGAGATTGATAAAGTTGCCTCTAAGCTGAATATTTCAAACGGGGCTTCGGTGATTTTAGATGCAAATAATGGTGAGATATTGTCGATGGTTGGTTCTAAAAATTATTTTGAAGCGACGATTGATGGTGAGGTAAATGTAGCTACCAGATTAAGGCAACCAGGATCCAGCATCAAACCTTTGGTTTACGCCACGGCTTTTGCAAATGGATACTCCCCTGCTTCAGTGATCGCTGATGTGGTTACAGAATTTCCAGGAAAAGATGAGAAGACGCCTTACGTTCCAAAAAACTATGATGGCAAAGAAAGAGGTCTGGTGCATTTGAGAGATGCCTTGGGAAGCTCGCTTAATATTCCAGCGGTAAAACTATTGGCTTTAGTAGGGGTGGAGAAAGTGCTCAGTCAGGGATACAAGATGGGGATGACATCTCTTGACCCGACACGAGAAACGATGTCGAGGGTGGGATTGTCTATGGCACTTGGTGGCGCTGAAGTGAAATTATTGGAGATGTCTGCCGCTTACGGATCGTTTGGAAACGGAGGTTTTAAAGTGGAGCCGGTAGGGATTTTGAAAATTGAAGATAAAAATGGCAAGGTAATATATGAGAGTAAAGCGGTGAGAAAAGAGAGAGTGTTGGATGAAAAAGTGGCGTTTTTGATTAATTCCGTTTTATCTGATAACAACGCAAGGCTAATCACCTTTGCTCCCAATTCCTATTTGAATTTGGGATCAAGGGCAGTGGCAGTAAAAACTGGTACAACAAACGACTTGAGGGATAACTGGACTGTGGGTTGGACCAAGGATGTGGTAGTGGGTGTTTGGGTGGGAAACAATAATAATGACAAGATGAAAAATGTGGCTTCTGGCGTGTCTGGAGCTGCGCCTATCTGGAGAAGGCAAATGCTTGAGGTGCTTAGCTCAAAACCAGACAAACCTTTTACAGTGCCTGCTGGAGTATCACAGATTGAGGTTGATAAAGTTTCTGGTTATCCAGCTCATGATAATTTTCCTTCTTATAAAGAATGGATTGTTGGTGGGGTTTTGCCAAGTGGTCTGGATCCAATTCACACAAAATTAAGAATCTGTAAAACAGACTCAGGAAGGTTGGCTGACTCTATTGCAATTTCCCAGGGTAATTTTGATGAGCGTGAATATATTGTTATAAAGGAGAGAGACCCCCTTACACCGGACAATAAATGGCAGAAAGGTATCGATGAGTGGATTATTAAACAAACTGATGGAATATTTAAGCCACCAACAGAGGTCTGTGGAGCAACTGCTGAAATGGATATTCAGATAATCAGTCCCTCAAGCAAACAAAGAATTGACGGTGAAGAGGTGACAATTCGCTTTGAGGTGGCTTCAATTAAGCCTCTGACACGTGTTGAGCTTAATGTAGATGGAACACTAGAACAATCTTTTTCTGAGGCGCCTTATGTAAAGAAAATGAGGCTTCAAAATGGAAATCATTCCATTAGAATTGTAGCGAGGAACTCTGAAAATAAGGAAATTAGCAAAGACTTGGAGTTTGGATTTAATGCTGATTGGCAAGCGCCAACTCCGCAGCCAACTGCTACCCCAACATCCACACCCTCCCCCAGTATCACTCCTACCCCCTAAAGGTATCAAGCAACTTGCAAGATTTTACTTTTGATTGAGGAGATTTCAACTTGAGAAAGATTTTTTAAGGGAGATGTAAAGGTAATTTTAAAAGTATGTTTGTTGCCGTAAGACTCGGTGTATTCGATGCCTGTTATGAGGTTATCTGATTGCTTAATAGCATCAGTAAGTTCGGACACAGATTTGGTTGAGTCTATGGTAATTGATTCGATTATTGAAGGATATTCAGATATTGGATTGTACGAGTAGTTTGGAGAAATTAGATCTACAAGTAAGGCGAAATTTATTTCAGAGAGATATATATCAGTTTTTAAGCTGTAGTTTATTCTCACTTGAGGGTCAATTCTACCAACAACTCCTACCGTTTTACCTCCTATTACTAGTAAAGCAAGTTCTTTTGAAAAGCATGGCGTGTGCTCGCTTGTTTCTTTCCAAGAGAAAAGTTTTACATTTAGATGTCGAAGGAGGGACTCAACTATTCCTTTTGTTTCTCTAAACGTAAGATTGGTGGTTAGTGATAAGGTTGACCTTTCTTCAGGTAACTCACTGTTTTGCTTAAGATATACATTGGAAAGCTCAAAGAGCCTTATTTTGTCGAAGAGAGCCTCGTTGTTTTTGTAATTTTGGATTAGTGAAGGAAGTAGAGATACTCTTAAGAACTCAAAGTCTTCAGAAAGAGAGTTTTGCAGTTTTAGATGTGACTTAGTGTCAAGAGTCGACTTGGTAATTAAGTCATTTGAAATTAGGGAGTTGTTGAATACTTCTGAAAAGCCGATAGCGGCAAGATATTTTTTGGCTTTTAGCTCATATCTTAGGAGACTGGATGGGGCAAGTGCCGGTAGCTGAGAGGCAGGTAGTATTGATGGCAGGTTAGAGTAACCGTAGACTCTGGCAATTTCTTCGGCCAGGTCTTCTCTAATATCAATATCATGATATCGCCAGCTAGGGACAGTGCAGGTGAGGATTTTTCCCTCTGTATTACCAGAAAAACCGAGATCTGAAAGGATTGAGATCACATTTTCTTGATTCAGGTTTATACCGATAAATTTGTTTAGCCAATTTAAATCTATAGAGACTTTTTTTTCTGGGTTAGGATGTGGATAGTAATCATAGATCTCGCTATCAATTACACCTCCAGCTCTTTCAACTATGGTTTGGGCGATCTTGCTTATTACTGGTAGTGCAAGCTCGATATCTGGTCTTTTCTCATAGATTTGGGCAGCAATAGATCGTTTTTGAGAGTAAAGAGATGATCTTCTGACTGATTTTGGATCGTAAATGGGAACAATTAAAAGTATGTTGGTTGTGTTTTCATCAACTACGGCTTCAACTCCCCCCATTACTCCGCATAAATCAATTAACTTGCCATCACCATCTTCAATGACAATATCATCTCCTTTTAGCTCAATAAGACTCTCGTCTAGCAGCTTAACTGTCTCTCCTGGCTTGCTTTGCCTCAGGTTTAATTTCTTTTTTCCGATTTTATCAAGATCAAATATGTGAGATGGACAGCCGTAGTAATGGGTGTATTCATTGGTGATATCAACTACATTTGATATTGGTCTTTCACCAATATTAGTTAGTAGTTCGGATGTGATTTTGTCTGAAGCCTTTACCTTAACATTATTTATGGCAAGCGCGGTAAAACGAAGAATCTTGTCGGGGTTTTTTACCTCAATTTCAAATTTGTTTGGTTTGCCAACTTTTTGGATTAATTTTTCTGTGTAGATATTTTCGGTTAGTTTGCAGGGTATTTTTTGTTGATTAAGTATGGCATTTGCTTCTCTGGCTACCCCGTAGGCACAGGCAGTGTCGACTCTGTTGGTGATTGCCTCGATTTCAAACAGATAATCCTCATCGATTTTGTGAGTTCTGTCGAATGTCGGTCCGCAAAGACTGACAATTTGGGCAATTTTTTCAGCTCCAGATTCAGTTTCTAGAAATTTTTTAAGAGTGTTGTAAGTTATTTTGATATCCATAAACTTTTAGAATTGTTTTAGAAATCTAAGGTCGTCACTGAATAATTGTCGAAGATCAGGAAGCTTCAATCCGGATTTCATCATTAAGACTCTTTCTACTCCCCAGCCGAAGGCAAATCCACTGTATTTTTCTGGATCTATGCCTCCGTTTCTAAGTACATTAGGATGGACCATACCTGCGCCACCGAGCTCTAGCCAGCCTGATTTACAAATCTTACAGCGTTTGTCATTGATTTTTCCTTTACCTTGGCAGATATCACAGCTAATGTCTATTTCAAAGCTGGGTTCGGTGAATTGAAAGTGATGGGGTCTTAACCTTACTTCCCTATCTAAACCAAAATATGATTTGACGAAGTATTCGGTAACTCCAATCAGGTGAGTAATGCTAATATCTTTGTCGATAAGTAATCCTTCGAATTGATGGAACATGGGATTGTGGGTGGCGTCTGTTTGTCTGCGGTAGGTTTTACCAATGTTGGTCATTTTGATGGGTGGGTGTTTCATTAGCTCCATTTCATGCAGCTGACCATTTGATGTGTGGGCAGTGAGAACTATGTTTTTGTCTAGATAGAAAGTTTCTTGATCATCTCTGGCTGGATGATCTTTGGGGATGTTTAGTCCTTCGGCATAGTACCAGTCAGTGTCAACCTCTGGATATCTTCTGCGGATGAATCCTAGTCTGGCAAAGATATTTTCAATTTCTTCAATTGCTTGGGTGATGAGGTGGACACTTCCCTGAGGAGGATTAATGCCGGGAAGTGTTACATCGATACTGGTAGTTCTAAGTTCCTGACTTAGGGAGAGGGATTTTTGATCTATCTTAACTTCTATCTCTGACTTGAGGATATTGATAAGTTTGGGGATCTCTGGATTGTCTTTAATGGGTAAGGTTTTGAAGAGGGTGTTTATTAGTCCTTGCCTGCCTAGAAATTTTATTTTCAGTTGGTCAAACTCTTCTTGAGAGTGGATGTTTGACAGATCATGGTCTAGATCGTGCCTGATATCTTTTAATCTATTTTCTATGGTTTCCATTCTAGCTTATTGTATACAAAAAACTCCCCAAACGGGGAGTTTTTAATAATAAAAGACCCCCGTTTATTTAGAGTTGGTAAATTTTACGACTGAAGCAAAAGCTGAAGGAAGTTTGGTGGAGAGGAGGGCGAGTGACTTTCTGTTTAGCTTAACGCCTTTATCAGTTAGTGATTTTATAAATCTGGAGTACTTGGGAGCATCGGTGATGCTTGAGAGGGCTGAATTTATGGTGCTAATCCAAGTGGTGCGCATTTGTTGCTTTCTTTCTTTGCGTCCCACATAGGCATACTGACCAGCATGAACAACAGCTTCATTTGCCGTCTTAAAGAGACGGTTTCTGGTCATGCGGAAACCTTTAGCTAACTTGAATACTTTTTTGTGTCCTGCACGGCGGACTGTACCGGTTTTAGTTCTAGGCATATGTTTGAATTAGTTTATAGGTGAAGCATCGACTTAATTTTTGTAGCCAATCTGCCAGTTACTTCGACATAATGTCTGTATCTGCGGATGAGCTTCTTACTCTTTTTGCGTCTTAGGTGGCGCATGTAAGGACTACGTCTTAAAACCTTACCGGTGCCGGTAATCTTAAAACGTTTCATGACAATTTTTCTTGTTTTTTGCTTCAGCTTTCTCATAGTTTATTTTTTTGGTTTGATCTGGGCAATAAGCAACTTGCCCATATATTTCGGAGCTTCTACCAAGGTTGAGATTTCAGACAGACTTGAGAGTGCCTGATTCATGACTTTTTCGCCAAATTCTTTCTTGGTGATTTCCCTGCCTTGGTATTTTACTACTAATTTCACTCTATCGCCACCATTAAGAAATTTTTCGGCTTGCTTAACCTTGACGGCAATATCGTTCTCGGCCATGAAGGGTTTTAACCTTAGCTCTTTGGTCTCTTGACCAGATCTGCTGCTACCTGCCTTGTCCTTTTTATCTTCTTGATACTTAAACTTTTGGAAATCAATGATCTTTACGATTGGAGGATTGGATTTATCGGTAACTTCAACCAAATCTAGCTCGAGGGATATAGCTTTGTTTAAAGCTTCTTGAGAGCTCATGATGCCAAGCTGACTACCCTCTGGGCCAATAACTCTGACTTGAGGGTATCTAATGTTTTGATTGATTTTGTAGTATTTACTCAATTTTATGGTTGATTAATATAGGTATATTTTACAATAGTTTGAAGCAAAAAAAGAACGGGTCCTAAGACCCGTCTTTGCCGAAGATATTTGTTTGGGAAACTTCGGTGCGAATAGCTGCGCCAAACGCGAAGAAGTTTACCACTGGGATTAACCCAAATATGAATCCGGCGATGGCGTTGCCTGTTCCCCATCTGACATAGCAAATGAGAGAAACCAAAGCTGCCCAAGCTAAATCAATGAGGATAAGCGTGTTGAGCAGGTCGTTAAGAAACTGATCCATATTACCTCCGTTAAGTTAAGCTGCGCAATGTGTGTAATATATCATATTATAGGTCTTATGTCAATCTGGTATATGATTTATTGGGTATGTGATTGGACATCGCCTTCAAGTCAATTTCTGCTGAAATTGCTTTCAGGCCTGGCTCGGTGCCGGTCGCACCTCCGCCTTTCGAGTCCAATTACTAGTCTCAATACAAAAAAATTCACCACGAGGGTGAATTTTTTTGTATTGTGGGCCCGATTGGACTCGAACCAATGGCCTTTGCAATGTCAATGCAACGCGCTAGCCAGCTGCGCCACGGGCCCACAGTCAAACCTGTAACCAAGTTTGATAAGGTGTATTTTAATCTATCAAATAAATGTTGTATAGGGGTTAGCCAACAGAAGTAGCCACGGCTCTTTCGTTGTTGAGCGTGAATGAACTGCCCTTTTTGGATGCCTGAGCCCAATAGAATCCTTGTTTTTTAGATCTTTTGTTGTATGTTTCAAGCCAGCTATTGGCACTTGAAGCTTTGAGGCTATAAAAATGGAGGGTTTCTCTTAGATGATCTAAAAATGAAAGATGATACTCCCCTACTTCCACTACAGGTGATTGAACCGCTTTGGTGATGTTGGCGTCAAGATTTTTTAGCTGGACAGCGAGTCTTTTTAGCTCTTCTCTTACTTGTTCAATTTTCTTCTCGGTCTCTTTTTGTTTGGCTGAAAAAACTCTGTTCCACTCTTCAGTTCTGGCTTTATGGAATGATTCAATACGCTTCTTTTCTATCTCTTTTTTCTGCTGGAATTCAGCGAATGGATTCTGGCCAAAAGCCTCCCCTCCTTGGGGGCTTGATTTACCCTGTGAACTTCTTAGAGCTTCCAGAAAACTCTGGATTTTTGGGTTTGGTGTTTTTGATGCTGATTGGCCTCCCCAGCTTTGATTCATTCTGCCCTATAATATCAGAGAGTTTGTAATAATTCAAGAGTCTTTCGTCTCTCTATGATTGATTTTATCCTAGCATACTGATTTTGGTTTGCACCTGCTTGAGTGGCAAATTCTTCAACTTCCTTGTCAGTAGCAGTGATATTTTCTTCTTTGGCTATCTCCAGGAGGATTAAATCAAGCCTGAGACTTTCTTCTGCTGATTTTGAATATTCAGATTTAATTTGATCCAGGCTGCGATTTACAGCTTTCAAATAAGCTTCTAGGGTGAGATTTAGAGCTTTGGCTTGAGATGCCAGCCTGTCTAAACTATAGTTTACTTCCTCGTCGATTACCGATTGTGGGATGGTAACCTTGGCGTTTTTTAGTAGTGAGTCATAAATTGCGTCAAGTGGGTTTTCTGTAGGTGAGTTTTTGTCCTCTGGTTTTTCAGTTTTCTTGGTTTTGGGCTTGGCCACCTTTGCATATTTCTTGTAGCTTCCTAGCTCAACTTTTGGGAAAAGAGGAAAGGAAAGATCAAGTTCCCATCCACCATCTTTACTCTTTTCAATTTTGTTTAAAACTGGTCTACCTAGAAGTTTGTATTTATATTCTGATAAAGCTTGAGAAACGGCATTTGATAGAAGGTGTTGGAGGACGTGATCTGTAACTCTTTCTGGATTGAGATGTTGCTCTGCAATAGAAAGAGGAGCTTTCCCTTGGCGGAAACCCTTAACGGTTACTTGAGTGGCTAATTCAGCAATGGCATGTGTTTTTTCTGCCTCTACTTCATCGCTGGTAATCAATACCTTTACTGTGGCGGTACTGTTTTCGGTTTTTAGTTCTGATATGTTCATAAATATTTTTATTGACGACTATCACCTTCCCCACAAGGGAGAAACTGATATTTGTGTCAAGGGCGGGAATCGAACCCGCATGGATTGCTCCACTAGCTCCTAAGGCTAGCGCGTCTACCATTTCGCCACCTTGACAAAGGTGTATGTATTTTATCACCAAAGCTATTCTAGTTTACCGAAGAAATGATTTACTCCGTTTGCCCATGATCCATCTGATGGTGGAGTATATGTACGCATAACTTCCATTGGATCCTTCATGTGACTACCTTGAAGAAAAATCCTAGTAAATTGAGGTGCGATTCTTCTTAGGGCATCTTCAAAACTATCAAATCTGGTAATTTTCATCTTGGTGGGATCAGATGGTTCTGGGTAAATCCCCCACCCCCAGCAGTTGTATGAATTTTCAGGTATGAATTTACAGAGACTTGATTCCTGTTGAGCAATTGCTACCATCCAACGATAGTCAAAGTTGTAGGTATCTGAAAGTTCCACAATTAACTCTGCTTGTGGTTCTAGTGGAGAGTTGTAGCTTTTTAAGTACTGCCTGATGATTTCAGCTCTAGCATCGGCAGTTTTTACAGAGGTTTTTACATCATCAGAAAATGTTGGAAGTGAAGCAAAGACAAGGGGCTCTTTAGATTTTGGTGATAGGTCAAGGTTGGTAGAAGGACTTTCGGTAGCAGGTGAGATCAAGGATTCTTCCTCTTGGGTATGAGAAGAAATAGCAGATACGACTCTGAAT
>CAIQPO010000073.1 GCA_903873735.1 Candidatus Collierbacteria bacterium | reverse complement strand
GTTTAAAGGAAAGATGTCTGCTTTATGTTTGGAAACCTTTACTACAAGATCAGGCTTTACTTTTTTGGCAGGTAATTGGTACTCTCCGGTAGATGATAGAGCTAGGGGAATTTTAAAAAGAGAGTACGCGGCTGATCGAGTGGTGATAAATACAAACAGAAAGTCAGAATGGGCATTGATGAGAGGTCTTGGAGAGTTGGGGGATAGAAGTGCTGATGATATTTTGTGTGAGGCAAGGAGAATTGCAAGAAGGATAAAATCAAACAGGGAAAATATAGATGCTTCTCATTACAGAGACTGGGTGAGTCTGGAGGATGAATAGATATTTGATAGAATTGTACTGTTAATATTTTTAATCCTAAGATATGTTTGACAAATTTAAACAATTTGGTTCTCAGGGAGCAGCTGTAGCCAAGCTAGCTATGCTTCAGAGAAAAATTATGAATCACAAGATTGAGTACGAGAATGATGGAGTAAAAGCTGTAGTAACTGGAGATGGAAAGCTTAAAGACCTGTTTATTGATGGTGTGAATATGAATAAGGCAGTGAAAGTGGTAAATGAGGCTATCACAAGAGCCCAGAAGTATGCTGCTGAAGAGATGAAAGACTCAATGGGTGATTTATCGAAGGTATTGGGTAATTTACCTAAGTAAAGTGCTTCAAAATGAGAAGCATAAGACCTGTCCAGAAAGTAATTGATGCCTTTGAGTCACTACCTGGGGTTGGTCCAAAAACAGCTGCGAGATTGGCATATTATTTATTAAATGTGCCTCAGTCTAAGCTTGAGCAGTTTGCCTTAGCTCTAAACAGACTTAAGGTGGATTCAAAGCTTTGTCAGCTCTGTTTTAACGTGGGAGAAGAGGACTTTTGTCCTGTTTGTCAGGATGACTTAAGAGACAAGGGGCAAATCTGTGTAGTGGAGACAGCTTTGGATTTACTGGCTTTGGAAAGATCAGATGGTTTTAGAGGTGTTTATCACGTATTGGGGGGAGTGATTAATCCCATGGCTGGAATCGGGCCAGATGACTTAAGGATTCCGCAGCTCTTGGCCAGATTGAAGTTGGGTGAGGTGAGTGAACTAATTTTAGCCACGAATCCAAATATGGAGGGTGAGGCGACAGCTATGTATATTTCACAGAAGGTCAAAGATATGGGTTTGGCTGCTGAGGTGAAAATTACAAGAATTGGAAGGGGACTACCTACAGGAGCAGATATAGAATATGCTGATGGACAGACACTTTTGAGAGCTTTAGAAGGCAGAGGAGAGGTTTGACAAAAGACCTATAATGTGGTATCATGACACCATTGTCCCTGTACCTTTATAGATTAAGGAGCATTTGTATGCAGACAAAAATTCGTACCAACAAGGCTAAGGCCAAAAAACCAAAAGTTCTTTACTTTTATGGGAATGGTATTGCGATTATTAAAGGGCGCCGTTTTTTGTGGATTGCCTAACATTTCACAACTTCTTTTGAGGAGATTACCCGATGGACAAACCCTATTTACGCCTCTCGAAGACCGTACGCCGGAACTTGACAAAGAACCGCTCAAAGCTGACTCGGGCACTAAAACGAGCTGTGGAGATTTTGGAAGATTTACCAGATGAGAAACATGCTTCAGTTGCAATCGTCTGGCTAAAGAACCACTGGTCTCACAACTGGGTTGTTTCCGGTCAGGTTGATTACATGTTGAATGACTTGCACTGGTCGAGCTCGAGAGAGTTTCGGCTAAATGATGCTGGCTTCAAGATGTTTCTGGGGCCTAATCCCGATGGTAGCCTGTGGGTTTACATTCACGGGGACCAGCGAGAAAACCATCCAGAAGCTTACATCATCCTGACAGTGTGTCTGGCGGGTGAAGGCTTGATTGAGAATGATAGGTTGATGCGTGAGGCTGAGCCACTGTCGTTTGATTGGTGGCATAGTCACAAGAATAAGTTGGCGCCTTGGTGTATCAAGTGGCTGCGTAAGAATGCAAATCTGGTACCCGCACCAGTTCGTGAAGCCATGAAAACAGGCATCGCCGGTTGGTGAAGTACTTCGTAAGTCAGTCCGAGGATAAAACCTCGGATTTTTTGTGGT
>CAIQPO010000072.1 GCA_903873735.1 Candidatus Collierbacteria bacterium | reverse complement strand
TTGAGCTCTTGGGCAGAGTAAGTGATAAGGAACTGTATCATCTATATGGCAAGGCTAAGGGGTTTATTGCTTTAGCAAAAGATGAAGATTTTGGAATTACGGTGGTGGAAGCGCAAGCTGCTGGCACTCCTGTGTTGGCATTCAAAGGTGGTGGTTTTGTGGAGACAGTGATTCATGGCAAGACTGGGGTGTTTGTGGAGGGATCTGATGAGGAGACACTGGCCTTTGGTTTGAAAGAAATTGATAGAATTAAATGGGATAGAAGCGAGTTGGTGGCTCAGGCCAGAAAGTTTTCTAGAGAAAGTTTTATAAAGAATATTAAGAAGGAGATTGAAAGCTATGAAAGCAATAAATAAGGCGTTGAGAGTATTGATTGCATACAACTCTTTATTTTATTTTGCAGCGTCTCTGTTTGGTACTTTGTATGCGGTGTTTATCCAGAAAATTGGAGGTGGAGTGATGCTGATTTCAGTATCTACAGCTGTGTTTTATATATCTTCTACCTTGTTTTTGCTGGTAATGGCAAAATTTGGAGATAAGGTAAAAGAAAAGGAGCTGCTTTTGGCTGGTAGTTATTTATTGAGAGCAGTGGGTTATGCGTGTTATTTGGTGGTTGGTAGTGCATTGGGTTTAATTTTGCTTCAGGTGTTGTTTGGTTTGGCTGATGCTATGGGTACGCCCACATTTTCAGCCCTTTTTGCTAAACACATAGACAGCAAGATTGAGGTGATGGAGTATTCTGATTGGACAATAATTGCTAACTTGACCATGGCTTTGGGGGCGGTACTGGGAGGCTTTTTGGTAAGTGCTTATGGATTTTCGATGCTGTTTGTGGTGATGACCTTGTTGTGTTTGGGTTCGTTTGTGGGTATTTTGTTGACACCTAGGAGGGTGATATAAATGCCTGAACTACCAGAAGTAGAGACAGTCCGGAGACAGCTTGATGAATATTTGAGCGGGAGAAAGGTGGAAAAGGTTGAAGTTTTGAGAGATAAAAGTTTTGCCGGCAACAGGAGTGATATAGAAGGGGCTGTCGTTGAGAGAGTGGGAAGGAAGGCAAAAATGCTGGAGGTATATTTTAAAGATAGGAAGGTGATGGTACTCATTCATTTGAAGATGACTGGTCAGCTGATTTTTGTTGATGGGAGTAGACGAGTGGTGGGTGGTCACCCAACTGCTGACTGGGTAAAAGATCTACCAAGCAAACATACAAGAGTAAGAATCTATTTTGTAGATGGGTCTAGTTTGTTTTTTAATGACATGAGAGTGTTTGGTTGGGTGAAGATAGCAGGGAGTGAAGAGTATTTAGAGAAGAGGGCGGGAAGAGTGCCGGATGTGGTTGAGGATGGGTTTGATGAAAGATACCTTTCAGGTGTGGCAAGTAAGTGCAGCAGGGCAATTAAACTGTTGATTCTTGATCAAGCAAAGATGGGAGGAATGGGTAATATCTACGCCAACGATGCCTTGTTTTTGGCTGGAATCAATCCGATGAGGAGAGCAAATAGCTTAAGCAAAATTGAGATAAAAAAATTGGTAAAGCAGATGAAGTATGTGTTGGAGCTTGGTATAAAGCATGGAGGAGCAAGTGCAAGTGATGAAAAATATGTGAATGCCTCTGGTTTGGGTGGTAAGTACCAGGAATTTTTTCAAGTTTATGAGAGAGCAGGGCTTCCCTGTTTGGTGTGCGAGGAGAAAATTTTGAAGGTAAAACTTGGAGGAAGAGGGACGTATTATTGTGAGAAATGTCAGAAATGAAGATGTTTATAATCAAACTTAAAAGATGAAAAATGTAAGTGTAGTGATGACTTGTTTTAATGAGGGTAGGAGGATGATACCGATAATTGATGAGATTGAGAAAAGTCAGATGGTCAGGGAGATAGTGGTGGTGGATGATGGTTCTGAAAAGCAATCAGCAGAGGTGCTAGATGGATTAACAAACAGAGTAAGACTGTATAGACATAAGAAGAATCAGGGTAAGGCAAGGGGGATGAAAACTGGCTTGATGAAGGCAAAGGGCGAGGTAGTGGTGTTTGTGGATGCCGACCTAAAAGGATTTGAAGTAAAACACTTAGAAAAATTGGTAAAACCAGTACTTGGCGGAAAAAAACGGATGGCGATTGGGGTAAGGGAGAAAGATGTGTTTTATGCAAGGCTGATTCCTTTTGCGACAGCGTATGGAGGAGAAAGAGCCTTTAATCGAGCGGAGTTGTTGTCGAATTTGCAGCTTTTTGAGGGGGGTGGATACTTGATTGAAGCTGATTTTAATAAGTATTATTTGAATAACGGCGAGATAAGTAAAATTTGGTTGGATGGGGTGTCGCAAACGGCAAAGGTTAAGAAAAGTGGATTGGTGGGTTTGTATAAGTCACTGAAAATGCTGTGGCAGATTGGGTCTCACCTGGGTTGGGGTGAATTCTGGAAACAAATGTCGGTAATAAATAAGCTATCATTTTATGATGGTGACTAGAGAAAAACTTAAGAAGTTTAGCGAAAAGTATCACGGTGAGTTGCATGTTTGTTTTGGTTTGTTGGTTTGGTTGGTGGTGTGGCTCATGAATAGACAGGTAGACACAGCTGGCTTGTTTTTGGTGGTTTTATTGGGCTCATTTTTGCCCGATATTGATCACATCTTTTTTATGTTTTTCTATGGAAGAAACACTGAATATGCAAGAAAGGAGAGGGAGTTTATGTTTGCGGGAAAATGGAAAGAACTAATAGACTTTGGAAAGAAAAATCACAAGTCGAATACTTTTATCTTGAGTCATAATTTATTAACACCAGTTTTGTTTGGTTGGCTAGCTTGGATAAGTGCGGGAAATGGCAATTGGATTTGGACAGGTTTTTGGGGAGCCATGCAGATGCATTTTGTCTTTGATATCTTGGAGGATTGGCTATATTTTGGCAGACTTAATGGAAATTGGTGGTTTAGGTATGGGAAGAAAGCGGCCTGATAGTTTGAGGTGTCCAATGAAGATCCTTTTGAGCTTCTGA
Organism: Candidatus Collierbacteria bacterium; assembly: GCA_903873735.1. Taxonomy (GTDB): domain Bacteria; phylum Patescibacteriota; class Microgenomatia; order UBA1400; family MFAQ01; genus CAIQPO01. Next base: position 6,532 of record CAIQPO010000072.1, on the reverse strand, counting down.
GCTGTCACTTGTAATGTCTTGAAGAAGAAGTTCTCTTAAGATGAGTGCTCTGGAGGGGGAGAAGTAAGAAATTAGATTTGTTAGCAGTGAAACGAATAATTTTGGAATGGGAACAAAGATATTTTTTGAGTGAGAAGTGGCTTGGAGTATTTTTAGAAACTGAAAGGTGGAGATCGAATTGGGTCCTGCTAAGTTGTAGATATTTTGGGGAAGTTTTTTATCAAGAGACCCAATGATTGCTTTGGCAACATCTGTAACTAATACTGGTTGGATTTGGGTGGGTGGGGTGATATATGGAAATAGCGGAAGAGTTTTAAGTAATTTGATAACTTGTAGAGTTTCTGGAGAGTTTGGTCCATAGATCATGGTGGGTCTCATGACCGTGCAGGGGATTTTATTTTTTAGAAGGATGTCTTCACATTCTTTTTTGGCTACAGCATAAGGTCGGTGACTGTAGTTGACTGCATGAGAGCTGGTGAAGATGATTTTTGTGACCTTTTTATCTATTGCAAGATAATTAATATTTTCTGCCATAGTAAGGTTGTCGTGGATGTGCCCCTTGAGCTTTTTGGCATTGGTGTCGGTGACACCCGCTAGGTGGATGATGAAATGGATTTGGGGAATGGAGGATAGCTCTAAATTTATTGCCGACAGGTTTCTTAAGTCGGCGGATAGAGTAAGTAGCTTATATTTTGAGGGTAGAAGAGATATGACTTCTTGACCAAGTGATCCGCTTGATCCGGTAACCAGAACTAGAGGCTTTTGAGTCATAGGAGTGCTGCTAAAAGTGAAAGAATGGCGGCAGAGACAATACCTGCTAGCAAATCATCCAGAATCACGGAGAGAGGGGTGTGCAACGAGTCGATGTGGCCAATTAGGAGAGGTTTCTTGATATCGAATAATCTAAATAGCGCGAAACCGACCAGAAACAGCAAGAGATTTTTGTTTTGAGAAATTAGGAGGGGTAAGAGAGAAATGGTTTGGCCAGCAACTTCATCGATAGTGATGGTGGGTTTATCATAGGGAGTTTTGGTGAATTTCTGGATTAGATAAGGAGAGATTGCGGTTAGAAGAGAGATGGCTAGGAAAAGGGAGGTGAGAGTGAGAAAGTAGAGATTTGTGGGGAGAAGAAGGGTGATTAGAAAAAATAAGGCAGTGACTGCGAGGCTAGTAATGGTACCGGGAGCGGGTTTAAGTCTTCCCAGGAAGAACCCTGAAAGGATGAGGTCAGTCATTCGGATTTAGCCAGTCGTAAATATAGATAATGGCGCTGTAGTAGGAGAAGAAAAGGGCTGATGCAGCAGCGATTAGGAGGCAGGTGGATAAAAGAGACTGGTTGGGAAAGATGAGCAAAAGGAGAGCAATGAATATCATAGCTGTTTGGGCTACCATCTTGTTTTTGCCTGATCTTCTGGCAGGGATAGGTCTCCCTCTTGAAAGCGAGTAGTTTTTTATACCATCAATAATTATGTCTCTAAAAACTAAGGCAACAAATACACCTGGATGAATGAGGTTGTAGGGAATAAGAAATAAATACATGGAGATGGTAAGAACTTTATCAAAAAGAGAGTCGAAGACGATGCCGAAGTTTGTCTTTACCTCCCACTTTCTGGCCAATTTGCCATCAAGGATGTCTGAAATTCCTGCTATTGAGAAGAGGATAAAAATTAGATGAAATTTATAGGGAAGTGAGGTGTAGAAAAGAAGAGCGATAAGGACTACAAATACCCCTCTGGAGAGGGTAAGGAGATTGGGGAGATGCTTTTTGTATTGAGACATCGAGACAGATTATATGACGGTTTCGTTTATTCTGATGAGGAAACCAATTAGCTTAATAAACAGATGTAGTAAAAGACCGGTGACGATGAAAGAAGCAAAGAGGGTAAAATCAACTTTCATGAAAGGCACGGCAAAGCAGAGAGAGCCTATTACCCAGTCGATTTGATCCCAGGGAAACCAAGAAGTGCCTGGGGGGAGACTGAATTGGCGCTTAAAGAAACTTTTAACAGCATCTCCTATTAGAGAACCAAAGGCTAGGCTAAAGCCAAATAGCGGAGAGGTATGAGCATAATCAATTAAGGAGAAGTCTTTTACTAATGGGTATTGATTGAAAAGGTAAACCTGAAGAAAAAAGGTGAGCCCCCCAAAGATGGTGCCTATGAGGATGCCTCTTATGGTTTTATGGTCACCAAAAATTCTTTTTCCTCTGAAGGTGGCATGGAAATCTAGGGGTTGTTTGAATTTTGGTAGTAAAATGGCGGCAAGAGGGGGAAGCATATTGGCTATTCCTGCGGGGAGAAAGAGGTAAATAATTTGAAGAGGATACATAAGGATACTATATATTATCGAGTGTAAAATAAGGAGAGAAAATGTTGGAGAAAATACAATTGGTTAACTATAGAAATTATATAAATAAAGAGTTTGCTTTAGGAAAGAACGTGAGTGTTGTTTGTGGTCAGAACGCTGTGGGGAAGACTAATTTATTGGAGGCGATTTATCTATTGGGGGTAGGAGATAGTTTTAGAGCTAAGCGAACGGAAGAAATGGTGAAGTTTGGGGAGGAGTTAGGTAGGGTGCGGGGTGAGGTAATTCTGGAAAAAGATGACAAGATTGAGCTAGAGGTGGTGGTGAATGGAGGAGTGGTGATGGGTAGAACTGTGAATAAGAGGAAATATTTGGTTGGAGGAGTATCAAGACGAAAGAATGATTTGGTAGGTATATTGCCAGTAGTACTTTTTAGGCCTGAAGACGTAGAGCTTGTGTCTGGAGCACCTGATGTAAGGCGGAAGTTTATGGACAAATTGTTGATTCAAACTAGCAAAGAATATCATCACCATTTAACTAACTATGAACAAGGTTTGAAGCGAAGAAATAGGCTGTTGGATCAGATTAGAGATGGAGAGGCGACTAGATATAGCCTGGCCTTTTGGGATAGTTTGTTGATAAAGCATGGTGAAATTGTGCAGAGAACTAGAAGAGAGCTGGTAGATTTTTTGAATGACTTATTTAGTAGAAGTGAGCTATTTAGGGGGGTAAAGATGGATTATGATTGTAGCCCGATAACCCCTGCGAGACTGGAGCAGTATAAAGATGCTGAGCTGGCACTCGGTTATACATTGGTGGGTCCTCATAAAGATGATTTGGTAATTAAGGATGGGTCAAGAGATCTGTCTACCTATGGATCGAGGGGGGAGCAAAGGATGGCGGTATTGGCATGTAAGGTAGGTGAAATATACTACTTGGAAAAAATGACAAAGAAAAAAGTACTATTGCTTTTGGATGATATTTTTTCGGAATTGGATGAAGAGCATAAACAGGAGGTATTGAGGGTAATGCTGGGAAGGCAGGTAGTAGTGACAACTGCAGATGAGGGTGACTTGAAACTATTTGATGAAGTTGGAGAGATGAAGATTATTTCTCTATCTTCCGACTAACTCTGTTTAGTTGCATGGTGATGATGACGGTAATGATCGTGATGCCAACTGCGTAGATAAACATGGAGATTACGCCTGACCCATGGGCAAAATAAGGTTTGATGTAGGTGTTGACATACTCTTTTATGGCTTCGTTCCAGGCTAGAGCGGCAACTAAGCCAAAAGAAGAGGTGAGAAGAGTAAGAGTTTGGATAGCAATTTTTTTGGATACTTTTTCTATGGGTTTTTTGGCCATGATTTGATTATAAACTAGGGAGTTGATGCTAAGATGTTTGCATGAATATAGTGGAATTTGATCAGGATGCGTTGAGGGCAGGGAATACTTTTAAGGTGAATGATACTAAGTATGGAAGCGGCCAAGTGGCGATTATTGGAGGTAGTAGACTGTTTCATGGTGCTCCGATTTTGTCTCTAAAGTGTGCCTCGAGACTGACAGGGATGACATTCTTTTCATCGTTTGAACAGGATAGAGAGGTGGCAGAAAAACTTAAAGCAAATTTGTCTAGTTTTGTTTGGGTTGATCGAGACGATGTGGATAGCTATGTGGAGAAGTCGGACGCAGTACTAATTGGCCCCGGACTGATGCGAAGCCACACAAAAGAGAATAACTTTGTCTGTGATGCAGAGGGGGATAGGACGAGGACTATAACCTTGGGTTTATTTAAGAAATTTCCTAATAAGAGATGGATAGTGGATGGTGGAAGTTTGCAGGTGGTGTCTCCTGATGAAATGCCAAAGGGCGCGGCAATTACTCCAAATGAAAAAGAATTTGAGATGTTGTTTGGAGAGAAGCAAGAAAAGGAGTTGGAAAACAGGGCAGTACAGCTTAAGAAAATCACAGAAAAATTTGGCTTGACGGTGCTGACCAAGGGAGAGGTAAATATGGTAGTAGGAGAGGGGGATGCCTTTGTAATCCGGGGAGGAAATGAAGGTTTGGTGAAAGGTGGAGTTGGTGATGTCATTGCAGGTACGGCCATTGGGTTGGCGGCAAAAAATGATTTATCTTGGTCTCTCTCGGCTGCCTCATATTTAGTGAAGAAAGCAGCGGAGAGGCTTGCTGCTAAGGCTGGATTTATGTTTAACGCCGATGATTTGGCTGATGAAGTACCCTTGGTTTGGGGAGAACTGGTGGGGTTTGGTGGTTGATATTACCGCAAAATTAGCGTAAATTGATTATGTGTTTTCACCGATTTATGTTGTTAGTCCAGCTTTGCTTGAAGGCCTGTTGAGATTTGAGAGGGCCAGGTCTGTTTTGGAAATTGTGCCTGTACCCATTGATTGGGAGCAGCGAGTAAAACTTGAGGTGCTGTCTAGACGGGCTGTGGCAGCTATTAGATTTTATGGGAATAGGGTGACGGTGGATGATGTGGCTAGGGTGGTAGCTGATGACCCAGGAAGGGATGAAAAGGCAAACGAGGTAGCGGAGAGATTGGGCATGGTAATTAGGGAGGTGGATTTGCAAATAATTCTTAATTGGATAAACGCGAACAAATACAAAGATCAGCTTGGATATTTGTCTTTGCGATTTAAGCAAGGTGGTTTTGGAGAACGAGATTTAAGACAGATAAATTCATTGCTAATGGAGAGAATACAGGACCCGAACCATTTGGGTGTGTATCGTCTTAAAGATGAGGGAGAGCCCATATCTTTAGGTAAGTTTGGGCCTCCATTGGCTGTAGAGGTGAGCTACCAAATTGAAGATTTCTTTAGATGGTTTGAGACAACCCCTGAAAAGGAAGTGCACCCATTGATTAAGGCTGGGATATGTGTATGGGAGTTGGTAAGAATTCAGCCATTTGTGGATATGAATGTGCTGACGGCGGTGATGTTTGCGTCAATGTATCTTACTGGTGAAGGCATAGACATGCGGGGAGTGTGGAGTTTTGAGGAAGAACTCTTGAAGCATAGAGAGATTTTTTGGATGAGACTTGCTAATGTAAACCAAACGAGTTTGGATCTAACTGGTTGGCTGGAATTCTTTGTGGGAAGTGTGGCTGAGTCTTCACTTGGTGCTAAGAACAGGCTGATGATGATGGTGGGAGACAAACCTATGTTTAGATCGGAGAATGGTAGGGCAATAGCCTTGTCTGAAAGGCAGATTGCAATAATGGAGGATTTGGCCATCAGAACCCAGACTACGATTAAAGAGGTGCGTTCGATCTTACCCTCTGTGTCGGAGGATACAATATTGAGAGATTTGAAAGATTTGATGGACAAAAGACTGGTAAAAAAGAAAGGACACACTAAAGGGTCACGTTATGTTTTGGGTAAAGTGAGATATTTCAAATAGAGTAAAATTGGTCTGATGAGATTTTTAGATTTTTGTGATTATCTTGGTCGATTGGAGATGACTGCTTCCAGGCTGGAGATTGCGAGAATTTTGTCTGGTTTGCTTAAAGATTTAAATGATGAGGTCAGAGTGGGGTTGTATTTGATGCTAGGGAAACTTGGTCCTGATTATGATAATCAGGAGTTTGGTATGGCTTCCAAGGGGGTGATTAGGGCTCTGAGTTTGGCAAGTGGAAAAGGGGTGGATGAGGTCGAGGGAAGGTATAAGCAGATGGGTGATTTGGGTGAACTGGTAAAGGAGATGAACTTGGGAAATGAGAGAAGCGGTGTAAATGTTGGTGAGATATACAAAATGATGTTTGATTTGGCAAAAGATTCCGGCGCTGGGAGTCAGGAAAGAAAGGTGGAGAAACTAGCTAAAATTATTTCTTTGGTATCAGGAGAAGAGGCCAAGTTTGTGGTGAGAATCTTGATGGGTAAACTAAGACTTGGGTTTTCGGAAAAAACTATATTTGATAGTCTATCTCAAATATTGAGTGGAGGAAAAACTATTAGAAAAGAGATTGATTCCGCTTATCAAATTTGTCCGGATGCGGGATTATTGGTGGAAAAGGCTTTACTAATGGGGTTGGATGGACTTAAAGATGTAAGGGTGCGAGTGGGTGTGCCGGTGGTACCAGCTTTGTGTCAAAGACTTGATTCTTACAGTGAAATTATTAAAAAGATGGGAGAGGTGGCGGTGGAAAGGAAGTATGACGGTACTAGAGTGCAGATACATTATTCCAGAAAAGATGGAGTACTTAGAACAT
>CAIQPO010000071.1 GCA_903873735.1 Candidatus Collierbacteria bacterium | reverse complement strand
GCTTCCGGTGCATTAGCTTATCGGGGAAATGTAACACAATACGGGCCAAATTATACACCGGAGAGACATTCTCAGATGGAGCAAGCTTTTGAATCCAATGATTACAATGCATGGAAAAAACTCATGGAGGGAAATAAGGGAAGAGTCATGCAGGTTATAAACCAATCAAACTTTCCAAAATTTGCTCTTGCTCATAAATTAATGTTGCAAGGCAAAACAGAGGAAGCAAATAAGATTAAAGCAGAACTAGGTCTCGGCCTTCACAATGGATCTGGCCAGGGAAGAGGAATGGGAAGAAATAGATAAAAAAGCTAAACCATCCTTGTGGGATAAAATAACCACAAGGATGGTTTTTTAGATGAAAAAAACAACAGATTATTCCAAAACTACTGACGAAGAAATCGCAGTGCTGGTCTGTCAGGGAGACAAAGAAATATTTGCTCAGATTATCTCCAGATACCAAGATAAGCTGATTAGATACGCAAACTACTTAGTTAGAGATCCAGATACTGCTCAAGATGTAGTACAGCAATCTTTCATCAAAGCTTATATCAACCTAAACAGCTTCAACACTAAAAAAAAGTTTTCTAGCTGGATTTACCGCATAGTGCACAACGAAGCCATGAATATTCTGGGAAAAAACAAATGGTACTCTCAGTTTATTGAAGGTGTTGAATTTGATAGCAAAATAAATTTAGAAGAAGACTTGGAGAGAAAAGAGGTTGTGGCACTTACCCAAAACTGTCTTAATCAGTTACCCACAAAATACCTAGAACCATTGTCCTTATTTTATCTAGAAGACAAATCATACGAAGAAATATCAGACATTCTTAGAATTCCAATAAATACCGTATCTACTAGAATTAGTCGAGCCAAAAATAAAATGAAAACCATATGCCAAAAAAAGTCTTGAAATCCATCGTAATGGATAAAATAACTTCAGGTGAGCTCAAAATGAAGCCTAAATGGTATTTTGCCCTTGGTACTTTTTTGGGGATAATTGGAATAATTTTGGCAATAATTTCTTCAATTTACTTTACCAGCATCATCTTCTTTATATCTCGCCCTCATGGACCAAATGGTGCAAACAGACTTCAACAGCTGGTCGAAAGTTTACCGTTATGGGTACCAATAGTTGCCATTCTGTCAATTTCAGCAGGTGTATATTTTCTTAAAAAATTTGATTTTTCATACCAAAAGAACCTCAAGTTAGTAATTTTAATATCCATTTTTTCGATAATTTCAGCAGCTTATGCAATAGACATGTATGGACTAAATGATCAATGGTTCAAATTTGGTCCCAATCAAGAACAGGGCAGGCGTTATCGAAAATATCAAAATGGAGAAAAAAATAATCTACAAATCTACCGCGAAGAGATAAGGTAAAAATACAAAAAAGCGTGGCCTAAGCCACGCTTGTGAATCAAAACAGAAAAACCATCACCGCCACAGAGATAAGGTAAACACAAAACAAAAAGGTTAAAACCCCAGCGCCCATGTATGTTTGAATGCTGTAAAGCGTTGGGTATTTTTTGGCCATCTCCCTCTCAATCGCTTCTTTGGTGGCTACAACTGAATTGGGCATGGCGCTCAAGATTTCCTTGCGTGCTTTAGCCATAGGGAAAGCGAGAATCGCGGAGATAATGAAGACGAGGATGACAGTCGCGGGCACTGCCACAAAAAACGAGAAAAACAGAGCCATTAAGATAGACATACAGTCCTCCATGACCTATCTGATTTTGATTAAAGTACGCTCAGATTATAACACGAAACTATCTTTAAGTCAAATATATAGGATATAAATACATAAATCAGAATTCATCATTAAGCCTCATGACTGAATGCTAATTATGAAATACTCTTATTTTCTTACGCTATCATGCGTATTACTTTCGGTTGGGCGTGGTGTAATGGATACACTTGGAGTTGCCTTTGGCTCAGTTATTGCTCCGCATCGTGTTATCGGAGTTGGGCCAGTGATTAGAGTTCCAAATAAAGTAGGCGAAATGTTGTATCTTTTAAGATAGCTATTAATCTCGGTTTCCATTTTGTTCACAGCCTCTCTTCTGAGCTGCAATTCTTTTAGTTTTGGTTGTAAAGCTTTCGCTTGATTTTGGCTGATTTTTTTGACTCTTATTAAATGCTTAAGTTTTTCCTCAATTAAGGCATCGTAGTTTGTTGTCTTGTTCTCAACTTTCTTTTCATAATTTACGGTTTTAGATTCAGTCTTGGTGGTGGATTCGCCCTTCACATCACCCCCAAATAATCCCCACAAATCAAATGCCGCTACAGGTGAACTTGAAATAAGCATTAACAGAGTAAATATCCCCATCACCCCAAAACATTTAACGTTTTTACACATAATTCAGTATACTTATTTGGTTCGGATTAAGACAATACCATGATGTTAAAATAACACATGGAAAATATCGATCAAAAACCTGCAATCAGAGTACCTTCGGTACACAATAAAATTCTCGATCAAGCAGTCACTAATATCAACGCCAATGAAGAAATCATGGTCATGTGGGAAATGACCAACACTAATGCCCTAAATAGAATGGGTTTTTCAGATCATGGGCCAGTCCACTTTCAGATTGTCGCCAATATCGCCTTGAAGATGAGTCGAATCCTAGCTTCAAAGAAAGTTGAAATGGGAATAGTTAAGGACTATGGACTTACAAATGATCATGCAGAGCTCGTCATTGTACTAGCCAGCTTATTCCACGATCTCGGCATGACCATCAATCGCAGAGGTCATGAAGAGTTCAGCTTATTTATTGCGTTTAGAATTATTGACGAAGTTTTACAGTTCTTACCTCTAAGAGAAAGAGTAATAGTAAGGGGAGAAACACTTCACGCCATCATCAATCACCGCGACGACGGCAAACCCAAGACAGTCGAGGCAGCCATTGTCAGAATAGCAGACGCTCTCGATATGTCCGAAGGCAGATCCAGAATCCCATTTGAAAAAGGTGAGGTAAACATCCACTCACTATCAGCCTACGCCATCGACTCTGTCGAAATTCTAGAAGGTGGTGATCCGGAATACATCTACATCAATATCTATATGAATAATTCTTCCGGACTTTTCCAAATCGATGAGCTACTCAAGGAAAAAATTTCTGGATCAGGACTAGAAAAATACATATCCGTAAAAGCATACGTTTCCGGCGACACCGAGAGAAAGCTAATCACCGAGTTCTCCCTGAAAAATTAGCTGATTACCTCTTTGGCGGGCAAGCCATCATGGTACAGGCTACTTGACCATTTACACAAGAGCAGGAATTACACCCGTCGGTGTCCTTAAAGCTATCACCATTTTCATAACTCTTTCCGTTGTAGGTACAGCCTTTAGGTGCAGCAGGTTTTTTTGTAACATCGGGATTTTTTATACATGCCATTTCAGTACAAGCCACAGATCCGTTATTACAAGAACATGTGTTGCACTCATCATCAGATTTAAAAGAGTCTCCATCTTTATACTGCGTGTTGTTGTACCAACATCCTTTCATTGACAGAGAGGGGGTGGATGACATAAGAATATTTGTTTTATCTCTGCAAGCCATCATGGTGCAGGCCACTTGACCATTTACACAGGAGCAGGAATTACAACCGTCGGTATCTTTAAATCCCTCTCCATTCTGGTAAGTCCTACCTCCATACTCACAACCATTTTTAAAGGGATTGGAAATTAAGAATTTACCGTCAAGAGCCCCATTCGCAAACAAAAATCCAAACAAAATCAGCACTCCAAGAAGAAACCAAAAGCCAATTTTGTAGAATGAATTATTCTTCATATTACTTAAATTATAGTCCAGTCTTAAGGTATCATTACTCGTGTTCAACTTTATTTTAATTCTTTTATTTCTCGCATTCCTCCTGTATAAAGTCACTCCTCCAAGGATCCAGAAATCAGCCATCAATTTTGTTGCTGATAAATACAGGAAAAGATACTTTAGAGAAAAAATAATCCCAAGATATTCACATTATTTTAAAAATAGAAATAAGAAGACAATTTAAATATCAATTCATAATTTGACCGAGACAGGCACTGTCTGCATGCTAACCGTATGGACATAGAACCTCATTCAATAGAAATAATATCTCCTGAAGGTTTGCTAAAAAAGTATGAAGATCGAGGTAGGCTTTATCGAGATTCCATGCAGGAAAACGACTTATCTCTCAAAGAAGTTTATGGTTATAGAAATCTTGGTGATTATGCTACTCTCAAGCCAGGAGTACTACCTGAAACTGCCAGAAGAGACTTCAAAATGATCACAGACATTTATCGTGAAGATTCAGGAATTGCCAGTCCATACTTCTTTAGTGCAGAGAAAACAGCAGAAATGTCACATCGACTAATCCAAAGATTTGTCACCAACAACCCTCGGCTTGATCCCTCCAAAATTGAAGATAACCGTGTGCTAGCTCAAGCACTGCTTAGAAATATTCAAAATCCCAGTGGACATTACGAAATCTACGAAAGGGGAGAAGTGTATATTCCAGAAAAATGTTATGTCGTGGAAACTCCCCTAGGTCTTATGTTCATACTTGAAGATCCTAAGTAAATTGATTTACTACGAAATCCTAAGGCAGAGGAAACAAAGAAAGTTGGTGGCTTTTCTTGCAGTGGATTGCAAAGGTATGAATTTACCCACTCAGAGGAACAGCTACCGTTTGTCGTTGTGCAAGGCGGTACTGACAAACAGGGAAATGTTTGGGTTTACACCGATACCAAAGACCACGAATTCAATCATCATATAAATAGACTTGTTCCTGGAGACATCATGGGTAGCGTTAATAAAATGCTAAACAGACTTGGTTCACTCGAGTCCCAGGTTCCTGGATTTGAAGAGCACTCATTCAGTATTATCACCGAAACGCTTTCTTATTATATTGATGGGTGCACAGAAGATGAATTTATTGGTGTAATGGTAAACACCGACGGTCTTTACCAATATACTGGCATAGACACTCAAAGCCCAGCTTATCAACAGCTACTTCGACAAGGCTTCCAGTCTCTTCAAAGACTTCAAGAACAATACAAAAATCATGCTACCAAAAATCCTGCCGATCTAAGATTTTTTGTGGCAGGTATGGTTTCCTCAAAATCAATTGGTGAATGGGAGAGTATCGTCAAGCTAAAAGACAAAGTAGACGCACAAAAACAAAAGGACAGATAGCCTATATTCGTTGACAAAGCCGGTAGTTACTGCTAATATCCACCTACAAATTCCTCGATATTCTACTATGCACATTCACTGGAGGTCTGCATGTATATTCTTACTGCTCTGATCGCTCTTTTTCAGATGATTGGCTCTCCACTCACGGGCAATGCCTGGACAGACGCCTTCCTCGACAAGATGGTTGGCGTTGAAACCATGTTCATGGGACTGGCCTGGTGGATCTGGGGTATCGCCATCGTCCTGGCCATCGCCGGCTTCATTGTCAATCGGTTTTTCAATGTTGATTTTGGCTTCGAGATAGGTATAGGTTGTGGCTGCGCCGCTATCATTCTCCTCGTCTGGCCGCTCCTCGAGATGCTCAGCGTCTTCTTGGTAAGCGGAGTTGCCGACAACTTCAACCCAGAAACTGGCGTGACCAACCCAGCAGCCTTCATCATCTACCTCCTTCTCTACCTCTCGCTTGGCGCAGGCTAAGAGAAATCTCCTTCAACTCACCCTCATGGGTGAGTTTTTTTATGTATTAATAAATAACATGTAATAATCAAAATATGACAGACGGACCAGGAGCAGGACCAGAACAAGCACGATACACCCAAAGGATTGATTTTCACCAAGCTGCTAGAGAAAAGGCGCAATATGGACGTGAATTTTATGTAGCAGGCAAAAGGATAGACGGGTCAGTTATTCAACACTGCCCGGGGACTGAAGCGATGGTCGTCGACTTTGAAAACGACAAAGCCCTAAATTTTCTTTACGAACAGATAATTCAGGGATTCAAAGGTAGACAGCCAGATCAATCTGCTCAATCTCTTCCAGAATTCGCCCAGCAATTTATTGAAAATCGCATTGCTTACAACCGTGACATTTCCGATAGTTTAGTAGCGGGAAACCTTGATCAACTGATTGCCACTCCAGGCTGGGTAGAAAGACTTGATCCCAGGATCAATCGGGGAGTGCTGGCAATATTGCCAAAACACGGTAAGTTGGCAGATGAAAAAATTGAAGTTGGTGTTTATTCCAGTTTAAGAGCCGGTGTGTGTCGGCAGATGGGAGTAATACTTGGTGCATGTATGGAAAGAGCCATTTCAAAGGTAGAGTTACCAGGCTACAAAAGGGTAGAGATCAGAGCCAATATGGATATTCCAGGAGGGCACCTCTGGATTGTTATGCAAGACAACCAAGGCAGAGAAATAGTTTATGATCCAGCTCAGCACTATCATGGAGAGCAAGATCGAGGTCAATGGAACTACAAAAAAGGCTACGAAAACCATGTTTTTGGTGTTCCAAACTCCTAGAGATGAGCGGATATCCTGAATAGGTATCAAAAACCTATAACTATACAAATTAAGACTTATATTGTATGATACTACTCGTACACTAAATAATTCACTTTGAAAAAAGACGCGATTCTTTAAGGAGTGTGTCATGTCCGCAAAAGTTATTAAGGATGGTTACTCAGCCGCCGGTTTTGATGCCAGCGGTCAGCTCAAACAGGCAAATCTCGCCCTTGTCATTGCCGAACTTCCAGGACCTCGTGGTGATGTTATGTTTGTGATCATTGGATCAGATTTCTGTTGGATCCACGGGCTACCCACAGGCCAGGGATATACAATGACAAAACAGCCTCTCACTGGCCCTCAAAGCACTTGGCAGGTTCAAATCGAGGCTTATGTGGCCAATGGACCAGACGAGTCTTTGTCCAAAACCACAGTAAGCGTGGGCACCAAGACAGCCTTGGCTCAACCCCGTCTTTTCATCATCTCCGAGTAGCAAAACAGCTCTCATAGCCGTAGAAATATCTACGGCTTTTTTGTGCAATAAATAACAATCATTTAGTCTAAAATTAAAATATGTACACACTTTTTATTTCCTTCGCGTTAGGAATCATCTTTGGATTTCTATACAGGTTTGCATTAAAAACAATCAAATCAAAAAATATTAATATTCGAGCCAAGAACAATATCGGCAAGGCAGATAGGGGAGCTAGATTCTTTTTTGGCTTCATCCTCTTAATTTTCGGTGTCTATAGCAATAGCAATCTTGCCCTTTTCTTTTCTGCATTTTGTTTCTTTGAAGCCATATTTTCCTGGTGCGGATTCTACGCTCTTACTGGCAAAAACACCTGTGAGATTTGATACGAAGAATAATTACGCATTGGCACCACAAGGTTACCCATACCGGGAAATCGAAAATTTATCCTATAATTGAAATAAATCGATCATTGTCTTATAATATCCCCAGCCATTTGGCTGAACTTTGAGTTTTTAACCAAGGAGATAAAGAGTGGATACTGCAAAAACTATTCATGTATATATTCCTGATATAAGGAAGTATGGAGTTCCTGGATCTGAGTTACCTATTTGGAGATATCGCGAAGAGGTGGATCCAAACTGGGAACCGGGTCCTGACTATCCAGGCGTGGTGACTGAAGCCTTGCCTACAAGGCGGGGGAACATGGCTGCTCAAGCTATCGAGGAAAACATGAAATTGCTTTTCCCCGAAGCGCACCAGCCTGTATTCCAGCTTGTTAGCGACCCAAGTTCGCTCGACATGCGGCCTTACACCACCTCGGAATGGGTCAATGCTGTGTGGGATGGACGTGCGAAGGTTTCGGACGGTTATTACAAACCGCTGCCTCCCGAGCTTCATCGCCCAGTAGGCGCGGCAGGAAGTATGTTCCTGAATACTGTGCATTTTTGTTTTTCAAATCATCATCCTCTGGGAATTCGCCCAGATGCACTCATGTGGATGGTTTTGCATGAGGTCGGCATCACCGTCCGGCTGCATCCTGAGGCATATCGCTATCTCTTCACCGACTCCGACCAGAAGAAGTTGATCGATGTCCAGGCAAACGAAATCGACCTGAGCCAGTTCAATCAGAATGATGCCTGGGCCTACGGCATTGCCCTTTTGACTCGTGGCCTGGAATCCAAGATGCCCTCTGAACTACTTCGCTACATGCTCCCAGAGATCTCCACGCACGACCTGGGCAGTCTCACTGCTTCATATGTTGCTGCCCTTAATGCGGCCACTCCTTACTACGACATGCTGATGAGAGTTTGCTGTGGCATTCCTGACATTCGTTTGTTCGGGGCTGCGGCAGATTACGACAACATTCTCGAGGCTTGCAAAATGCTGGCAGAAATTTTCAGCGAGCATCTCGGTAAGTACTTTGAGTACCTAATTCCGGTGCTGCAGGAAATCGCCGACACTGTCTCCGGCCGCAAAGAAGTGGACAACGGCTTTTGGGCCAGCATCTACAACCATTACTCTGGTTCTGGAGTTGATGACATGGACGGGTGGATCACAGCCTTTGTGAACTACAAGTTTCACACTGGCACACCCTATCCCAAAGAAGATCATCTCTACAACTGGAAAGCCAACCTGGAGAAAAGCAAGAAATACGGCCGAGGAATTCATCGTGAAGATATTCCTTGCCATCTGAGTGCCGTACCTTTCGTCCTCAATTACGCAAAAGACCATTCGGGTCAGGTTGAAGGCGAATTTGCCGGGACCAACTTCAAAGCGGCAAACCAAGGAAATGGCGCGAACTTTGACTGTCGTCTCGTCGGAGGCTTTCTCAGCGTCCAAGATGTAGATGGCTATGCCACCCCAACACTTGGCTTCGCTGTCATCCGCGGCGATGAATTGACAACCCATGTCGACAAAGATGGCTGGTCTGTCCAGCCTGAAGGTCGTGATCCAATCCGCGCCAAAAAACGCCCCGTTCATGGATTTCAAAACGGGAGTGGCCGAATCGACGTAGAGTAAAACTCATTCCCCCAGTTATCTGGGGGATTTTTTTATCTAAATAGTCTTAAGTGTAATATCAAACAACAACCTCAACTACAATAATTATGGTTTAAATTTAATGCACCAAAAGCTAGAAACTCACTTCTTAATCAGCCAGCTTGATAGTATCAATTCGGTTAATAAGTACCCAATTGCCATCAGTATTTAAGAACACATCTACTCGATAATTACCAGGGCGAAAGACTTTGGGATTATTATGTAAATGCATAATATTTGCTGAAATCTTTTCGCCTGCTGGTGCAATATTTTTATTAGTTGTGGAGTAGAATTTTGAGGTTTGATTTTTCTCATCACAAACTTCAAGAACTAATTTGGCACCGGTGATGTACTCCTTTTGCTCAAAACCTGTTCTCTCTAATCTGTGATAAATCGACTCACCTGTCTTTGCAACCATCTCCCCTAGAGAAAACTCTCTCTTTTTTGTATCCGCAGTACCCCTTGTAGAAGACTCATCTTTAAGCTCTGCACT
>CAIQPO010000070.1 GCA_903873735.1 Candidatus Collierbacteria bacterium | reverse complement strand
CCAGCCTCTCTTACCGCCGACCCACCGCAAGCCTTACGACCAAACTTAATGATTATTCCGGTAGTGATTATTGCTGCCTATGGTTTTGTTCAGATGGTAAATTTAGTTACTTCCAGGCTAAAGCTTGTCACCGCCATCACACTTACCTTGTCGATTTGTCTCAATTTCGGAATTTACCTAAATAATTATTTCGGTGATTATCGCCATTATTTTTCAGATGCATGGCAATATGGCTATGCCCAAGTATTTGATTATTTAAAGACCGAAAACATCACCGGTAAAATAATAATCACCAAGAAATACGGAGAGCCGCACCTATTTTATGCTTTCTACTCTCAGCTTGATCCAAAAATTATCCAGCCAGGGGGAGACAATATCAGATTTGAAAAAACAGATTGGTACTGGACGGATAGGATAGAACAAATATATTTTGTGAATGACTGGGACATGCCCAACCTTTCTCAAAATGTAGATAAAATTAAGCTTGAGAGTGGAGGAGAGGTGGACGCCAAAGGGGCAATCCTAGTGAGCACTTTTAGTACTACTCCCAAAAATGCTCAAGTTCTAAAGACAATTTATTTTATCGATGGCAGAGTAGCTTTTAACATCTCACTTATTAAATGAAAAAACATCTATCTATAATCTTTGTTATCCTTATAGCTCTCTTCTTTCGGCTTTATCAGCTAGGAGTAGTGCCTCAAGGACTTACCTGGGATGAAGCCGCCATCGGTTACAACGCCTACTCAATTCTAAAAACCGGTAAGGATGAATTTGGAGCTTTTCTACCTGTAATCTTCAAATCTTTCGGCGATTACAAGCCAGGTTTTTACATCTATCTCACCGTCCCTGCCGTTGCTATCTTTGATCTCACTCCCTTTGCGGTGAGACTCCCCAGTGCTCTGTTTGGATCCCTTACTATCTTCGGAGTTTATCTTCTTGTCCAAAAACTCTTCAACAAGAAATTGCTATCGCTTCTTTCAGCTCTCTCGCTTGCCCTTATGCCCTGGCATATTCATTTTAGTCGTGGAGCTTGGGAAACAAATGTCTTTTCCTGCTTTCTACTTTTTTCCATTATTTTCTTCATCAACTTCATCAAAGACAGAAAACAGTCCGACTTGATTATTACCCTCATCTTTGCCCTTCTATCTATGGCCACTTACCAGTCTGGAAAGCTCCTTACCCCACTGCTACTCTTCATTGCTTGGCTTGTGCTTGATGGAAATATTAAGAAAGAAATTGCCACCATCAAGTCTTTTAAAAAGCCATATTTTATTTTTCCACTAATTCTGATTCTAGTTTTTTATATTGCCACTTTCGGTGGAGAAGCCAAGAATCGACTTGAGCGACTTTCAATCTTTGGTTACCGTCCAGGAATTTCTTCTCAAGATATCAAGCTAGATGGAGGCAAAGAAATTGCTACTTTTTTCCACAGTGAAGTACGACAAAAGTTCGAGCAAATCGCCGGTCGTTATCTCTACCACTTCTCTCCAGAAGTACTAGCTTTCCAAGGCGTTCGCTTTACCGAGAGAGGGCACCTTCCAGAGTTTGGCTTGATTACCATTATCGACTTTGCTCTACTAATAGTTGGGCTATATTATTTCTCTCGCCATTTCCAAAAAGAAGCACTACTCATTCTCCTTTTCCTCCTCATTTCACCAATTCCTGCTTCACTCACCCTTGAGGAATTCAGTTCGGTGCGCTCGTTCTTCATGACCATTCCTCTCTCGATATTAATTGGCTCTGCTCTGTATATCATTGCTTCTATTAGCCCACTAATACTAGCTCCTGTTGTGGGGCTTAATCTTTTAGTCCTTACTCTGATTTCAGATGTATACCTCAATCACTCATACAAATATTTTTCCTGGGAATACAACGACGGCTACGTCAAAGCCATGAACTTTGCCGCAAAATATCCGGACTCAAAAGTTGTTGCGACCGATGTTTATGGTCAGCCCTACATTTATTATCTTTTTGCCACAAAATATGATCCTCAAAAATACCAAAAAGAAAACTCATTCCAAAGCGGTGGTAAGGATGTTGGC
Source organism: Candidatus Collierbacteria bacterium (assembly GCA_903873735.1). GTDB lineage: Bacteria > Patescibacteriota > Microgenomatia > UBA1400 > MFAQ01 > CAIQPO01. The sequence continues at coordinate 409 of CAIQPO010000070.1, read as the reverse complement.
TTTGTTGGTAGGGTAGGGCAAACCGAGTTCCATCAGTTCGGTATTCAAGATATCAACCAAAGCAAGAACACCATCTTTATCGGCACAGTTGGTAATATCCCAGATACTTCTGCCATAAAAAATCTCGAGTATTTCCAAGAGCTGACCGATAGCTCAAATCAAGTGATATTAAGAATTGTCAAAACTTACTAATGAAAAAATATCTTCTCCCCCTTTTAATTTTTGTCTTAAGTCTTTTACCTCGAGTAATTTTCATCGATAAATATCCTGCTGGAATCAACGCAGACGAAGCCGCCATTGGCTACAACGCCTGGTCACTTCTAGAAACAGGAAAAGATGAGCACTCCGCAGGCTGGCCTTTGGTATTTCGATCTTTCGACGACTTCAAGCCACCACTTTATTTTTACCT